>JAJYLP010000028.1:0-37500 GCA_021787615.1 Pseudomonadota bacterium
TGGTCATGCCCGGGGACAACATCAAGATGACGGTGGAGCTGATCAGCCCGATTGCGATGGAAGAGGGGCTGCGCTTTGCCATCCGCGAGGGCGGCCGCACCGTCGGTGCCGGCGTCGTCGCGAAGATCCAGAAGTAAGGCGAGTCACACAGGCCAGTAGCTCAATTGGCAGAGCGGCGGTCTCCAAAACCGCAGGTTGGGGGTTCGATTCCCTCCTGGCCTGCCAACCGATGACATGACAGACGAAACCAAAATCGACGCAATCGGCACAGCGGACAAGGTGAAGCTGTGGGTAGCAGCGCTCGCGGTCGCCGCGGGCATCGCAGCCTATTACCTGCTCGGCGCCCAGGTGGCCTGGATGCGCTGGATCTACGTCGCCGGCGGCATCGCCGTGGGCGTGCTGATCGTGGCCTTCTCCCGCTACGGCGGGGAGTTCCGCGAGTTCGCGGTGAGCGCGCGCGTGGAGCTGCGCAAGATCGTCTGGCCGACCCGTAACGAGACCACCATGACTACCGTCGTGGTGTTCGCGTTCGTGGCGATCGCGGGCCTGTTCTTCTGGGGCCTGGATGTCGTGCTCGCCTGGGCGACGCGCGCGTTGACCGGACAGGGGGGCTGATTCGTGGCGCTGAGATGGTACGTGGTGCACGCCTACTCGAACTTCGAGCACCGGGTCGCCGAGTCGCTCAAGGAGCGGGTCAAGCGCGCCGGGCTCGAGAGCAAGTTCGGCGAGATTCTGGTGCCGACCGAGGAAGTGGTGGAGATGCGCGACGGCCACAAGCGTCGCAGCGAGCGCAAGTTCTATCCCGGCTACGTGCTGGTGCACATGGAGATGGACGAGAACACCTGGCACCTCGTGCGCGAGGTGCCGAAGGTCCTCGGCTTCATCGGCGGCACGCCGGAGAAGCCCGCGCCCATCACCGATCGCGAGGCGATGCAGATCCTGCGCCGCGTCGAGGAAGGCGCGGAAAAGCCGCGCCCGAAGGTGCTGTTCGAGCCGGGCGAGGTGGTGCGCGTGATCGACGGGCCGTTCAACGATTTCAACGGGGTCGTCGAGAGCGTCAACTACGAGAAGAGCCGGCTGCAGGTGGCCGTGCAGATTCTCGGGCGCTCGACGCCCGTGGAGCTCGACTTCGCACAGGTCGAGAAGGCCTAGGACGGCCGCGATTGGCGGCGCAGCCCATCGCCGGGTGCGATGCGCAGCGCCGCTGCAGGAATGTGAGGGGCCGCGAGCGCTGCGCGGTCTCGACAGTGCCGGCCCCTCGGGGCCGGGCGAGGCGGCCCGCATGGCCGCAGCGACAGGGCGCGAGCCCACGGAATCCACGACGGGGAGCCTGATCGGCGTTTGAACCCGGGAGAGATCGATGGCGAAGAAAGTCCAAGGCTACGTGAAACTGCAGGTGCCCGCGGGCGCCGCAAATCCTTCACCGCCCATCGGGCCGGCACTCGGCCAGCAGGGCGTGAACATCATGGAGTTCTGCAAGCAGTTCAACGCGCAGACCCAGAAGCTCGAGAAGGGTCTGCCGATCCCGGTGGTGATCACCGTCTACGCGGACCGCAGCTTCACGTTCGTGATGAAGACACCGCCGGCCTCGGTGCTGATCCGCAAGGCGATCGGCATCGAGAAGGGCAGCGGCACGCCCAACACCACCAAGGTCGGCAAGATCAACCGCAAGCAGCTCGAGGAGATCGCCAAGACCAAGCAGCCCGATCTGACCGCGGCCGATCTCGATGCCGCGGTGCGCACCATCGCCGGTAGCGCGCGCAGCATGGGCGTCGATGTGGAGGAGGCGTGATCATGGCACTCAGCAAGCGTGTGAAGTCCTGGCAGGGCAAGCTCGCCCCGGGCAAGACCTATCCGGTCGAAGAGGCGTTCAAGCTGGTCAAGGAGTTCGCCAAGGCCAAGTTCGATGAGACGATCGATGCGGCGGTGAATCTCGGTATCGACGCGAGCAAGTCCGACCAGCAGGTGCGCGGCTCGACGGTGATGCCGCACGGCACCGGCAAGACCGTGCGCGTGGCGGTGTTCACCTCCGGCAAGAACCAGGAGATCGCCAAGGCTGCCGGCGCCGACATCGTCGGCCTCGAGGACCTGGCCGCACAGGTCAAGGCCGGCGAGATCAACTTCGACCGGGTGATCGCCAGTCCCGATGCCATGCGCGTGGTCGGTCAGCTCGGCCAGATTCTCGGCCCGCGCGGCCTGATGCCGAACCCGAAGGTCGGCACGGTGACCCCGGATGTGGCGACGGCGGTGAAGAACGCCAAGGCGGGCCAGGTGACCTACCGCGTTGATAAGGCCGGCATCGTGCACTGCACGATCGGCAAGGCCAGCTTCGAGGTCAACGCCCTGAAGGAGAACCTGGCGGCGCTGGTCGCCGATCTGCACAAGGCCAAGCCGGCCGCGGCCAAGGGCCAGTATTTGAAGCGCGTGACCGTCTCCTCGACCATGGGCCCGGGCGTCCTGGTCGATCAGGCGACATTGAGCTGATGAGAGGTTTGTTGAATCGTTGATCGAGGCACGCGGCGCGCCGGTTGCGGCGCACCGCGTCAGTCCTGCGCGCAAGCGCATGACCCGTTTTGATGCGGGCCGGTCTGCTCAAGGGACCGGCCATCATCGAAGACCGCAGGCGAGGGACCGTCCCTCTTAATGACTGCCTGCGCAGATGGTGAACCGCTGATCGCATCGAGGTTGGTCCTCGCGGCGTGAGGGGTCACCGCCGCCGCTTCGGGTCCGCAAGGCCCCGCCGCGGCGGAGACGATGGGGAAGCGCGCCGGGCAACCGGCGGCTTCATTCGTAAACCGTGATCTTCTCACCCGAGAGGAGAGAAGGAATGGCACTTAACCTGGAAGACAAGAAGGCGATGGTAGCCGAGGTGGCCGAAGTGGCCGCCACGGCGCAGTCCGTTGTGGCTGCCGAGTACCGCGGCCTGACGGTCGGACAGATGACTGAGCTGCGCGCCAGGGCGCGCGCCCAGGGCGTGTACCTGCGTGTCGTGAAGAACACGCTCGCCCGCCGGGCGCTCGCCGGCACGACCTTTGAGCAGGTGGGACCGAAGCTCAAGGGGCCGCTCGTGCTCGCGTTCTCGAAGGACGATCCGGGCGCCGCCGCGCGCCTGGTGAAGGACTTCGCGAAGGCGAACGACAAGCTCACGGCGACTCTGGTGTCTCTCGGCGGGCAGGTGCTGCCGGCCGGGGAACTCGACAAGGTTGCCAGTCTGCCGACCCGCGAGCAGGCGTTGTCGATGCTGCTCGGCGTGATCAAGGCGCCGATCCAGAAGTTCGTCGCGACGCTGGCGGAGCCGCCGGCGAAGCTCGCCCGCACCCTGGCCGCGGTTCGCGACCAGAAGCAGGCCGCGTAACACCACGCCCCTTTGTCCAAATTGAATCTGCGGAGAACCAACATGGCTGTCAGCAAAGACGAAATTCTCGATGCGATTTCCAAGATGACCCTGATGGAGGTCGTCGAGCTCATCTCCGACATGGAGAAGAAGTTCGGCGTCACCGCCGCGGCCCCGGTGGCCATGGCGGCCGCTCCGGCCGGCGGCGCCGCGGCGGCCCCCGTCGAGGAGAAGACGGAGTTCACCGTCATCCTCAAGGAATACCCGGCCGACAAGAAGGTCACCGTCATCAAGGTGATTCGCGAAATCACCGGCCTCGGCCTGAAGGAAGCCAAGGACCTGGTCGAGGCCGTGCCCTCGACCGTCAAGGAGGCCGTGTCGAAGGCCGATTCCGAGAGCTTCAAGAAGAAGCTCGAGGATGCCGGCGCCAAAGTCGAGATCAAGTAAGGCGATGGGCCGGGGCCGCGCTGCGCGGCCCCGGCCCGGACCCTTGGGGTGAAAAGCCCCGCAGGCCGTCGAGGCGGGATGCCGCCGCAGCCGGCCAAACGACCGCCCGGGAGGGGCGTGCCGGCAGGAGGTCCACGGAGGGCTGCTTGATGGACGAACGCAATTTTTTCCTGAGGTGAACCCGAGATGGCTTATTCCTTCACCGAGAAGAAGCGCATCCGCAAGAACTTCGGCAAGCAGCCAGGCATCCTGGACACGCCGTACCTGCTGGCCATTCAGCTCGACTCCTACCGCACGTTTCTGCAGGCCGAGAAGCCCGAGGACGCACGCGACTCCATAGGGCTGCATGCCGCATTCAGGAGCGTGTTCCCGATCTCGAGCTATTCCGGAAATGCTTCGCTCGAGTACGTGAGTTACCGGCTCGGCGAGCCGGTGTTCGACGTCAAGGAGTGTCAGCTGCGCGGGCTCACCTACGCCGCGCCGCTGCGCGTCAAGGTGCGCCTGATCGTGCTCGACAAGGAGGCTCCGGGCGCGAAGAAGCCGGTCAAGGACGTGCGCGAGCAGGAGGTCTATCTCGGCGAGCTGCCGCTGATGACCGACAACGGCACGTTCATTATCAACGGCACCGAGCGGGTCATCGTGTCGCAGTTGCACCGCTCGCCGGGCGTGTTTTTCGATCACGACCGGGGCAAGACCCACTCCTCGGGCAAGCTCCTGTTCTCCGCGCGCATCATTCCCTACCGCGGCTCGTGGCTCGACTTCGAGTTCGATCCGAAGGACTGCCTGTTCGCGCGCATCGACCGCCGGCGCAAGCTGCCGGTCACCATCATCCTGCGCGCCCTCGGGATGAGCGAGGAGGAAATTCTCGCCACCTTCTTCGACACCAACACCTTCCACCTCGGCGAGGACGAGGTGGCGCTGCAGCTGGTGCCCCAGCGCCTGCGCGGCGAGACGGCCACTTTCGAGATCCGCATCGGCGAGAAGGTGATCGTCGAGGAGGGCCGGCGCATCACCGCCCGCCACGTCCGCCAGCTCGAGGAGGCCAAGGTCACGCGTCTGCGCGTGCCGCGCGAGTACCTGTACGGCAAGATCCTCTCGCACGACGTGGTCAATACCGAGACCGGCGAGATCCTCGCCAAGGCCAACGAGGTGCTGACGGCCGCTTCTGTCGAAAAGCTCATCCAGAGCGGCATCACCCAGGTCAACACGCTGTACGTCAACGACCTCGACCGCGGCGCGTATATTTCCGACACGCTGCGCATCGATCCGACCAAGACCCGCTTCGAGGCGCTGGTGGAGATCTATCGCATGATGCGCCCGGGCGAGCCGCCGACCCGCGACGCCGCCGAGAACCTGTTCGCGAACCTGTTCTTCAACGCCGAGCGCTATGACCTCTCGGCGGTCGGCCGCATGAAGTTCAACCGCCGGGTCGGCCGTGACGCGATCACGGGCCCGGGCATTCTCTATGACCAGAAGTACTTCGGCGCCCGCACCGACGAGACCGCCAAGCAGCTCATCGAGCAGCACGGGGCGACCTCGGACATCATTGACGTGCTGCGCGTGCTGATCGACATCCGCAACGGCAACGGCCAGGTCGACGACATCGACCACCTTGGCAACCGGCGCGTCAGGAGCGTCGGCGAGATGGCCGAGAACGCCTTCCGGGTCGGACTGGTTCGGGTCGAGCGCGCGGTCAAGGAGCGCCTCACGGTCGCCGAGACCGAGCCGCTGATGCCGCAGGAGCTGATCAACGCCAAGCCGGTGGCGGCGGCGGTGAAGGAGTTTTTCGGCTCCTCACAGCTCTCGCAGTTCATGGACCAGAACAATCCTCTGTCCGAGGTCACGCACAAGCGGCGCGTCTCGGCCCTCGGCCCGGGCGGCCTCACCCGCGAGCGCGCCGGCTTCGAGGTGCGCGACGTGCACCCCACCCATTACGGCCGGGTCTGCCCGATCGAGACCCCGGAAGGCCCGAACATCGGGCTGATCAACTCTCTGGCGGTGTATGCGCGCACCAATCAGTACGGTTTCCTCGAGACCCCGTATCGGCGCGTCGAGAACGGCCGGGTCACCGACCGGATCGACTACCTCTCGGCGATCGAGGAGGGCAACTACGCCATCGCCCAGGCGAATGCCAATCTGGGCCCCAAGGGCGAGCTCACCGACGAGCTCGTCTCGTGCCGCTTCCAGAACGAGTTCACGCTCATGCAGCGTGACCGCATCAACTACATGGACGTCAGCCCGAAGCAGATCGTCTCGGTGGCCGCCTCGCTCATCCCCTTCCTCGAGCACGACGACGCGAACCGCGCGCTGATGGGCTCGAACATGCAGCGCCAGGCGGTGCCGACGCTGCGCGCGGAGACGCCGCTGGTGGGCACGGGCATGGAGCGCTCGGTGGCGATCGACTCCGGCGTGACTGTGGTTGCCAAGCGCGGCGGCATGGTCGATTCCGTCGACGCCTCGCGCATCGTGGTGCGCGTGAACGACGAGGAGACCACCGCGGGCGAGCCGGGCGTCGACATCTATAATCTGACCAAGTACACCCGCTCGAACCAGAACACCTGCATCAACCAGCGGCCGCTGGTGAACGCGGGCGACGTGATCGCGCGCGGCGATGTGCTCGCCGACGGCCCCTCGACGCACCTGGGCGAGCTCGCACTCGGACAGAACCTGCTGGTCGCGTTCATGCCCTGGAACGGATATAACTTCGAGGACTCGATCCTGATCTCCGAGCGCGTGGTGCAGGAGGACCGCTTCACCACCATCCACATCGAAGAGCTGACCTGCGTCGCGCGCGACACCAAGCTCGGCCCCGAGGAGATCACCGCCGACATCCCGAACGTCGGTGATGCGGCGCTCGCCAAGCTCGACGAGGCGGGCATTGCCTACATCGGCGCGGAGGTGAAGGCCGGCGACATCCTGGTCGGCAAGGTCACACCGAAGGGTGAGACTCAGCTGACGCCCGAGGAGAAGCTGCTGCGGGCGATCTTCGGCGAGAAGGCCTCCGACGTGAAGGACACCGGGCTGCGCGTGCCGCCGGGCATGGACGGCACGGTGATCGACGTGCGGGTGTTCACGCGCGACGGCGTCGAGAAGGACTCGCGCGCGCTGTCGATCGAGAAGGCCGAGATCGAGCGGGTCCGCAAGGATTTCGCCGATCAGCAACGCATTCTCGAGGATGACCTGTTCCTGCGCGTGCGCGCCATGCTGATCGGCCAGATCGCCGCCGGTGGTCCGAAGCGTCTGAAGGCCGGCACCGCCATCAGTGCGGAGTATCTCGATGAGCTGCCGCGGGAGAACTGGTTCGAGATCCGCCTGCAGGACGAGGAGGCGAACAGCCAGCTCGAGCAGGCCGCCGAGCGGCTGCAGGCGCAGCGCAAGGCGTTCGAGAAGCGTCTCGAGGACAAGAAGGCCAAGATCACGCAGGGCGATGACCTCGCACCGGGCGTGCTCAAGATGGTCAAGGTATACCTCGCCGTGAAGCGCCGCGTGCAGCCGGGCGACAAGATGGCCGGCCGTCACGGCAACAAGGGCGTGATCTCCACCATCGTGCCGGTTGAGGACATGCCGTACCTCGAGGACGGCACTCCGGTCGACATCGTGCTGAACCCCCTCGGCGTGCCTTCGCGCATGAACGTCGGTCAGGTGCTCGAGACGCACCTCGGCTGGGCGGCCAGGGGAATCGGTCTGAAGATCGGCCGCATGCTCGAGAAGCAGGTGGCGGAGGCGGAGCTGCGCGGCTTCCTCAAGCAGGTCTACAACCAGACCGGCGGGCAGCCCGAGGACATCGACAGCCTCGACGGCACGGACTTGAAGCAGCTCGCCGGCAACCTGTCGCACGGCGTGCCGATGGCCACGCCGGTGTTCGACGGCGCGAGCGAGGCGGAGATCAAGCGCATGCTCGAACTCGCCGACCTTCCGACCAGCGGCCAGACGCAGCTCTTCGATGGACGCACCGGCGAGCGTTTCGAGCGGCAGGTGACCGTGGGCTACATGTACATGCTCAAGCTCAATCACCTGGTCGACGACAAGATGCACGCCCGCTCCACCGGGCCGTACAGCCTCGTGACTCAGCAGCCGCTCGGCGGCAAGGCGCAGTTCGGCGGTCAGCGCTTCGGGGAGATGGAGGTCTGGGCGCTCGAGGCCTACGGCGCCTCCTACACGCTACAGGAGATGCTGACGGTCAAGTCCGACGACGTGAACGGCCGTACCAAGATGTACAAGAACATCGTGGACGGCAATCACCAGATGGACGCCGGCATGCCCGAATCCTTCAATGTGCTGGTCAAGGAGATCCGCTCCCTGGGCATCAACATGGAGCTGGAGCAGGACTGATCACGGCGCGCCGTGAGGAGAACATGCGATGAAAGATCTTCTTAAGTTCTTCAAGACTAATGCTCCGGTCGAGCAGTTCGATTCGATCAAGATCGGACTCGCTTCGCCGGAGATGATCCGCGCCTGGTCGTACGGCGAGGTCAAGAAGCCCGAAACCATCAACTACCGCACGTTCAAGCCGGAGCGTGACGGCCTGTTCTGCGCCAAGATCTTCGGGCCGGTGAAGGATTACGAGTGCTTGTGCGGCAAGTACAAGCGCCTGAAGCACCGCGGCGTGGTCTGCGAGAAGTGCGGCGTCGAGGTTACCCAGGCGAAGGTGCGACGCGAGCGCATGGGCCACATCGAGCTCGCGAGCCCGGTGGCGCACATCTGGTTCCTGAAGTCGCTTCCGTCGCGCATCGGGCTGATGCTCGACATGACGCTGCGCGAGATCGAGCGGGTGCTCTACTTCGAGGCCTTCGTCGTGATCGATGCGGGCATGACGCCGCTGCAGCGCGGCCAACTGCTCACCGACGAGATGTACCTCGAGGCGATCGAGGAGCACGGCGATGAGTTCGACGCGCGCATGGGCGCGGAGGCCGTCTACGAGCTGCTGCGCAGCATCGACCTCGCGGCCGAGCTCGCCAAGGTGCGCGAGGAGATGCAGGCCACCTCCTCGGAGACGAAGCTCAAACGCCTCTCCAAGCGGCTGAAGCTCATCGAATCATTCATCGACTCCGGCAACAAGCCGGAGTGGATGGTGATGACCGTGCTGCCGGTGCTGCCGCCGGATCTGCGCCCGCTGGTGCCGCTCGACGGCGGCCGCTTCGCCACCTCGGACCTGAACGATCTGTACCGGCGCGTCATCAACCGCAACAACCGCCTGCGCCGCCTGCTCGAGCTGAACGCGCCCGACATCATCGTGCGCAACGAGAAGCGCATGCTGCAGGAGGCGGTCGATGCGCTGCTCGACAACGGCCGGCGCGGACGGGCGATCACCGGCACGAACAAGCGGCCGCTGAAGTCGCTGGCCGACATGATCAAGGGCAAGCAGGGCCGCTTCCGCCAGAATCTGCTCGGCAAGCGCGTCGATTACTCGGGCCGCTCGGTCATCGTGGTCGGCCCGCAGCTGCGTCTGCATCAGTGCGGCCTGCCGAAGAAGATGGCGCTCGAGCTTTTCAAGCCGTTCATCTTCCAGAAGCTGCAGCTACGCGGCGAGGCCTCGACCATCAAGGCCGCCAAGCGCCTGGTCGAGCGCGAGGGACCCGAGGTGTGGGACATCCTCGAAGAGGTGATCCGCGAGCACCCGGTGCTGCTGAACCGGGCGCCGACCCTGCACCGCCTCGGCATCCAGGCGTTCGAGCCGCAGCTGGTCGAGGGCAAAGCCATTCAGCTGCACCCGCTGGTGTGCACCGCGTTCAACGCCGACTTCGACGGCGACCAGATGGCCGTGCACGTGCCGCTGTCGCTGGAAGCGCAGCTCGAAGCGCGCGCGCTGATGATGTCCTCGAACAACATCCTCTCGCCGGCCAACGGTGATCCGATCATTGTGCCGTCGCAGGACGTCGTGCTGGGCCTTTATTACATGACGCGCGAGCGCATCGGCGCGCGCGGCGAAGGAATGCTGTTTTCGGACGTGCACGAAGTGCATCGCGCCTACGAGAGCCGCTCGGTCGACCTGCAGGCGAAGGTGCACGTGCGCATCAAGGAACGGGTCGTCGGTCTCGATCCGCCCGAGCGCACCCGCGTGGTCGAGACCACGGTGGGCCGGGCGCTGCTGCTCGAGGTCCTGCCGAAGGGTCTGTCCTTCGACCTGATCAATCAGGACATGACGAAAAAGGCGATCTCCGCCACGATCAATGCCTGCTACCGCACGCTGGGACTGAAGGAGACCGTGATCTTCGCCGATCAGCTGATGTACACGGGCTTTCACTACGCGACGCGCGCCGGTGTGTCCTTCGGAATCGACGACATCGTGATCCCGGACCAGAAGCCGCGCATCATCAACAGCGCCGACCGCGAGGTGAAGGAGATCCAGGATCAGTACGCCTCGGGCCTGGTGACCAACGGCGAGCGCTACAACAAGGTGGTGGACATCTGGTCGCGCGCCAACGACCAGGTGGCCAAGGCCATGATGGACAAGCTCGGCACCGAAGAGGCCCGCGACATCAAGGGCGAGACGGTGCGGCAGAAATCCTTCAACTCCATCTTCATGATGGCCGACTCCGGCGCCCGCGGTTCCGCGGCGCAGATCCGCCAGCTCGCCGGCATGCGCGGCCTGATGGCGAAGCCCGACGGTTCGATCATTGAGACGCCGATCACGGCCAACTTCCGTGAGGGTCTGAATGTTCTGCAGTACTTCATCTCAACGCACGGCGCCCGCAAGGGCCTGGCCGACACCGCGCTGAAGACCGCGAACTCCGGCTACCTCACCCGCCGTCTGGTCGATGTGGCGCAGGATCTGGTGGTCACCGAGATCGACTGCGGCACCGCGAACGGATTGACCATGACGCCGCTCGTCGAGGGCGGTGACGTCGTCGAGGCGCTCGGCGAGCGAGTGCTGGGACGCGTGCTGGCCGACGACGTGCTCAAGCCGGGCACCGAGGAGGTGCTGATCGAGCGTGGCGCGCTGCTCGATGAGAAGCTCGTGCGCCATCTCGAGCAGGAAGGCGTGGATCAGATCAAGGTCCGCTCGCCGATCACCTGCCGGACCCGTTACGGCGTTTGCGCGCAGTGCTATGGACGCGACCTCGCGCGCGGGCGGCTGATCAGCATTGGCGAGGCGGTCGGCGTCATCGCGGCGCAATCGATCGGCGAGCCGGGCACGCAGCTGACCATGCGCACCTTCCATATCGGCGGTGCGGCCTCGCGAGCGGCCGCCGCGAGCAGCGTCGAGGTGCGCAACAAGGGCACCATCCGCTTCCACCGCATCAAGACGGTGCAGCACGAGAAGGGCCATCTGGTGGCGGTATCGCGCTCCGGCGAGATCGGCGTGGTTGATGATTTCGGCCGCGAGCGCGAGCGCTACAAGATTCCCTACGGCGCGATGATCAGCGTCAAGGAAGGCGATCAGGTCGCCGCGGGGCAGGTGGTAGCCACCTGGGATCCGCACACCCATCCGGTGGTGACGGAAGTGGCCGGCTTCGTCAAGTTCCAGGACTTCGTTGACGGTCTGACGGTCACCACGCAGGTGGATGAGGTCACGGGGCTCTCGAGCACCGTGGTGCTCGACACCAAGCAGCGCGGCGGCAAGGATGTGCGCGCGACCATCAAGCTGGTCAACGCCAAGGGCAAGGAAGTCACCTTCGCCAATACCGAAATCCCCGCAGTGTACTCGCTGCCGGCGGGCGCATTCGTCGCGCTCGAGGACGGCGCGCGGGTCTCGCTCGGCGATGTCATCGCCCGCATTCCGCAGGAGTCGTCGAAAACGCGCGACATCACTGGCGGTCTGCCGCGCGTCGCCGACCTGTTCGAGGCGCGCAAGCCGAAGGACCAGGCGATTCTCGCCGAGAAGTCGGGCACCGTGAGCTTCGGCAAGGAGACCAAGGGCAAGCGGCGCCTGATCATCACCAGCGATGACGGAGAGAAGTACGAGGAGCTGATCCCCAAGTGGCGCCAGCTCAACGTCTTTGAGGGCGAGACGGTCGAGCGTGGCGAGGTGATCGCCGACGGCGAGCCGAACCCGCATGACATCCTGCGCCTGCAGGGGGTCGAGGCGCTGGCCAACTACCTGGTCCGGGAGATTCAGGACGTCTATCGCCTCCAGGGCGTGAAGATCAACGACAAGCACATTGAGGTGATCATCCGCCAGATGCTGCGCAAGACCGAGGTCCAGTCCTCGGGCGACACCACGCTGCTGCGCGGCGAGCAGCTCGATCGCGCCCGCGCGCTCGACATCAACGACCGGGTGGAGCAGGAGGGCAAGCAGTCGGCGGCGCTGCAGCCGGTGCTGCTCGGCATCACCAAGGCGTCGCTCGCCACCGAGTCGTTCATCTCCGCGGCCTCGTTCCAGGAGACCACCCGCGTGCTGACCGAAGCGGCGGTGCGCGGTCTGCAGGATGACCTGCGCGGCCTGAAGGAAAACGTCATCGTCGGCCGGCTGATCCCGGCCGGCACGGGGTTCGCAACTCATGCCTCGCGCCGACGCAAGAGCGAAGGCACGGAGCGGCGCAGCTTCATGGAAGTAGGCGGCGGCATCCCGGAGACCGAGGAGACGAGCGTGAGTGAGGAGTCCGAGAGCTCGGCCGGCTGATGGCGCACGGGCCGCACCGCACGGCGGCGGCGCGCGGGACTTGAAGGACACGGGCCGGCGCAGGCGAGAGCTTGCGCCGGCCCGTTGCCTTCTGCGACGGGCCGTGAGTTACGGGTTCGTTGACAGCGTGTAGGCGGTGACCGTGTCGCCCGCAGGTACGACGAGCAGGCCGTCGCCCGCTGCGAGCCCCGACTGTGGAAGGCCGCCGTCCATGCCGGGGCTGGCAGGGATGGCGGCACCGAGGTTCTGCTGCCAAAGCAGGGTGCCGCTCGAGGCATCCAGCGCATAGAGATTGCCGGACGAGGACCCGATGAAGACGTACTGATTCACCACGATCGGGGAACTGGCCAACTGGCCGTCACCGGTGAAGCTCCACAGGATGGCGCCGGATGGCACGCTGATCGCCCGCAGGGTGCCGCCCTGCAGGAAGTAGCCGGTCGTTGCGGTGAATGCAGGTAGTACGTCCGCCGTATACGTTCCTTCGTTCGCCCCAGTCTCGGCATTCAGTACGCTGCCATCGACTCCGGTTGAGACGCTCGGGGCGTACAGAGCGCCATTGGCTTCGACCGGCGTCGCACCGCCACCGCCTTCGCAGCCGGAGTTCTCCGACCAGATGGTCTCGCCGGTCGCCGGGCGGAAATCGTAGGCCTGACAGGGATAGGTCACGTAGAGACCGTCCGCCGTCACGGCCGGCGTGCTGTCGTCCCCATTCATGACCGGCTCCGTCCAGGCGATTGCGCCGGAGCCTTCCTCGATGGCATACAACGTTCCGGCGGATCCCGCGCCGCCGGTAAATACATACCCGTCCGCGGCGGTCGGGCCGGAGGAAAAGAGGTACTGGCCGGTAAGCGGCGTGCTCCACTTCTGCACCCCCGTTGCGGCGTCGTATGCCAGCAGGTCTGCGGCGCCGGTGCTCGGCGCACTGACCACGAACACGGTGCCGCCGTCATACGTGGCATTGGTCCGGCCGCTGACGCTGATGGGTCCCCAAGCGGTAGCGCCTGTTTTCTGATCGAGCGCGAGCAGCTCGCTGCTGGGATTCGAGCCACTGGTAATCTGCACGGTGATGAACACCTTGCCATCGGCAATCAGCGCATAACTCGGCGTCCCGCCGACGTTCACCGCCCAGCTGCTGGTGCTTGGCAATGAAACCGAGTTGAAGTCGACGGCGCCGGAATGCGCGGGGTTGATCTGCAGCGCCACGGCATCCTTCAGGGGTGGAGCGATGGTTACCGTGCTGACGCTGGAGGTGACGCCTTGCGAGGCATTCTGGACCGTGACGGCCGCGGAGCCTGCGCTCGCGATATCGGTCGCCGGGATCTGCGCCAGGAGCTCCTGCGCGGAGACGTATTTCGTGGACAGCGCGCTACCGTTCCACTGCGCAACGGAGGCGCTGTCGAAACCATAACCCAGGATCGTGAGAGAAAACGGCGGCCCGCCGGCGTAGACCGTTGGCGGCGAAACCGAAACGAGAGTGAGTGCGGTCGGAGCAATGACCGTAAAGTCGATGGGCGGCGGGCCGCCGCTGTTGGCTGCAGATATCGCCACGCCGACCGGCACCGATCCTGCGGTACTGAGATCCGTGGCGGGAACCTGCGCCATCAATTGATCCGAGTTCACGAACGTAGTCGTCAACGGAGTTCCGTTCCACTCGATGATGGAATTCGCCGTAAAGTTCGCGCCCGCAACCGATAGCGTGAACGCGGGGGCGCCCAACGAGGCGGAAGTCGGGCTGATGGAGGTCAGAGTCGGTCCCGACACGGTGTATTCGATGACGTTGGACGTCGGGATTCTGGATGATCCGGAGGTAACGGTGATGTTCTCGATCTCCGGAATGTCGATGTCAGCTGCGGAGATCTGTGCCGTCAGAGCCGTCGAGGAGACGAAGGCGGTCGGTAGCGGTGACCCATTCCAGTCGACTATCGATTGAGATGTGAAACCCGTGCCCGAGACGCTCAATGTGAATGCCGGTCCACCGGCATCGGCAGACGAAGGTTGTACGCCTGTGATCGACGGACCAGCTTGCGTAACGCTGTAAGTAACAGGAATCAGGTCCGGGCTCCCGGAAACCTCGTGTGCGCACTTCTGGTCATAGCACGTCGACACCTTGACGGTGTCCTCATATGTGCCGGCCCCCAGCTGGCTGGGAGGCAGGAAATTGATGGTCAGCGTGTATGCCGACGCGCTTACAGTCTGACTGACCGAGTTGATGCCGTTTGTGGAATAGCTCACCGACGTGTACGTCTGCAGTGCGGCGGAAACGGTGTTGATGTCGACCTGCAGAGTTGCGGTGGGCTCGGAAGTCTGGTTTGTGGTGCTGGACAGCGAGACGCTGCTCGGGCTGACGAACAGCGATGCGCCGGAATAACTGCCGCTTGGCGCGGCAGCCGAGCCGCCGCCGCAACTGGCGAGAACGAGGCACAGTAGCGCCAGCGGCCCGAAACGGGAACTGAAGATGTACGATCCCGCACGGTGGGTCCTGCGTACGCCGCGTGCCCCACGCTGCCGATGAAGCATGTCGCCCTCTGAGTTTCTGTTATTCTTCGCGTCCGCCGCGGCGGCCGGGTTTTCATGTTACCACCCGCTGCGCGCTCGGCCAACGCCAAGCCCACTAGCGTCGAATTTCGCCGTCGCTGTGTCCCGGGGTGCCCGCCCGACCGGCAGGACTCGTGCGGGATCGTCACGCGCCAGATGCGGGATGCCCGCTTGTTGCCGCGCGTGGAGTCCGTGCGCGGCGAACGCGCCGCACACTCACTCCGGTGAGCGTCCAGAGTCCCTGAAAGACCAGCCAGATGCTGACCGCGAACACTGCGGCGAACAAGAGCGCCTGGGCCGAGAGTCCGAATGTGGGCGCCCAGGCCGAGAGCGTTGCCCGCAGCAGATCGGGGTCCGGGTGCAGCGCCACGTACAGCGCCTGGTGATAGAGATTACCGTGCAGCGCCGCCAGCTCGTTGTGCAGATGCTGCACCGTGAGCGTCAAGTGACGGATCACCGCGCCCTCTGCGTGTATCGGCGCGACGGGGCTGGCGAGGTGATATTCGATCAGTCTGTGCAGGCTGCCGCCGAAGAACTGGTCGGCGATCTTCTGCCACGGCGCCAGATCGAGGCGCGCCTGGTCGAGGCGCCCGCCGAGCCGCTGGCGGTACTGGGCGAGGAAGCCCGGCACCAGGCCGCCCGTCACCACGGCGCAGATGAGCAGGATCCGATCGATTAAACCGCGCACGATGAACATCTTCCGCTCCACTGTCTGGGGGATCGGTGTGCGGACCGGATCTGCACGCCGCGACCCGATCACGAGGCGAGCGACCCGGCTGTGCGGCCCCGCTGCGCCGCGCTCATCGCGCCACCGCTCGAAGCTCCCGCAGCAATGCGGCGATGCGGCGGGGCGCGGCGGGCCGCGCATACATGCGTTCGAGGTAGGCGCGCAGCTGCGGGCATTGCTCGAGTAAATCGTAGTTCTGCCCCCAATCGAGCGTAAACGCGACGATGATGTCGGCGGCGCTCATCGCGCTCCCGGCGACGAATTCGCGGTCGCTCATGTGCCGCTCGAGCACCGCGGCCATCGCCCCGAACTCACGCTTTGCGAGCGTGACGTCGGCGGGGAGGCGCTCCTCGGGCGGGTAAAGATTCGTGTGGCGCGCGATCCGCCACAGCGGCTGCTCGAGCTCGGTGACGGCGAAGAGCATCCAGCGATAGGCGTCGGCGCGCTCGCGCAGATCGGCAGGCAGCAGGCCGCGCTCGGGATGCTTCTCGGCCAGATAAAGCACAATGGCCACCGACTCGGTGAGCACCCAGCCCTCGTCGACCAGCACCGGGATCTTGCCCGCCGGATTGATCGCGCGGAATTGCGCGCCGCGATGCTCGCCGGCCGGCAGGTTGACCGGAACCGCCTCGAAGTCGATGCCGAGCTCCTGCAGCATCCAGCGGGCCCGGATCGAGCGGGTCGGGCCGAGCTCATAGAGTCTCATGATCGCCTCCACCGCCGATGGGGCCGTCCCGTCGATGATGGGTCCGGGCTGCGCTTGGTACGCGGCGGGCGTGCCGGGTGGGCGCAGTTTTAACCTCGGAGCGCGAGCGGACGTACGCGCCCCCGTTGGCTGTGAGCCATTTGCGCAGCGTCCGCGCAACACATTTAACATGACATCGCGCGCGGATGCGGCGCAGGGAGTCAGACGTTTTTCGACAATCCATCCAATCGTTGCGTCGGATCGCAAACGTGCACAGACTTGGGGTGAGCATCAAGGCTCCGACCGTCGGGAGGACAGGACGTTGAGCGCGTCGTGCGACCGCAAGACCGGCGGCACAATGGGTCGAAAAGACTGTAAAGCGCCACGAGGCTTGTCGCGAGGAAGCGCGAACCGACCAGAAGGTCCGTCTCGCACCGGCTCGCGCAAACACCGTCACGAAGACAGTGTGCAGCAGGATCAGGTTGGACTCCAATTCACCTCCCACGCCCACACAGCGAGCTCCGCGGCGCCCGAACTGCCGAGCGGGTCGGTCGCCGCGATCGCTTCGGCTTGCGCGATCGACTCCGCGCGCAGCACATAGGCGCCGCCGGACTGGTCGATGAATGGGCCATGCGCCGCGAGCAGACCGCGCTCGCGCAGATCCTCGAGAAACGCGCGGTGCCCCGGGAGGATGTCCGGATCGAAATCCGGGGTCCGTAGTGCCAGGATCAGAAAATGCATCAGCGCTGCTCCCTGTGGGTTCGTGGCGTTCAACCGCGGCGCTTGGGGGAGAACCCGTCCGCGCTCCGGTGTTCGCTGCCCACACCGTGATGAAGGAAAAAGAGGCTCGCCGGGTCGTATTTCATCTTGACCGCCGACAATCCCGGGTAATGCGCGCTGCAGAATGCGTGTTGCCAGTCCGCCTGGAAGTAATCGCTTTCCGAGACGTACGAGCCGCCGCCGGGCACAATGCGGCGCCGGATGCCGCTCGAGCGGGTAATGGCCGGCGCTTCGCGGTGCGCGACCGTCAGGTCCGCGTTGGCGCCCGGCAGACCCGGAAATGCGCTCGGTCCGCCGGCCCTCAGAATCGCGAGCGCGAAGGCATCGAGCGCCGCCGGGCTCATGGCGGTGTCGCGCGCCGCCTCGACGAGCCTTTTGCGGAAGTGCCGCGTGACGTCCCACTGGCGGCTGGCATCGAACAACGCGTCGGCGCGCCGCTCGCGCTGCGGCTCATCGAGCAGGGCGCGCGGCAGCCACCGCGACGCATGACCGTGCAGGAATGCTCCCGCCTGTGCGCCGTCGCCCATCCACCACGGGTGGTAGGTCGGCGCGCCGGGGCGCGGATCGGGTGTCATGGTGCCGGGCCTCTCGCGCTCCCAGAACCGCGCGTCCCACCCGTGCCGCGCCGGTATGGCGCCGATCAGGGTCGGGCCCAGCAGAGAGGCCTGCAGCTGAAGATCCGGGGGCGCCGCGCGGACCCAGGTGAAGAACGGCCCCCAGGGGGCTTCCATCGGCGCGCGCGTGCGACCGCTTGACACCCGCCAGAGCGTCAGCTCGCGGTCGCGGTGGAAGGTGACCGTCTCGCCCCAGTGCGGATTGATCAGATTTTCCCGGCAGGACAGCGTGAAGCGATCGATCACGCGCCGGAACGCGGCATCGGAATGCGCCGGGATGGTCGCAAACACCGCAGCGCACTGATCGGGCAGCTCGCGCACCCGCAACCACACCGCGGTCACCACGCCGAAGGTGCCGCCGACGCCCTTCAGCGGCCAGAACAGGTCCGCATCGCGGTTTGCGTTGACTCTGCGGATGCCCCCGCCCGCCGTGGCGACTTCCGCCTGCAAGAGCGCCGCGGCGCGGGCGCCGAAGTGCTTGGAGAAACTGCCGAACCCTCCGCTCTGCACCAGCCCCGCAACGCCGACGGTGGCGCAGTCGCCGCCCTGCACATAGCGGCCCGCGACGGTCGTGACGGCGTGATAGGCATCCATCCACACGGCTCCCGCGGCGATGCTGACCGCAGTGTGGGGACGCTCGCTGGCGCGCCCCACGGGCTGGAACGATTCCTCGATCGTGATGCGGTCCATGTCGCGCGTCCCGATGAGCAGCGAGTCGGGGGCGTCCGATGTGCGTTGATAGCGGTGGCCGGCGCTCTTGATGACCGGCAACAGCCGGTGCTGGCGGGCGAACTCGACGGCCGCGGCCACATCGGCGGCGTCGCGCGCGCGTACCGCATAGGCGCTCGGCCTCGAGATCCGGGCGCCGGCGTCGCCGGACCGCTGGGTGAGTCCGGGCTCATCGCGCAGGTACGTGATCGCGTACTGGCAGGCGCGGTGCGCGGCGCCGCGGCCGCAGCCGGAAAACGGCGAATGCACCCGGATCAGCCGGCCGCCGCCGCAACCGTGGAGCGCCGCCCATTGGGCCGGGGAGGGCCCCAGTGCATCGTGCGGCCGCACACGGCAGCGCATGCGGATCCCGGAGCGGGACGGCGCAGCGGGCGGCTCGCCCGCGAACGGTAGTGCCGCAAGACCGCTGAGGACGGCTCTTCGCTTCACGCTCCGATCTCCCCCGAGGCGAACGACGACACTTTAACAGGCTTGGTCTCCCGCACGGAGGCGCCGCGGGCGTGCGCCGGCTCCGGGTTTCGGATTCCCGTTATTGCCTTGCTCCGGGGCCGCTGATATCCTTTATGCAAATGCGAATCAGTATTATTTATATCACCGAGGCCCTAGCGTAAGCGGTGGCCGCGCAGGCGGATGCAGCGGACCGGCTGAGGCCGGAACGCTGTGGCCCGGCGGCCCCAGGTGAAGCTCCATGGATCAGCCCGCACCCGAATTCGCCGTTTCGACCCGCGCTGCGGCGCTGCCCGGGTGGAAGATGTTCCTGGCGGTCATGGGTCCGGGGCTGGTGGTGATGCTTGCCGACACCGACGTCGGCAGCATCATCACGGCCGCGCAGAGCGGTGTCCAATGGGGCTACCGGCTGCTGCTGCTGCAGCTGCTGCTGGTGCCGGTGCTGTTCGTCGTGCAGGAGCTGACCGTCCGGCTGGGGATCTTCACCGGCCAGGGGCATGGCGAACTCATCCGCAAGACCTTTGGCACCGGCTGGGCCTGGCTCTCGGTGAGCGGCCTCGGTGTCGCGACGCTGGGGGCGCTCGTCACGGAGTTCTCCGGTGTCGCGGCCGTCGGGGAGCTGTTCGGCGTCCCGCGGCTGCTCAGCCTCGGCGCCACGGTCGCGGCGCTGCTGACGATCGTCCTCACGGGCAGCTACCGGCGCGTCGAGCGCGTCGCGATCGCGCTCGGCCTGTTCGAGTTCGCCTTCTTCTTCGTCGCGTGGCGCGCGCATCCGCACGGCGCCGCGATGGCGGGCGGCCTGATGCACATGCCGCTCGACAACGGCGCCTATCTGTACCTGGTCGCCGCCAACATCGGCGCGGTCATCATGCCGTGGATGATCTTCTATCAACAGTCCGCGGTGGCGGACAAGAAGCTCCAGCCGCACCATTATCCGCATGCGCGCTTGGACACCGCGATCGGCTCGGTCCTTACCCAGGCCGTCATGGCGGCTATCCTGATCGCGGCGGCGGCCACGATCGGTACGCTGCACGGGCAGGCCAGCCTCAACTCCATCGGCGACATCACCAAGATGCTCGTGCCGTTTCTCGGGGCGAACATCGGCCGCGTCGTCTTCGGCCTGGGCACCATCGGCGCCGCCCTGGTCGCGGCCATCGTGGCCTCGCTCGCCAGCGCGTGGGGCTTCGGCGAGGTGACCGGCTACCGCCACTCCCTGGAGCATCGCCCGCTCGAGGCGCCGTGGTTCTACGGGATCTATTCGCTCGCGGTCATCGGCGGCGCGGTGCTGGTCGATCTGGCGCCGAACCTCGTGGAACTGAACATCGGCGTGGAGGTGATGAATGCGCTCATGCTGCCGCTGGTGCTCGGCTTTCTCGTGGCCCTTGCCTTTCGCGCGCTGCCTGCGGAGCACCGGCTGAAGGGGCCGTACGCCTGGGTGGTGGTGGGCGTGGCGCTGCTCACCACTGGGCTCGGCGTTTACGGCGGGATCACAGGCGCGAGTCTGTTCTGAGCGCACGCGGGCGTCGGCCTCGAAGCCCTGGCCGGGCAGCCCGCGCGCACGGCCCGCCCTCATCGGGCACATTTACGTTGCCTGCGGCGCCGTTCAGAATGCGCACCGCGCCCTGCGCATCACGGAGGCACTCCATGGAACTGAGATCGCTCGGCCGGACCGGACCGAAGGTGTCGGCCCTGGGCCTGGGCTGCATGGGCATGTCGGGCATGTACGGCCCGGCGGACCGCCGCGAGTCCATTGCGACCGTTCATGCGGCGCTCGATGCCGGCATCACCCTGCTCGACACCGGCGATTTCTACGGCATGGGCCACAACGAGCTGCTGCTCGCCGAGGCGCTCGCGGGCGTGCCGCGCGAGCGCTTCCAGGTGAGCGTGAAATTCGGTGCGCAGCGCGATCCGTCAGGCCGCTGGATCGGCTTCGACGGCCGGCCTGCGGCGGTGAAGACCGCCCTCGCGTACTCGCTGCAGCGGCTGCGGCTCGACTACATCGACATCTACCGCCCCGCGCGGCTCGATCCGCAGGTGCCCATCGAGGAAACCGTCGGCGCGGCGGCCGAGATGGTGAAAGCCGGGTACGTCCGTCACATCGGCTTGTCCGAGGTGGGCGCGGCCACCCTCCGCCGGGCGGCCGCCGTGCACCCCATCTGCGACCTGCAGATCGAGTACTCGCTGATTTCCCGCGGCATCGAGGCCGACATCCTGCCTGCGGTGCGCGAACTCGGCAGCGCCGTCACCGCCTATGGAGTGCTCTCGCGCGGACTAATCAGCGGGCACTGGAGCCGCAAGCCACCCGCGCCGAGCGACTGGCGCGCGCACGGCCCGCGCTTCAGCGGCGAGAACCTCGAGCGCAATCTCGCCCTCGTGGAGGCACTGCGCGCGCTGTCCCATGAGCGTCAGGTCAGCGTCGCGCAGCTCGCCATCGCCTGGGTGCGCGCGCAGGGCGCCGACATCATCGCGCTGATCGGCGCCCGGCGCCGCGAGCAGCTGGCCGAGGCGCTGGGCGCGCTGCCGGTTCGGCTCACGCCCGCGGACCTCGCCGCCATCGAGCGTGCCGTGCCCACGGGTGCGGCGGCCGGCGAGCGCTACGCGCCGGCGCAGATGGCGCATCTCGACAGCGAGCGCCACTGAGCGGCGCGCGGCGCCGCTTTCTATGCCTCGTCACGCGAGGTATAATCGGCACATGGGCGAGCGTGATCCGACACTGATGGCCGGTGTCCCGGAGCTGGTGGTCCTGCGCCTGCTGGCCGAGCGCGAGATGTACGGCTACGAGATCGCCCGCACCTTGAAGGTGCTCAGCCGGGAGACCCTCAGCCTCGGTGAGGGCGTGCTGTATCCGGCACTGCATGCGATGGAGGCGCGAGGATTGCTGCGCCCGCGCCCGCGGCAGGTCGAGGGCCGCACACGCATCTACTATCAGCTGACCGCGCGCGGCCACAGGCGCCTTGAGCGCTTGACGGCGAACTGGCAGCGCATGAGCGCGGGCGTGGCGCGGATCCTGGGCACGAGCGACCATGAGTGAGCTGCGCTTTGCCCAACTGAGCCGCGCGCTGCGGCGCCAGGGCGTCGCAGCCCGGCACGCGCGGCGGGCCGCGCTGGAAATGTCCGGCCATTACCATCAGCTGCGCTTGCAAGCGCTTGCGCGCGGCGAGCCGCCGGATCAGGCGGCGCGCGCGGCGCATGAGGCGATGGGCGCCGACGCCGTGCTCATTGAGCGCTACGCCGGCCGTCGGGAGCTGCGCGGCTGGCTGTATCGCTGGCCCGCGGTGTACGCGGTTGCGCCGCTGGCAAGCTTCGCGGTGCTGTGCGTGTCGATTATGGCGCTGCTGGTCCTGGTGCTCAACGGCCTGCAGCTCCTAGTGCACCACCTCGCGGTGCCGGCGGCGGTGGCCATGGCCGTCAATTCCGTGTTCGTCGTGGCCCTGCAGTGGGTCTTGCCCGTCTTGGTCGGTGCCGGGTTCGCGCTGCTCGCGAGCCGCCGTCCGGTCGCGCTGCGCTGGCTCATCGCGAGCGTGCTGCTCGTGTGCCTCACGGCACGGCTGATGAACTCGGGACTGATGCTGCCGATTCCCGGACAGCGCGGCAGCGCCACCCTGGGCATCGGAATCCGGTTCCGCACGCTTGCGCTCCAATTGACCGGTACGCTCATCACGGCGGCGCTGGCGCTCGCGCCATACTTCATCGTGAGACATCGCTCGGGCTGGCGCCGGTCGCTTCCCAGCTGAGTCCGCTGCCGTGGGCGCTGGGCGCGAGCGGATCACGGCGCGGCGGGTCTTCACAGCGGCGCTGGTGTTGGCGCTGCATGCGCCGTTGCTGCGTCTGCTGATGACGTCCCGAACTCCGCAACCCGGCCGCCTCGCAGCCGTCCACAGCATTCCAGTGACGCTTTACCTGCCGATATCCGCGCCATCGGCACAAGCGCACCGGCGCCGCCGCCCACCGCGTCTCACCCCTGTCGCGCGCTTCGGTGCTGTTGCGGGCTCGCGGCTCGGCCTGCTCCGCCTTGCGCCGCTCGGGCCCACGCCGCGCCCCAGACCTGCCCGCTCACGGATCGATTGGATGAGCGCCCTGCGGCGCGAAGCGCAAGCGCTCACGGCGCGCCGCGCACCGGCGAGCGTACGCTTCGGGTTTCCGCGTTCGAGCGCATTCGCGCCCGCACCGCCTCTTCATCACTGGGACGGCTGGGATTACGCCGCGACGCACCGCATCGAAATGCTTCCGACGGGCGGAACAGTCATCGCGCTCAACGACCGCTGTTCGCTCGTGATCGCCCCGATCGTCATCATCGGCTGTTGGCTCGGCAAGATTCCCGTCGCGGGCGATCTGTTCAAGCACCTGCGCGTCCGACCGCCGGGGAGCCTGCCGTAGCCTCGGCGCACGCGCTCCCGCGCTGCTCAGCCTGCGCTTGCGGCATCCAGCAGATAAAGCGCGGCATACGAGCGCCATGGCTTCCAATTCGGCACGCGCGACTGCCACCCCGCTGCGGCCCGCAGCGGGCTCCTGGCCCCGACGGCAACGTCCCATCCGGTTGCCGGAAACGCATCCGGATCGTCGAGCGCGCGCATCGCAATGTACTGCAATGTCGAGTCCTCAGGCTGAACGACCGTACGCAGCTGTGTCAGGAGCTGATCGCGCCAAGTGGTGCCATCGAGCGCGCATAACACCCGCGAGGCTGCCCGGACCGTCTGCGCCGCAGGCCTCGGCAGGTCATCGAGGTCCGCGGCCGCCAGCGCCTGCGCGTGCGGAAACGTGTAGCTCAGATCCTGCGCGGCGCCGAATTTCACCGGCGCACCGTACCGCTCGGCGATGAGCCCGAGCAGCTCGCGCGTGCGGCGCGGGGGGCAGTGCTCCTCGAGCAGCGCCTGGATGACGATCTCGCAGGCGTCCCACGCGCCCGGCAGACGCCGTCCGGGATGCGCGCGCAGCAGCGGCGCGAGCAGCGGATCGGCGCCGAGGTGACGCTCGATCAGTTCCGGATCGGCCGCCAGGTCGAACATGACGCGCATCTGAGTGACCACCTGCAGGAGGCCGTCCGCGCGCGGCAGCTGGATTCGCACCCGCAGCATGTCGACGCTCGGCTCCGGCGTCACCTCGAGCAGCCCCTGGCAGCCCTGCGACAGTATCGTGCGCCGGTATACGCCGCCGCGTGCCGATTCCACGCCCGGGATTGCGCGTGACGCCAGGAACTGCAGCAGCGCATCCCAGTCATAGGGCGGCCGGTAGGCCAGACGCAACACGTATTCGCCCTCCGACAGGCTCGGCGGCCGGCCCCGTCGGCGCAGCTCTGAGGGCGGCCGTCCGTAGTACTGCCGGAACACGTCGTTGAAGCGGCGAATGCTGCCGAAGCCCGCGGCCATGGCGATCTGCGCGATGGTGAGATTCGTGTCGCTGAGCAGCTGTTTGGCGAACAGCACCCGCCGGGTGCGCGCGATGGTGGTGGGCGAGGCGCCGAGGTGGCGCAGAAAGAGCCGCGAGAGGTGCCGCGAGGTGACGCCGAGCCGCTCGGCGAGCGCCTCGATGTTGCTCTCATCGAGCGCGCCCTCGGCGATCAGGCGCAGGCCACGGCTGACCGTGGTGGAGGTGCCGTTCCATGCCGGCGTGCCCGGTGCGACCTCCGGGCGGCAGCGCAGACAGGGCCGCAATCCCGCCTCGGCGGCCGCGGCGGCGCTCGGAAAATAGCGCACGTTCTCGCGCCTGGCGTGCGGCGAGGGGCATACCGGCCGGCAATACACGCCGGTCGTGGTGACCCCGATGAAGATGCGGCCGTCGAAGCGCGCGTCACGATTCAACCGCGCCTGCTCGCATGTTTGTTCGTCGAAGTCCATCGCTGCGCCCTGTCGGTGACCGGCGGTCAGTCTAGTTTAGCGGCGACATGCGCGCCTCGGCGAGACGACATTCAGGTCCGATTGCAGCCAGCAGGCGCGCAGCGGCTCGCTGTAGTGTTGGTCAGGACAGCCGGGATCTCCCCGTGCAGCGCACGCTGCGGGCGCGAGAACCGCCGGCTGTCATGGCGGCTCTCGCGCCGGACGCGGGGGTGGGCATGAATCTGTCAGGAGTCCGTCATGAAAACAAGACTTTCCGTTGGGCTTGCCTTGATCGGCGCCGTGGCGGCCCTGTGCGCCGCGGGCGGCGTATGCGCTGCCCCTGCGCAGCACACGGTCTACCGCGTGATCGATCTCGGCGACCCGGGTGGCGGAACCAACACTCAGGGAAGCAGCGACAATCAGCCGGGCTGGGTCGTGGGTTTCACCGCGCTGCCCGGCAATGCCGTCATGCACGCCGAGCTGTGGCGCGACCGCGCCGCTGTCGACCTTGGCACCCTCGGCGGCCCGAACAGCGCGGTCGCGTGGCCCAATCACAACGATCACGGTCTCATCGTCGGCATTTCGGAGACGGCCGAGATGCAGCCGCTCGGGGAGGTGTGGAGCTGCTCGCTCGCGGTGTTCCTCGGGGCGCCGCCGGACGGTCACGTGTGCCGCGGGTTCGTCTGGCGCGATGGGCATATGAGGCCTCTGCCGACCCTCGGCGGCGCCAATGGCTTCGCGACCGGTGTCAACAATCGCGGGCAGATCGTCGGCTGGGCGGAGAGCACCACTCACGATCCCACTTGCGATGAGTTCAACGACACGCATCAGGTGCTGCAGTTCGAGGCGGTGATGTGGATGCGCGAGCAAGGGCACTACCGCGCGCATGCCTTGCCGCCGTACCCTGGTGATCTCGACGGCGCGGCGACGGCGATCAACCAGCTCGGCCAAGTGGCCGGCATCTCGGGCATCTGCGACGGGGCGGTCGGCGGCGCGACGGCCGAGCACATGGTGGTGTGGTGGCACGGCCGCGTGCAGCGGCTCCTGCCGACGCTCGGCGGGTCGTATTGGAACACGCCCATGGACATCAACAACCGCGGTGATGTCGTCGGCTTCTCGGATCTCGCCGGGGACGGGCCGCTCGCTCCGAACTTCAACGCCTTCTTCTGGTCGGCGCGCCCGTTCGACTGCAATGGCGCAGAGATACCCGGCGGCACGTGCGATCTGGGCGTGACATCGGGCGACAGTGTGAGCGAGGCCCTCGGCGAGAACGACCGCGGTCAGGTCGTGGGCGCGTCCTTCGGTGCGGCGGATCCCTTCGGGCGGGCGTTCATCTGGCAGGACGGCAAAATGACCGATCTCAATACGCGGGTCGCGCCGGGGACCACGCTGTTCCTGACGGATGCGCAGGAGATCAACGATCGCGGCGTCATCACGGGTCAGGCGCTGGTGCCGGCCACGCAGGCGCTCGTGGCGTTCAAGGCGGTGCCGATCGGGCTCAGCGCGCAGCGGTAGCCGGATGAGGCGGCTTCGTCAGCCAGAACAGACCCGTCTGGAGCGTGAAGGAGCCGTCGGTCTCGATCGCGAGCGCCTCGCGCACTTCGCGCGGGGCGCTCGCCTGCAGTGAGCGGATCGCCGCCACGTGCCCCTGCGGTGTGCGCATGCGCGCGACCCAGGAGGCGAACTCGATCCGCAGGGGCCATTGCCGGTACTGCCCCTCGAGCAGACCGGCCACGCCCAGCCGCTCGCGCCACTCGCGCACCGAGCGGTTGCGCACGTGCGAGACGTCCCGCAGCAGTTCGATCGCCTGCAGATGCGTGTCCGCAAGCGCGCTGTCCGCAGCGATGACATCGATGATGAGGGCGTGGCCGCCTGGCGTCAGCACACGGGCCATCTCGCGCAGTGCGTCCTCGAGTCGGCCCCAGTGGTGCGCGCTGTAGCGCGTACCCACGAGAGAGAAGGTCCCGTCCGGATACGGCAGGGATTGCGCGCTGCCGGTCTGCACCTCGATCCCCCGCAAACCCCGCTCGCGCGCGCCGCGCGCGACCGCCGCCAGCATGTTCGGCGAGGGGTCGAGCGCCACCAGGTGCTCGACGTGCGGCGCGAGCGCGAAGGACAAGTGTCCGGCGCCGCAGCCGAGGTCGAGCCCACGCGCGGGGCGCGCCATTGCGCTCGATACGAGTCTGCGTGCGTACTCGAGATCCGGACCCGCTGCGTGAACCGCGCTGTGCCGGTAGGCCTCGGCGGCTGGATCGAATTGCCTCTGGACAGTTTGCTCGTGAGTGCTCATGGCTCGGACCGGCAGCGTGCAGACTGAGGGACGGTAGGGCCGCGGGGCGTCGCAACGCAAGCGGGGCGGCGGCCGTGCGCCGTGCGGGGGCGGGTTGCCAGCATGCCCCTGACCTGCCAGCCTCGCCGCTGCGACCCCCATCCCGGAGAGCCTGTGATGCCAAGCGCTTCCCCCGCGACCGACCTTCCGACCCGGCCGCTCGGCCGAACCGGCATGGCCATTACCCGGGTGGGTTTCGGCGCCTGGGCCGCCGGCGGCACCGAATGGGGCGCTGTGGATGACGAGGCCTCGATTCGTGCGATACGCCACGCCGTCGACCGGGGCGTCAACTGGATCGATACGGCGCCGATTTACGGCTTCGGGCACTCCGAGGAGGTGGTGCGCCGGGCGCTGCGGGACATGAGTGCGACCGAGCGGCCCCTGGTTTTCACCAAGTGCGGCCTGGCATGGGACGAGGGCAATCCGCAGGCGCTGCCGCGCCGCACCGGCACGGCCGAGAGCCTGCGCGGCGAGCTCGATGCGTCGCTGCGCCGGCTGGGGGTCGAGCGCATCGACCTGTATCAGATGCACCGGCCGGCCGACGACACGCCGCTCGAGGACTACTGGCAGACGCTGCTCGATTTCAAGCAGGCGGGCAAGATCCGCGCCGCGGCGCTGTCGAATCATTCCGCGGAGCAGCTGCAGCGGGCCGAGCGGATCGGGCACGTCGATTCGCTGCAGCCCCCGTTCTCAGCCATCCGCCGCCAGGCAGCCGCCGAGATCCAGTGGAGCCGCGCGCACGGCGTCGGCGTCATCGTCTACAGTCCGATGCAGGCCGGCTTGCTGAGCGGGGCCTTCACCGCCGAACGGGCGAAATCCCTGCCGGCCGACGACTGGCGCAGCCGCAACGCACAGTTCAGCGGCGAGGCGCTGCCGCGCAACCTGGCGCTGGCCGAGGCCCTCAAGCCGATCGCGGCACGGCACGGCACGACCGCCGCTGCGGTCGCCGTGGCCTGGACTCTGGCCTGGTCCGGCGTGACGGGCGCGATCGTCGGCGCGCGCCGCCCCGCGCAGGTCGACGGGTGGATCGGCGCGGCGACACTGGCGCTGACCGAGGAGGACCTGGAGGAAATCGCCGCGGCCATCGAGCGCACGGGCGCCGGCAGCGGGCCGCCGCGGCCGCCGCGCTGAGTCCACGGACCGCTCGAGGGACCCCGGGGTGGGCGCGCCGGTGTAATCTGGCGGCGCGCCGCGGCTGTGCGGCGCCATGAGGGGGCTGTCATGAAATGCATCCGATTCCACGAGCACGGCGGGCCCGAGGTGCTGCGCGTGGAGGACCTCGACAGCGGCAAACCGGGCGCCGGTGAAGCGCGGATCCGCCACACGGCGATCGGTCTCAACTACATCGACGTGTACGACCGGACCGGACTGTATCCGGGCGAACTGCCCTGCGTACCCGGACGCGAGGCCGCCGGTGTCATCACTGCGCTCGGGCGCAACGTGCGCGGGTTCCGCGTGGGGGACCGGGTGGCTTACGTACACTCCGTGCCGGGCGCCTACTGCGAGGTGCGCAACGTTCCGGCCGCACGCCTGGTGAAGATTCCCAAAGGCGTCGCGGACGAGCAGGCCGCGGCCCTGATGTTGAAAGGGCTCACCGCTCAGTTCCTGCTGCGCCGCACCCACCGCGTGCGCCGCGGCGACACCATTGTGGTCCATGCGGCCGCCGGCGGCGTCGGCTCGCTGCTGACGCAGTGGGCGAAGTCGCTCGGCGCCCGAGTCATCGGCGTCGTCGGCAGCGAGGCGAAGGCCGAACTCGCACGCAAACACGGCTGCCGGCACGTGCTGCTCTCGGGGCGCGGGCCGCTGGCTCCCGAAGTGCGGCGCCTCACCCGCGGCGAGGGGGTCGCCGTGGTGTATGACTCGGTCGGCCGGGATACCTTCAGGGACTCGCTCGACTGCCTGCGGCCGCTCGGTCTGATGGTCTCTTACGGGAATGCCTCGGGCCCACCGCCGGCGGTCGATCCGCTCGAGCTCAGCCGGCGCGGCTCGTTATTCCTGACACGCCCGACGCTCTTCAACTATATCGGCCGCCGAGAAGAACTCGACGCCGCGGCACGCGAGCTGTTTGCCGCGGTGAAGCAGGGCGTGCTGCGCGTGCGCATCGGCCAGCGCTATGCACTGGCCGATGCGGCCCAGGCACACCGGGATCTCGAGGCGCGCCGCACGACCGGCTCGACGGTGCTGATTCCTTAGTCTGCGCGCGGGAGTCTGCGCGCGGGGCATCGACTCCGCTCTGGCCCGCGTGATAGACCGATGCTGTGAGGGTGCTGTCCGCATCGCCGGGTCTCGCGCGTGCTCACAGGAGCCCTCCCGGGCAGGTTGCGGCAGGAGTGTGCCTTTTGTGTCCAGGGGGCGTGGACGGCCATGCCTGACGGATGCTGAACGGGAAACGCTGTTCGCCGCGGCCGATCAGGAGCTCGCGGACGCGCTGCCGCAGCCCTGGGCAAGTTATGCCCATGGCAGTTTCGCGCGCGGCGAACAATGGCCGAACAGCGACCTGGATCTTGCGGTGCGGATGCCAGCCGGGGAGCGGTTACCCGATCGTCTGGGGCTGCTGGCGCGGCTGTCGGCGCGGCTCGGTTGCGATGTCGACCTGACTGATTGGCGCCAGGGGAGCTCGATCTGGCGATGGCAGTACTGAAAGACGAGCGCGACTGGTGCGGCGGCGCGACGAGACTTGCGAATGGGCAGCGAGGCAGTTGACCGACCATGGGGATTTTCAGCCCCGCCGGGCAGCGATCATTGATGCCTTTCTGCACGATCCTTTGAGTCCGTACCAATGAGCGTGCCGGCAACGAAGATCGCCGCCATGACTCGCAGCGTGGCGCGCGCGCCAACTCGCAATTCCCAAGGACATGAAGGGCGGCTTTGCACTGCTGTCCGGCGCGGGCCTGATTACCGCTCAGCTGAGTGCGCGGCGGCAGAGAATGATCGGCTTGCGCAATATTGCGGTGCAGCAGCACCAGGAGCCCGACCGCGAATTCATCGAGCCAGTGATCCGCTCGGGCCTGGATGATCATCTGACTTTCGCCGAGACCGTCCGCCCGCATCTGCCCGGGTCAGCTTGATGCGGGTCGATCAGGCGGTGCTCACCGCCACCAGCTCGAGCGTACGGGCGTCTTCGCGTCCGCCGAAGTATTTTGCAATCGCCGCGCGAAACACTGCGCCGTAGGCTGGAGTGTCTGCGCGCACCGCAGCGCGCGCAAACAGCGTCATGCACGAGTGGAACTTCAGGTTGTCCGGGTAGGCGAGGATCGCCTCGATCGGCCGCGACTGCACCGCGGTGACCAATGCGGCGCACTCCGCGAGGCGCGCGCCCAGGATGGGGTGATGCAGATACTCGACGGCCTCCTCGAGTGAGGCGATGGCGTAGCGCTGCGCCATCGGACTTGAGCCGAGGCCACGGATCTGCGGGAACACGAACCACATCCAGTGGGTCACTTTGCGCCCGGCGGCGAGCTCGCAGCGGACCTGCTCGATCAGCGGATCCTGGGCGCGCACGAACCGCTCGAGCGCCCCCTCCCGGTGCGGCGCCCCGCGCATCATGCGCTCCGCCGACTCACATGCGGGCGGCCACCGCCGGCCAGTGGCGCCGGGCGAAGCGCGCTTGCAGCCAGCTGCGGACGCGGCGCGCATCCGCGGTGCGCGTGTATTTCCCCCAGGAATGCATCAGCACCATGATGACGTCGTGGTGATCAATATAGGTATCGAGCACCAGGCACTGGCCGGCCCAGTGCGTGAAGCCGGTCTTCTGCACCACGATGTGCCACCAATGGTCCCGCACCAGAGGATCGGTCGGGTAGTACGGCAAGCGCCACCGCCCGTCACGGATGGTGTACCCGGGGCTGGTCGAGTAGCGGCGGATGACCGGGTTGTGCGCGGCTGCCAGGACCAGCTTCGCCAGATCCCCGGGCGTTGAGACGTCCGCGGGCGACAGCCCTGTCGGCTCGACGAAATGCGTGTGCCTCATGCCGAGCGCGCGCGCCTTGGCGTTCATGGCGCGGACGCAGGCGCGCAGCCCGCCCGGGTAGTCGCGGCACAGCGTGCGCGCGGCCCGGTTCTCCGAGGACATCAGCGCCAGGTGGAACAGTTGCGCGCGCGTGAGCTCGATGCCGATCGGCAGATGCGAATAGGGCGTCCAGTCGGACCGCGTGATCCGCAGCCGCTGATTGAGCGGTTGATGCGCCTCGGCGACCACCAGGGTAGTCATCAGCTTGGTGATCGACGCGATGGGGGTGATGCCTGCCGGCCGTTTGGCGTAGAGCACCCGCGCGACAGTTGCGTCGTACACAAACGCCTCGCGCGAGCGCACGTAGGGATGGCCCGCGAGCCGCCGGCGACGAATCGCGTACCGATGGGGCACGTAGTGCCGACGGACGGCATGGGCGGGAGCGCTGGTACCGAGACCGGCGGTGAGAAAACTGATCAAGACCAGGGCGAGCAGTCCCGAGCCGCGTGTGCTCATCGGTTGTTCTCGGTCATGTTGTGAATCGCGAGCGCTGCAGCGTGACGCCGATCCCACCCTTGAGGGGGCCGCATGGGTGATAGCCCCGGAGTCCTGTCGCGCACGGCATCATGCCATGGCGGCGGCCGGCAGGGCAGAGGCCGGCATACAAAAAATGTGCGCGAATCGGCGGGCGCGGCCGCGCCCGCCGGCCCGATGGACGCTCCGGGGCTAGCGATGGGCCAATCGGGCGAGCGCGATCGCTGCGCCGATCAGCACGGCGAGCAGAACCCAGGCCCAGGGGTTGGCGAAATTGAACGTGTAGCCGACCCCCAACCGCCTCTGTACCAGCAGCCCGCGCCGGCGCGGGTTGAAGTAGAGGGGTCCGTACCAGCGGCCGCCGTCATCTCCCTGCGGCCGGCCCGCGCCGGCCTCAGCCGTATGCTGGCTGCGATACATGAGCACGCCGGAGCGCACCAGAGCGATCGCGCCCGTGAGCAACGTGGCGGCGAAGAGCGCCATCCACACTCTGAAGGCGCCGAGCGGCAGCGGCAGGAGGCTGAACGCGGGCGTAAAGGCCAGGAACCAGGCCGACGCGACGATGAGCAGCGCGGTCTGCCAGCGGAACCGCCGTTCCGCGGCCACCGAACCGCGCGCAGCCTGCGGCGGCTGCTGAAGCATCAGCCATGCCAGGGCGATGAACACCAGGCACAGCCCGCCCATCGTGCCGATCACCGACAACACCACCGAGGGGGTCCGCCGCACCCAGAAGTCGGGCAGGCCGGTGAGATTCCAGTGGATGGGAATCAGCGCGGGCAGCTGCGCCCAGCGCAACGCCACCCAGGCGCTGAGCCCCGCCAGCCAGATCAGGGGGATCAGGGCAGTCAGCCAGCCCCCGGGCAGGCGCAGCGCGCGTGGGCGGTTCGGCGTGGGTTCGAGTCCGGACATCGGCACGCATTCCGGTATCAGGGCGTCATGGGCGCGGATGATACCCCATCGTACGGCGCGCACGCAGAGATGCGGGCAGCGTGAGCCAGCCGGTTCTTTGCCCGAAGCCGGCGCACGGCGAGTTGCATGCCGACCTCGAGCTGGCCACCATGACAATGATCAGTGCGCCGCGATCAGCGCGGGGAATCAAAGAGCGTCGGACCAACGCCGCAACACGGCGCGCAGGGGCTCGTAGAAGGTTATGCCCACCCCCAGCACGACCCCGCCCCAGGCGATCGCCATCGGCGCGTACACGCCCAGATGCGCGTCCAGCCAGGGCATGGCGATCACGGCCGTGATGCCAGCCGCAAACGCCGCGCCGAGCAGTGTGACGAAAGTGCCGCGGCGGATCCGAACGTATTCCGCCTCCAGCGTCTCGAGCTGCTCGCGCCGCTCCCTCTCGAGCCGCGCACGCAGTGTGGCCAAGTCGGCTTCGGCACTACGGGACAACGCGGCATTCAGACGGGCGCGCAAGCTATGCGGGACTTGCGGCGCGCGCAGCGCACGTTCCAACGCGTCGTCGAGGCAACGATCGAACTCGGCCGGTTTGGGATTGGTCACGACACATCCTCCCGCCAGTAAGCCGGATCATCGAGGCCCCTGCGTTTCAACAGTTCACTGAGGGCTGCGCGACCCCGAAACAACGTGGTCTTCACCGTGCCCTCCGGGCAGCCGAGCATGCACGCCACCTCACTCACCGAGCGCTCCTCGTAGTAATAGAGGAGCAGCACGCGGCGCAACCGCTCCGGCAGCCGCTCTACCAAGTCGCGCAGTTGTTGCTCGCGTTCGTCCCACGGTTGGCGCGCTCCGGCCTGCGACGCCTGGGCGGTCTGCGGCGCCCCGTCCAGCTCATCCAGCGAGCCGAGCGTCCGCCGCCGCTGCAGCACCGTCAGGCAGCGGTTGCGGGTGATGGCATAGATCCAGCTCGAAAGCGCGGCCCGCCCGTCGTAGCGCGCGAGCGCCGTCCAGACTCGCACCAGGCTCTCCTGGGCGGCATCCTCGGCCTCGCTCCGGTCGCGCAGCAGCGCGCAGCACAGCCGGTAGACCTTGCCCTCGTATCGCGCGAGCAACGTCTCGAAGGCGCGCTCCCGCGCACCCGCGTGCAGCAGCGCCACGATGTCGCGATCCTGGCTCGTGTCCTCGCTTGCCGGCGCATGCACGCATCACCCCCTGAGCGCCTCGGAGCGGCCCGCGCGGACAGTCCAGCCCCATAGCTTGATACCCCGGCGGCGCGGATCCGGTTTCATTCGTTGCGCGGTTTTTGAAACCCCCGGACAGCTTGCCGGGTATCAAGCGCGCAGGGCAATAATTTTTTCCGGAGAACTCATCCATGTACATCCCAGGTCTCGGGCATCTCGGTACGGGGGCGCTGGCCATGCTCACTCCCATCATCGCCATCGTCGGCGCCTTCGCCACGGCGATGTTCGCCGTCTACCACAAGGTGCACAGACAGCGCGAAATGCTCCAGCTCTATCACGCCGAGCGCATGGCGGCGATCGAGAAGGGGATCGAGCTGCCGCCCCTGCCGGCCGAGCTCGTCAACGATCGTTCCTGCGGCTACGGCGGCAAGTACGACCCGGCCCGGCGCCGTTACCGGGGGGTCATGACGCTGCTGGTGGGCGTGGCGATCACGCTGGCAATGTGGAAGACGGGCCGGGACGACCACTTCTGGTGGGGCCTGATCATCGTTGCGGTGGGCCTGGGGCAGCTGGTGATCGGAGTGCTGGAGCGCAGGGATCGGGCCGTGGATCCTCCCGGCGCGCCGCCGCCGGCGGGCGGGACTGGAAATTCCACGTTCCCGGGGCGCAGCTGAGGCCGGTGGCGGTGATTGCGCGAGCGCAATCACCGCCCTGCCCGGCGCAGCGGCGCTACGGGCCCGAGCGCGGCGAGACCCAGCTGGTCAGGCTGCGGGCCAGCACCAGCAGGATCACGACGATGCACAGGCCGATGAGCTTCTCGGGCGCGAGCGATTTGGCGTACAGCATCACCAGCAGCTCGCGCAGCGCAAACACGACGGTCACGTCGAGCAGCTGGGTCAGGCGCACCTGATGTGTCCTGACGTAGCCGGTGAACGTGTTGAACAGCTCGACGAGGACGAACACATCGAGCACGGTGACGATCAGGTCGCGGAATTCACCCGCGTCGACGGTGCTCGATCTAAGGTCCGGGATCAGGCGCCAGACATTCACCAGCACATCGAAGAATGCGAACCCCATCACGACGATCGTGACCAGTACGAGGCCGATGATGACGACGTCGATGGCCCGATCGTAGATGCGCAGAATCAGGTCTCTCACGGGGTGCGGGTTGCTCATCGGGTGTTGTCTGTTTGATTGAGCGTCTTAATCTAGCATCAATCCGTGCGGCGCTTCAGTTGCGGTGTTCCGCGCCCTCGAGGTCGCCGCGCGCGCCTCGGGGCGGTCACGGGCTTGCCTGGCGGGAACCGTTCGGCCTGCTGCTGCGGCGGGCGGCGCCCGGCATGAGGATGGGTCCGGCGCCGCGGCGCCGGAAGCTGTTCAAAGACACAGTCGCGCTGGCCGCCGCGGTGTGGGATGCACGGCCGGGCGCCGATGCGGGGGCGTTCCCGCCGCCCGCCAACGGTCCGGCTCGAGGCGCGGGGGCGTCCGCGTTGCGTCCGCGCAACATGAACAGGATCGGCGGTCCGGCGCGGGCCGGTGAGGCGCCCGGACAGCGGCCGGGATGCCCTGCCCGCGCCCGGAGCGGGCCGCTGTGCACCATGCCGGTTGACACTCCGTTCCCCCGTCCCTAGAATCGCCGGCCTTTCTCGGGTCGGCCCGACTGCACACCGGCCCCTGAAAAAAGCGATACCCAGACACCGGGCCAAATCCTCGCGAGCGCGCTTGATGCAGTGCGCAGTGCGCAGGCGGCCCGGTTTTCGTCCGGCCGCTCACCACACGGGCGCACCCTCTAAAGACTCCGGGGCGCGGTCCGCGCTCGAACGCAGGATCTTGGAGACAGTATGGCGACCACGGGTCAGCTCATCCGGCAACCGCGCCGAACGAGAACAGAGAAAACCAAGGTGCCCGCGCTTGGGGCCTCGCCCCAGAAGCGCGGCGTGTGCACGCGCGTGTACACCACCACGCCGAAGAAGCCGAATTCCGCCCTGCGGAAGGTGTGCCGCGTGCGCCTCACCAACGGCTACGAGGTGACGAGCTACATCGGCGGCGAAGGCCACAACCTGCAGGAGCACTCGGTGGTGCTGATCCGCGGCGGCCGTGTGAAGGACCTGCCGGGCGTGCGCTATCACACCATCCGCGGCACCCTCGACTGCGCCGGCGTCGGCGAGCGCAAGCAGGGCCGCTCCAAGTACGGCGCCAAGCGCCCGAAGAAGTAAGGAGGATCCGGTATGTCCCGTCGAGCCCAAGCTCCGGTCCGCACCATCCTGCCGGACCCGAAATTCCACAGCGAGATGCTGGCCAAGTTCATGAATGTCGTCATGAAGGACGGCAAGAAGTCTGCGGCCGAGCACATCATTTACGGCGCCATTGACCGCATTGCCGAGAAGACCGGCAAGCAGGGGCCGCAGGCCATCGAGGTGCTGTCCGCAGCGCTCGATAACGTCAAGCCCGTGGTCGAGGTGAAGTCCCGCCGGGTCGGCGGTGCGACGTATCAGGTACCGGTCGAGGTGCGAGCCACCCGCCGCCAGACGCTGGCCATGCGCTGGGTGATCGAGGCCGCGCGCGCCCGCAGTGAGAAGTCCATGGCGCATCGTCTGGCGCATGAGCTGCTCGATGCCTCCGAGAACCGCGGCGCCGCCGTGCGCAAGCGCGAGGACACTCACCGCATGGCGGAGGCCAACAAGGCCTTCGCGCACTACCGCTGGTAAGCCGGCGGCCCGCCGACCGGTCACCTCACCCGACGGATATTGAATCGTGGCACGCGCAACGCCCATCGAGCGTTACCGGAACATCGGCATCTCCGCCCACATCGATGCGGGCAAGACGACGACGACCGAGCGCATCCTGTTCTACACCGGCGTCTCGCACAAGATCGGTGAGGTCCACGATGGGGCGGCCGTGATGGATTACATGGAACAGGAGCAGGAGCGCGGCATCACGATCACTTCGGCCGCCACGACCTGTTTCTGGAAGGGCATGGACGGCAGCTACCCCGAGCACCGCATCAACATCATCGACACGCCCGGACACGTCGATTTCACGATCGAGGTGGAACGGAGCCTGCGTGTGCTCGACTCGGCGGTCGCGCTGTTCGACTCGGTCGCCGGCGTGCAGCCGCAGTCCGAGACCGTGTGGCGGCAGATGAACAAGTACGGCGTACCGCGCATCGCGTTCGTGAACAAGATGGACCGCGCCGGGGCCAACTTCCTGCGTGCGGTGGACATGATCCGCGCGCGGCTGCGCGCCAATCCGGTGCCCATCCAGCTGCCGATCGGCGCCGAGGACCATTTCGAGGGCGTCATCGACCTGATCCGCATGCAGGCCATCTACTGGGACATGGAGACCCAGGGCATGCGCTTCGAGTACCGCGAGATCCCGCAGGAGCTGAAGGCTCAGGCCGAGGCGCATCGCGGCAAGATGATCGAAGCGGCCGCCGAGGCCAACGACACGCTGATGCAGAAGTACCTAGAGGGTGAGACGCTCAGCAACGAGGAGATCCGCGCGGGCCTGCGCGAGCGCTCGATCCGCAACGAGCTGGTGCTGTGCATGTGCGGCTCGGCGTTCAAGAACAAGGGCGTGCAGGCGCTGCTCGATGCCGTCATCGAGTTCATGCCCTCGCCGGTGGAGATGCCGGACGTCAAGGGCATCGACAGCGACGGCGAGCCTGCCACCCGCAAGGCCGGCGACGATCAGCCGTTCGCCGCGCTCGCGTTCAAAATCCTCAACGATCCGTTCGTGGGCAACCTGACCTTTTTCCGCGTGTACTCGGGCGTGCTCAACTCGGGCGACACCGTGTACGTGCCGACCAAGGACCGCAAGGAGCGCGTCGGCCGCCTGCTGCAGATGCACGCCAGCGACCGCACGGAGATCAAGGAAGTGCGTGCCGGGGACATCGCCTCGGCGGTGGGCCTGAAGGATGTGATCACG
>JAJYLP010000029.1 GCA_021787615.1 Pseudomonadota bacterium
ATTGAGATTGCGCTTTTTCGGACAGCCATCACTGCCTTGGCTCCGGTCGGTCACGTTGGACCGGTCGCGTCACGGGCCCACACAACCTGCGCTATGCGGTTCTGCTCCTCGAAATCGGGGGGGTGCCGCAATCGGCGAGCGGCGGTTCAAACGGCCCGCCGCACGTTCTGTGCCGCGAGCAGGTGCTCGATTAGAGCGGGATCGAGGCAATGGTCAACGTGTCCCCGTGATAAAGAGGATGGCTTTGATCACGGCGTCCGTCGGGCGTCCAATGATCTGCGTGAAGACGTCGAAATGGGCTCCCGTGCGTGCGGCAATGAGGGGAAGGATGAAGAATACCCCGATCACGATCGCGATGCCGTACCGCTCGAGTCGCGCGAGAGGCGCCGCCAGCGCATTTGGCAGCACGCCCACTGCGACGCGCCCGCCGTCGAGCGGTGGCAGCGGAATCAAGTTGAAAACGGCCAGAAGCACATTGAGTTCGATGGCATGCACGAGATTCGCGAGCATCCACTGGCCGGCTACGGTCGGCAGAAATCCAACCGTATGCAGGAGGAAGGCGGCCACCGTGGCCATGAGAAGGTTCATGCCGGGCCCGGCGGCGGCGACCCAAATCATGTCGCGCCGAGGGTTCCTCAAGCGCTCGAACCGCACGGGTACCGGCTTGGCGTAGCCGAACAGGAAGGGAGCGTGCATGAGAATCAGAATTGCCGGAAGTGCGATCGTGCCGAAGGGATCAATGTGTTTGAGCGGATTGAATGTCACACGCCCGAGTTGCCAGGCGGTATCGTCTCCGAAACGCTTGGCGATGTACCCGTGCGCCGCCTCGTGCAGCGTAATGGCGAGCAGCGCGGGAATGACCCAGGTTGACGCCAGATAAAGTATCGAATTGATGAGCGGCTCCTTCGTTGGGCGGTAGGTATTGTGCCGCCAATGCGCGCCAGGACGCTAGGCCGGCGATTCCTCTTCGCGCAAGAGGGTTGCAACCGGCGTGCGTGATCGGTCTGCAACCCAAAATTAGCAAAGAGGGATTCGACTGGCCACCGGTGAGTCCCGAGCACCGCTCGTCCGCGATAACGGTGTACTACTGCGTCGCGATACCCAAGGACCGCCTGAATCCCGCCCCAGCGATGCGAGAAGCCCGCGGCTTCGGAGCCCCAGAGATCCGAGAATGCTCTGGCCGGACAGCCCTGCGTTGGACGAGACTGCGAAATGCAGTGCAATCGGGTCGGTTGGCCGTCTCGCGGGACTTAAACAGAGTCGATGTCCCTGTTGAGCGGCTGGCGTAATGCCGCGCTGTTCGGGCTCGTCTCTCGAGCAATACCGGTGTTCATTGGGAATTAGGCACCCCCGAAGTCGCCGGCCATGAGCGGCCCCTCGGGTCGTACCGGGCCGTCCACCCGCAGGACTGATCAGGCGAGAAGAATGACCCGGACACCAAGGCGTTCGTATATGGGTGCCGCCCTACGGTCGCAGGTGATCAATTCCGCGGAGTGGGCCACGGCTGTTACGGCAACGAGGGCATCGTAGGCTGCGCCGCCCGTTATGCCACGTTCCGACAGCTCAAATACAAATTCCCGGTAAGCGCGCGCAGCAAGGCGAAGGTATGCGTCGCTGAAGCGCAAGCGGAGAAAATCGCGCGCCACCTCGGCGGTGCAACGATGTGGCGGCGGCAGCCGGGTCAGCACGGAATACGTCTCGAGCGCACACTGATCGATCAGTCGAGCACCATCGTCCAGTACCGCACGTGCCCGTTCGTGGTGCTCATGCCACGATGCGAATGCGGCCACGGCTACGCTGGTATCAGCCGCCCTCACCGTCGGATACGCTCCAGCGTCTCGCGAACTTCTGCGGCTTTAAGGGTCGGTAATTCTGTCTCCACAATCGCGACGACGCTCTTTCCGCGGCGCTCCAGCGTCATCGGGGTCGCGGCAATCTCGATCTCAAGCCGTCCATCCCCGACGCGGATCTCGAGGGCCTGTCCCGGCTTGAGATCAAGCACTTGGCGCAAAGCCTTCGGCACGACAATCCGTCCAGCGGCGTCGATGGTGGTTCGCATGGCAAATAATATACCATAGATATGGTATTAGATCTGCCAATTGGACACCCATTCGTTCGCCGGTTTCCGTGTTCTGTAAAGCAAAGCTTTGGGTAGCGTATGGCTCACACGCGCCGGTATCAGGCGTCGTGCACGACCACCGTTCCAGATCGGGTACCGAAAGGTTCATTGCGCGAGCGGCGTGCAATCTCGCAGGTCCAGACGGCTGCCTCTGGATGGTCCGACTGGCGGCACACGTATAGGAACGACCGCTCGCGCTTCCTGCAGTTGCGAGCAAGGCAGGATTTGAACCGATTCTGGCTTGGCGCGATTCTTCAACCTCACACAACCGGCATGCGGGCTGCCGTGAAGGGGGAAACAATGTCGACGTCTCGACGCGAATTTCTGGTGTCCTCGGCTGCGTTTCTGGGAACGGGCACTGCTGCTTCGCAAGATGCCACCGATCGTCCGGCACCCGCTGACCGACGGCCTCTCGGCTCACCCCCGGCATTCGGGACGGCAAAGGGCGTCGGCCCGGAAGTGACCGCGGCGACCTTTTCCGAGGCGCAGAGACTGGTGCGGGTCAAGATGAGCTCCGCCGAACGCACGGAGGCCGCGTCCAACTGGCGCAACAGCATGGCGCCGCTTTACGAGCGGCGCACGGGTCCGCGCAAGGTCGATCTTGAGCCGGGGCTCGCGCCGTACTCGCTGTGGAATCCAGTGCTGCCCGGGCACGCCCCAACTCCTCGCCACAATGAATTCGTCCGCAGCGGCCAGGATCCGGGCCCCCTGCCGGCGGACGATGTCGATATCGCCTTCGCGCCGCTCTGGAAGCTCGCCCATTGGCTTCGGACACGCCAACTGCAATCCGAGCGGCTGACCGAGCTTTACCTGCGGCGTCTTGAGATCTGGGGCCCCCGTTTGAAGTGCGTCATCACCGTCACCCGTGATCTCGCCCTCGAGCAGGCGAGGAGGGCGGACCGGGAGATCTCAGCGGGACAGTATCGCGGCCCGCTGCACGGGATCCCGTGGGGAGCGAAAGATCTTCTCGATACCGCCGGCATTCGTACCACATATGGCGCGGAACCCTTCAGGAATCGCGTGCCGGCCAAGGATGCCGTCGTCGTCCACCGATTACGGACGGCCGGGGCCGTGCTCGTCGCCAAGCTGAGCATGGGTGCATTGGCGCTTAACGACATCTGGTTCGGCGGTCAAACGAAGAATCCGTGGCTCTTGCAGGAAGGTTCGGGCGGCTCGAGCGCTGGCCCCGCCGCCGCGACCGCCGCCGGCCTGGTCGGCTTCTCGATCGGCAGCGAGACCGAAGGCAGCATCGTCGATCCGAGCGACCGCTGCGGGGTATCCGGCCTGCGTCCCACCTTCGGGCGCGTCCCTCGCACCGGAGCGATGACATTGTGCTGGTCGCTCGACAAGCTTGGGCCGATTGCGCGCGGCGTCGAAGACACGTTGCTCGTCCTGCAGGCAATTTCCGGGCCAGATGCCGGCGACCTCTCCAGCGTGCCGAGCGTGCTCGATTTCAATGCCCAAGCCAGCGTCAGGGGACTGCGCGTGGGGTACTTCCCGCGCTGGGAACGAGCTGCGACGGAAGTCGACCGGCACGCGCTCCAGCAGCTCAGGTCACTCGGCCTCGAAGCGGTACCAGTGGATATTCCCGACTGGCCTTACGACTCGCTGAACACGATCCTGTTCGCCGAGGCCGCCGCGGCCTTCGAGAAACTCACGCTCAGCGGTGGCGTGGATCAACTGCGGATGCAGACACCGGATGCATGGCCGAACACGTTTCGCCAGGCACGCTTCCTCTCCGCCGTCGATGCCGTGCAGGCCGACCGGTTCCGGCGCCTGGTCGCCCAGGAAATGGACAAGCTGTTCTCGAAAGTCGACCTGCTCATCGTGCCGTCGCTGCGCGGTGAAATGCTGACGATCGGCAATTTCACCGGCTATCCGTCGCTGACACTGCGAGCGGGCTTCATTGACATCACGCAGGCCCGCAGCGACTGGGCCCCCGACCCGCTTCGGCCGCTGCCGCACTTCGATCCACCGCGCCGAGTGCCGCACAGCGTCACCTTGGTGGGACGCCTGTTCGATGAGGGAACGATCGGCCGGGTTGGCCTCGCGCTCGAGCAGATGCTGAAGGTCGCAGGCGAACGACCACCGGGGTTCGCTTGAATACCGCTGGGCACCTGATCCTCTTGCAGAGCATCCAGCTTGGCGCGGCGCGCCGCTCACGATTTGGTTGGACCCGGCAAGCGCTTTCGAGCCCTCGCCCGAGGCAATCGGATGCGCGTTGCAGTCTTTCCTAAGGCGACCGGATCGACGAGCCCGCATTGCGCGGCGATACCCAGCCCGGCACCGTTGGTCGCTCCGACTCTCTTGCTCTTCGCGGGCCGAGCAATGACAATCCGGTACGAGCCAGGTGAAGCGGATGTAAGACGCGGAACGTCCGTGATCAGCCCGGGATAGGGACTCGAGCACCGGAGTCATTGTGCTGAATATTCTCGCCCTGTCCGGCAGTCTGCGGGCTGCGTCCATCAATTCGATGATTCTACGTGCCGCTGCGCGGCTTGCACCACGCGACGTCGACGTCTCGGTCTTCACCGGGCTCGGTGAGCTGCCGCTGTTCAATCCTGATCTTCAAGAGAGTCTTCCTCCAAGCGTACTGAGTTTTCAGCGTGCGGTCGCTCGCGCAGATGCGCTGCTTATTGCCAGTCCGGAATACGCTCATGGCGTGACCGGAACCATCAAGAACGCACTTGATTGGCTTGTCGGTTTCGAACCATTTGCCTGCAAATTCGTGGCAGTTCTGAACACCTCGCCGCGGGCGCACCACGCAGATGACGCTTTGCGCGAAACACTCCGGACGATGGCCGCGCTGATCGTCGAGCCGGCATCGATCTGCGTGCCATTGCTCGGGGCCGGTCTTGACGAGCCCGGGATCGTAGCCACGCCTGCCATCGCGGATACAGTCCGCGCATGCCTTCGCGCTCTCGAGCACGCAGTTGCATCGCGCCGCGAACCACTGACGGCGGAACTCCCCGTCCATTGATCCCGTCGATCACTCGAACCGTCGAGGTCCGGCGTTGCCGCTGCGGCTCGAAGCCAAGTCACGGGCGCAACGATCCAGCGTCAACGGGCGGGAGCAGGAAAGGCTCCGGCGATTCAGCCTGACCTCAATGTCTTCATATCGCTTTCCAATTCTCCGTGAGCAGACGGTTGTACGGCCGCACTCGCCAGCCAGCGATTCGGTGCCGCTCGCCGAACAATCAGGCGCATCTCCAATCCCCTCAGCCAGGGCGCCGTCATACAACAAGCAGACTCCTCGATGACGACACTACACCGGCGCATCGCCCACAAGGTGCAGTGGCGATGCGGAGTTCGGTGCGCGTGGCAGCATGAAGCAGGTGCGCCTGGCAAAGTTAAGGTTGCGTTCACGGGCGCTGTGGTATTCAAGAATCAGTTGAAGATCATGAGCTTGCTGGAGGATTCATGCCCTTGATGCAAGTTTTCTTTGCTCTGGTCCTGGGGCTGGCGAGCCTCGGCTCGCTCGCCTTCGCTGTGATCAGCAGCCGCCCCCCGGCTCGGGATTCGCACATCAGACTTGAAAGAAGTAAGTGACGTGCCGTGACCGATCTTGATCCGCGCCTTTAGTTTGAGGCTCGGCCGAGCCCAGCACCCTTGCTGTCCGCGATGCGATAGGCGATCCGGAGGCCTTGCTTGGAGCGTACTTCGATCTCAAATCGCTCTCGGACCTCAAGGCTCAACAGCGTCCTCTAGGGACGCGATTCTGCTTGCGCGGCTTTATCTAAGCCTTCGGTGCCTCCGCGACGCGCTGGGCAGAGCTGGGGCGCCACTCTCGGCACTGGCGGCGCGCGAATGGGTTCCTTGGTAATCGGGCATCGCCGACGCACGGCTGCGACGGAGTTTTGACTCAAGCCTCCTGACGGGCGCATATTTTCCGCATGAGGCATCACGTAGCGATTCGTCCACTGTTGGGCATCGGCATGGTCTTGTTGCTTGCCGTCCCGGGCGCGCGCGCACAGGACTGGCCGATGTTCGGCGGCAATGTGCAGAGCGCGAGCGCCAACCCTCGGACTGCGGGAATCACCGCCGCGAACGTCAAACGGCTCCGGCTCCGTCGAGTAAAGCTGGACGGCATCGTGGATGCAAGCGCGATTTACCTACGCGGCGCAGTCATCGATGGCGCTCGCCGCAACGCGATCTTCGTGACCACGAGCTACGGCAGGACCATCGCGTTGGATGCCGATGACGGCGATGTTTTGTGGAAATACACGCCGGCGAGTTATGGCGATCTCGCGGGCACGCATCAGTTCACCAACTCGACGCCGGTTGCCGATCCTGACGAGAAGTTCATTTACGCCGCTTCCCCAGACGGGTACATTCAGAAGCTGGCAGTCAGCAACGGCCGGCTCGTTTGGCGCACTCCCGTCACGGAGCTGCCGCAGCGGGAGAAAATGGACTCGCCGCTGAAGTTCTTCCAGGGCCATGTAATCGCCGTCACGGCGGGATACATCGGCGATCGGCCGCCCTATCAGGGCCACGTCGCCATTCTCGACGGCAGATCCGGCAAGCTACTTCACGTGTGGAACACGCTGTGCAGCAATCGAGCGGGCCTGATCCGGCCAGAGTCCTGCCGGCAATCCCGCTCGGCCATCTGGGGCCGCGCCGGGGCCGTCATCGATCCCGATGGTGGTCACATTTTCATCGCCACGGGCAACGGGCGGTGGAACGGCAGCACCGACTGGGGTGATGCGCTCGTTGAGCTCAATTCCACGGCCACCAAGATGCTCGGCAACTATACTCCGACCAACACGGCGGAACTTGACTACGATGATCTGGACTTGGGCTCGACGTCGCCCGTGCTGCTGGGCAGCGGCTTGATTGCCCAGGGGGGCAAGGATGGCAAGATCCGCCTGCTCAGCGAACGCGAAATCGCTGGCGACACTGCGCACAAAGGCCACGAGCTGCAGATCGTCGCAACGCCCGGCGGCACGGATCTATTCAGTCAGCCCGCGGTATGGCGATACCGCCGCGCGACCTGGATGTTCGTTTCCGACAACGATGGTACCGCAGCCTGGCGGTTGCGCAACGGCCGCCTCCATCGAGAATGGATCAACGACACCGGCGGCACCAGCCCATTTGAGGCCGACGGCCTGCTGTTCGTCTATGCGCCGCGCGGCGGACTCAACGTGTATGCAGCGACTTCCGGCAAGCGCATTGCAAGGCTGCCCTGCGGTCCGGGCCATTGGAACAGCCCCATTGTGGTCGACCGCATGATCATTCTCCCGGAAGGCAATGCCAATAGCCGAGCAACGATCGGGGTGCTGGATATATGGTCATTGACCGGCCGGTAGCCGCAGCGATCACTTGTTCGGACGGAGAGCGACGAGGTTGCTGATCGCGCGTTGGCCGAGTCTGGTTCATGCCGGGTTACGCAAGACTGACGTCATCGTGAATGGACTGCGCGCCGGCCAACCACGGCCGTGCGGCCGGGATTCTGCCGCCGGCACGGCGTCCGGCGGAGCTCGCTACCGTTGTGATGAGCCGCGGCGGCGGTCCTCGTTCTCCAGCGCAGCGCAACCGCTCGCTGTAGGCTTTTGGTCCTTCGATGTGCCGTCGCTTCCTGAGAACCGGAGCGTCAATTTCGCCGCCGAGCGGCCGCGACGGACACGAAGCATTGCATCACCGGTGCCCTGGCGCGGAACTCGCGGCTATTCACGCTCCTGACTCAGCCCAAGTGCGAAGCGGCGGGCGCTCGGATGTGCCCGCTCGCTCGCGCCACGAGGGGCAATATGTTGTCGTGGATCAGCATCTGGTCGAACTGCCGCAGGTCTTGCTGCATCAGCGTCTGGTATTGCGCCTTGGCCGCATCGAGTCGCTGATCGAGCAGGTGAAGGACTTGGATGGTCGCATCGGTCGGAGGATAGCCCGGATCTCCATACACATCGCCTGCGCCGGTGCCCAGCTCTCCGTTCAGCCAGATCAGGTCGAGGTACAGGCTGTACGGGGCCAGGTAACTCTTGTCGTCGCTGTTGGCGAGCGCCGGTGACAGCAGCTGGTTTTCCACATCCTGCATTTTGCGGCTCATCGTCTTGATCGCCTGTAGCATTTTCGCATGGCTCGGCTTCTTGCCTGCCTTCAGCATCGCTTTGACGGTCTGTAGTTGCCTGCGCAGCCATTCGATCTGATTTACCATGGCCGACACACTGGAAATGTCATTGCGAATATGCAGCAACGTCTTGACTCTCGCTGAGGTCTGCGCCGGAGTCTCGCGTGAGTGCGGGCTGGGACGCACCTGGAACGTCTGGCGGTAGGACTTGCTGCCAACCGTCACGCGCGCGGTGTATGTGCCGGGCGCGACCATCGGACCGACCTCCGCTTCGCGGATCCCCCAGTGGGTGATGGGCCGGGAATTCTTGCCCATGAAACGAAGTGCGTCCCAGACATGCGGGTTCGTCGAGGGCGTTGAGCGCAGTTTGATCAGCTTCGGTGGCGCATACCGCAGATCCCAGTAGACTCGATTGATGCCGGCTTGTACGCGCGCAGCGGGGTTGCGCACCCACCGGCCGTGCTTGAATTTCGGATTGAGCCCCGGCTTCTTGTGCGTCACGAGCTTGAGATTGCGAACCAGTGCTCCTTTCGAGTCCAGAATCGCAACCGTGATGCCCGCCGTCGCTTTCTCCTTCTGCCGTTCCTTATAGGTCTTGTGCTTCGCAGTCCTCTTGACTTTCGGCACCGAATGAAGCCAGAAGTCAACAAAGTCATGGGCTCCGCGGAAGAAGCGGTACGCCGGTCTCGACTGGAAGACCCGCACGGGCGCCGTGGCGCCGGCGCCTGCCAGCTGCTCGAGCGGGCTGATGTCCTCCATCACGTAGATGCCGCGCCCGTAGGTCGCGACCACGAGGTCATGGAAACTCTTCTGCACCGTCTCCCAGGAGACCGGGGCGTGCGGCAGCCCGGCCTGCAGCGGAACCCAGTCTCCACCGGCGTTGAACGAGACGTACAGCGCGTTGTTGGTCCCAGCGAAGAGCAGATCGCGGTTGTACGGATCCTGGGCAATCGAGCTCACATTGCTCGTGGGGCCGACCGGAATGCCGCGCACCATGAGCCTCCAGCTGCGTCCGAAGTTCGTTGTCTTGTAGAGATACGGTTTGGTATTGCCCATCAGAGCAAGGTCCACCGCGATGTAGGCCGTTCCGGCGCTGAAGTGCGACGGCTCAATGCGGCTGACCGCTCCCCACGGCGGCAGATGCGGGATGTTCTTCGTGACATTGGCCCAGTGACCGCCGCCATCCTGCGTGAGCCAGACCTGCCCGTCATTCGTCCCCGCCCAGACCAGCCCTTCCTGCACCGGCGAGGGCGCGATGGCGTAAACAACCTCGCCGTAGAACTGCCCCAGGTTGTCCTGTCGGCGCATTTTCCCCTTGTCGGGAATCCCGCCTGAGGGCACGAGGTACTTGGGATTGCGTGTCGAAAGATCAGGGCTGATCACCGTCCAGCTCTGGCCGCCGTTGCGCGTCCTGAAAATCACCTGGCAGCCGTAATACACGGTGTTGTGATCGAGCGGGTCGATCGCCAGCGGCGGCGTCCAGTGACAGCGGTACTTCAGATCCTCCGGGGGTGAATCGAGGGAATGCAGGGGCCACGGACTCACCGCCCGCGGATAGCCGACTCGGGTGTCGAGCCGGGTGATCTCGTCTCCGTAGCAGGTGCTCCAGATGATATGGGCGTTGGTCGGGTCCGGATAGATGAAGCCGGATTCACACCCGCCGAGCGGCTCCTGCCAGCCGGCGTTCGGCTCCCCGATGCCCCCAAGCAGCGGCGTGGAACGCGGATAGGCCGGACCGCGTTCGGAATCGTCGTCCTGCATGTTCGCGTACACCCAGTAGGGCGCGCGGTTGTCGACGGCGACGTGATACATCTGACCGATGGGCAACTCCACCGTGTGCCAGTTCCTTGCGCCTGTGGTGCTGATCTCGACCCCGCCGTCAAAGCTGTCCATCATCCGCTTCGGGTTGTTCGGGTCAATCCAGATATCATGGTTGTCCCCGCCCCAGTGAATCTTCTGGAAAGTCTTGCCCCCGTCACCGGACACGAAGAAGCTGTTGCTCGCGACGTAGACCTTGTCCTCGTCGGTCGGCGAAACGGCGAGACTGACGCTGTAGCCGGCGCGCTCGGTCAGCAGCCGGCTGTAATTGTCCACGTGCCAGCGCTTGCCGCCATCGTTGGAGCGCCACAGCGATCCCTGCTGAGCCGTCTCGATGAGAGCGTACACGCGCTGCGGATTGGACGGTGCGATGGCCACGTCGATCTTGCCCACGGGAGGATGAGGCATGCCGTGGCCTTTGATCTCCTTCCACGTGTTGCCGCCGTCGTGCGAGACATAAACGCCGCTTGACGGCCCGCCGCTCGTCATTGCCCATGGGCGGAGCTTCCATTGCCACATGCCGGCGAACAGGATGTGCGGATCCTGCGGGTCCATCGCCAGGCCGGAACAGCCGGTGTTGCCGTTGACGAACAGGACATGCTTCCAGGTCTTGCCGCCGTCCTCGGTTCGCCACACACCGTGGGATTTCTGCGGCCGCGTACCGGTCCCCAGCGCGCAGACGAAGACGTTTTTTGAATCGTACGGGTTGACGACGATGCGGGCGATCAGCCCGCTGTCGGTCAGCCCCATATGAGTCCAGGTCCGCCCGCCGTCGCTGGACTTGTAGACCCCATCGCCCGGCGTGATGCCGTTGCGGATGACCCAGGATTCGCCCGTGCCTGCCCAGATCACGGCATGATCACTGGGATCGATCGCCAGGGCCCCGATGGACTGAACCGGCTCCTTGTCGAAGATCGGCTTGAACTTGTAGCCTCCATCAGTCGATTTCCACACGCCACCGGAGGCCGCGCCGATATAGTAGACGTTGGGGTCGCCCGGGACGCCGAGGACGGCGCTCGCGCGGTTGCCGCGATCCGGGCCGACGAAACGGAAGCGCATGGACTGAAGGTCCTTTGGAACGATACCGTGCGCTGCGGCTGCCGGCGACACACTGAGTATCGCGAGCAAGGACAGCGCAATGAGCGATGTCGTTGAGCAGGTGGCATTCATCTCAGTCATTCCTTCGGCGCGGTTTGAGCCCACGACAGGGCACACGGGCGGGCCGCTGTTCGGCGGCGGTCCGGCAGTTTCGACCCAGATTGAGACATGGCGCCCGGCGGGCGCGAGGAGGGGCTCGCGACGGGAAACACATGCCGCCTCAGGCATCCGCGAAGATTGCGTGGTTGCGGAAGTGCATCCCGAACCAACCCCCGGCGAGATGGCCTGGCGGCCCCTCGGTTTCTCATTGGCCCGCATCTTAGCGCATGAGCGCCGTGAATTGTGGTCGCTGACTGCCGGTGAGATGGGCCGTGGCAGGATCAACCGGTTTGTGATCCGACACCCCACGCGCCTTCACTCTCAGGGACCGCACGCTGGCGCGGAAAGTTTAGAAGGAACGGATTCTGTCGACTAGTCAGACGCGGTGAGATGCCTTGTGTCCGCGCCGAAGCGTCGCAATGCCGCGCTCGCAGCACGGCAGGCTCGCTGAAATTTGTACCGGCGACCTCCAATACCAACCATGCTGCTCCGTACTCCCGCCGATGGCGATCCGCCGATAGCATCGGCGGCGTCCCATGAACTGCCGTGCCGCCGGCCGACGCACCGCTGCAAGGGCATCCTCGCCGCTCGACCGCCGAAACGACCAGCCGGCGCGGCCGCTCGCTATGCGCGCGAGTCGTCGCTCCCGTACCTCGACGCCCGCGGTGGGCGTCAGCATGCGGTAATCGAGTACGCGAGGAATGTGCTCGGGTGAAAGGACACCGACCATGCGGAGAGCTCACCGGATGCCGAGAGCGCGGTCATTTCGGCGCTTGAGTGCGCACTGGTCGAGGCAAGTCGCCGCGTTCGTCCCCTGCCCGGTATCGGAACCCGCCGAGCCTGTGGGGCGCTTGCAGCCGAGGCGCAGTACCGGCGCCGCTACGGCCTGAGCCCGTGCTTTCGCCAGCAGGTCCCCGGCGGCGCCCTGTGTGCCTCTGCCCAGGATGCAGCCGCGGCCGTGCGTGCGATCGAGCTCGACGGCCGTCCGTTCCTCGTTGCGCCGCTGTTCCAGCCGGAGCGGGCGGCACTGAGAGCCGCACCCGTTGCGCCGACGGCGACTCGGGTCAGAACCTGGCTCGCCCGGGCCGGGTAGCCACCACTGCAAACCTGGGCGTCACGGCGGGTCGATGCGTACGCAGGCTCGCTATACCGCCGGGGCGCGGCGGTCGGATGCGGACAAACGGCCGGATCCAGATTCGCGGTCACGCCTGAGACGCAACCGGTTGCGCGTCGGAACCGCCATCCGGTTCGGCCGCCTGCATCTGTACGCGCGTGACGGGTAACGCCAGCTGCCCGCCATGGCGCCTGATGATCCGCGCGGCACTCAGCAGCACATCCTCCTGGACCGCCAGCGACTCGCCCCACTGAACCGTTCCGGCGAAGCAGTAGATCAGAATGTCGAGTGAATGGGTGCCGTAGTTGGTGAAGTTCACGATCTCGCTTTGGTGATGGTCGATCCCAGGGTGACTGGCAATGTAGGCGCGCAGGTCCTTCAGGATCGCGGGCAATCGCTCCACGTCCGAATACCGCACCGGCAGCGTCTGCTGAATCCGCCTGGCCTGCATGCGCGGTGGCGTCTCCACGACGTGCGTGTTGAATAGATAATTCGGAACATAGTACGGGCTCGTGTCGAACCCCCGCAGCAGTGTGGAGCGCCAGCCGATGTGTTCCACGGTGCCGGAGATATTCATCGCCGGCAGCACGATCCACTCGCCGATCTTGAATGGCTTGTCCAGATACACCACCACCGCACCGAACAGGTTGGACACGACGCCCTGGGCAGCGAAGCCGATCGCGATCCCGGCGACGCCGCCGACAGTGAGCAGACTGGCGATGGGGAAGTGCAGCGTGCGCAGGATCAGCAGTGCCGCGAGCACGAGCAGTGCGAGCCGGGAAAACTTGCCGACCAGATCGTAGATCATCGGATCGAGATCATGGCCGCGCGGGTAACGGATATCTGGATACATCTTCAGAAGGTTCCAGCCCGCCCAAGCGACCACCGAAATGATTCCGACGTGCAGCGACGGATCGAGGACATCAGAAAGCACCCCGGCATGGATCCGCCCGTCGATCAGCGTGCCGATCAGATACGCGCCGCAAAGGATGATGAGCGCGCGCATGGGAGAATGAGCCGATCGATACAGGGCCCCGCGAAAGGGATCCGCCCGGCGCGTCGATCTGGCGATGAGCCGCCGTCCCGCGAGGCGCAGTGCCCTCACCAGAAGGGCGCAGGCGATTGCGATGATGCCGGCCTGAACAATCAGGCCTTGATACCGATCAAACCACTTCGCATGAATCATGGTTGGGCCTCGCCAAATCGATGATCAGACACAAACAGCGTGTGACGCTCGACAGCCATTTACCGCAGAGTCTTGTGCTCGCGCAAACCGCAAACGTCATCTGCCGGCGTCGCGCGGCCGCGACAGGGCGAGTTGATCGAGCGCTTGGTTGCGCTCCCCGCCGGAGATCCGTCTGGTGCGGGATCGTCTCAGCCGCATGCCTGGCGCGGCAAAGAACTATTCGGGCCGTGGCGGCGCTGACGATTCGGATGCATACGACCCGAGGACGCTCATCACTCAAGCGATGCTCGTCGAACCTCAGCCCTCGAGTCCGCCGGGGTGACGGCGCGCGGCGCGGCAACCATTGCGGGCCGACGGAGAGGACGCCGTTTGCGTGAAAAGGTTTCGACATCTTTGACCGGCACCTCTCAATCATTGCGATGAACGAGTCAGCTTCAGAAACCCACAGCGGCCGATTATTGCGGCGCGGTGCCCGCTACTCTTCTTCGTCGACCGCGCGATTTCGTCCGGGCGCGCGACGGCTCGCCGCGAACCCGCTCGCCGCCCAGGAGCGCGCGTGCCGCCGATTGGAGAATCCGCGTGGCCCCGACGCGTGACAGACGCCCATCGCTGGTGAACGCGCCGTCGACGAGGAGCGCGATCTGGTACGCCGCATCATCCGGCTGGCGGGTCCCGATGCGTCTCGTCAGAGCCTTGAGCCGCTCGAACATCGCCGCTTTGTGGCGCGCACGGATCGTGCGCGCGGGATGATCGCGGTCCGAGAACTCGGCTGCGACGTTGATCTGGGGACAGCCGCGATAGCCATCACGGCTCACGCGCTGACCGATCCAGTCGAGCAATGCCATGAGTTCGCGCCGCGGGTCGCCCGCGACGGCTTTGACGACCTTGTCCCACTGCGTCCAGAACTCGCGGTCCTCCCGCTCCAGGAAGGCCGCGATCAGGTCGTCCTTGGTGTGAAAGTGACGATACAGGCTCGTCTTGGCCACTCCCGACTCCGCGACGATCCATTCAACGCCGACCGCCCGGGCGCCATGCGCGTAGAACAGCCGGGACGCGGTCGCGAGCAGACGCTCGGCGGTGTCGAGCTCATCGGCATGAGCGCTCTTCACGGCATCTCCTTCGGGTCAGCCAGTGCCCTCGCGGCCAATATGCAACGGTGCGCCGCGAAGCACAATGGGCCATGCCGCTTGACGACGCTACCGATCGGTATCATGATGCGATACCGATTGGTAGCGTGAGATCCCCGGCGATGACCTCAGCGGCGATTGCGGTGTACGGTGCGGCGGGTCATACGGGGCAATTCGTCCTGCGTGAACTCGAGCGCCGCGGGTATCAGACGGTGCCGATTGGCCGGAGCGAGGGAGCGCCGGCCGTGGGTGGCGACGTAGACGCGCCGAGACTGTGGCGGCGAGCCGTGTGCGACGACCCGGACGCGCTCGACGAGGCGCTGCGCGGGACCGGCGCCGTCATCAACTGCGCCGGCCCGTTCCTCGACACAGCTCCCGCCGTCATCGAGGCGGCCCTGCGCGCGGGGATCCACTACTTCGACGTCACCGCGGAGCAGCGTTCCGTGCGACAGTCATTGGCGACGTACCACGATGAGGCGCGTCACCGCGGTTCGGTGGTGATGCCGGCGGTCGCATTCTACGGCGGTCTTGCCGATCTGCTCGCAGCCGAGGCGACCCGTGGGGCCCGATCCGTCGAACGCATCGAAGTGGGCATGGCGCTCGATTGTTGGCATCCGACGGCGGGGACGCGGAGGACGGGGGAGCGCAATACCGCGCGTCGCTTCCTCGTCGCAGACGGGTGCTTCACGCCAGTGCCGCATCCGGCGCCGGTTCGGGAGTGGACGTTTCCCGCGCCCTTCTACGTGCAGCAGGTGATGGCCGTGCCCCTGGCGGAAATTGTCACCATCAGCCGGCACATCGCCGCTCGCAACGTCTGCAGCTACCTGAATACGGCGCCGCTTCGCGACCTGGAAGATCCCCGCACGCCCGCACCGATCGCGGCGGATCCGTCCGGCCGCTCCGCGCAGCAGTTCGTAATGGAGGTTCGGGCAACGTCGGGTGATCGTCGAGCGGAGATTACCGCCGCGGGGCGAGACATCTATGCGGTCACCGCACCGATCGTCGCCGAAGCGTGCGCACGGGTGCTGGCGGATCCGCCCGCAACGGGCGGCGCGTTCGCGCCCGCGGAGCTGTTCGACGCGAGTGATTTTCTTCACGCGTTGGCGCCACATTTGGCGATAGTGCGGACGGACGGTGACCGCTCGGCGCGCCGCGAGTGATGCGGCCCGACGCGCTCCTGCGGACGGACTCGCGCTGGTGCACGCTCCATGGGCTTCCGAACGCGTCACGAACGTGATACAGATTCCCGCCATGAAGCGGATTGCGCGCGACGTATGTCTTGCCTTTTGTCTGGCCGCACCCCTTCCCGCCGTCGCGGCCCCAAGGTGCCCCGCTCCGGCAAGACCCACGCTGACAGCCGTCCCCGGTGATCCGTTCTCCGCGGCGCCGACGAGTGATGGATGCTGGCTGTTCGTCTCGCTCAGCGGTCGGCACGATCACGGCTCAGTTGCGGTGCTGCGTGACGAGCGCGGATCGTTCGACCTGAACCGCACCGTCGCGTTGAACGCCGCAGCCCTGGGCGAGGCTCTCTCGCCCGACGGACGGCTGCTCGCGGTCACGACACTCGCTGGGGTGGATCTTCTCGATGTGGCGCGGCTCGAGCGGCCCGGGGGCGATCCGCTCGTTGCCCGCCTCAGGGACGGCAGCCCGCAACCGGTGTACGCCGCCATCAGTCGGGACAATCGGCTGCTGTTCGTCAGCGACGAGACGTCGCACCGGATCAGCGTGTTCAACCTGGTGTTGGCCGACAGTCGGCGACACCGGGCCGCTGCGCTCGTCGGCCACATACCGACGGCGTTCGCCCCCGTGGGACTCGCCGTGTCGCCCGATGGAAAGTGGCTTTATGCGACCAGCGAAGTCGCCCCACGCGTCTCGGGCTTTGCGGACCGCTGCTCGCCGCCGTTCGACGCATACGGCAGGCACCAGCCGGTCGGCGTGCTCTTGAAGATCGACATCGCCAAGGCCGCGACCGATCCGCGCCATTCCGTCGTCGCGGGCGTTCCGGCAGGGTGTGAACCGGTGCGGGTTGCGGTGTCACCGTCCGGAAAGACGCTCTGGGTGACCGCGCGCGGCGACAATGCACTGCTCAGGATTCCCGCGGCCGACCTGAGTTCCGGCGCGGGGCACCTCGACACGGACTCGTTCCCCATCGGGACGGACCCCGTCGGGCTGGCCGTACGGCCCGACGACAGGCAGGTCTGGGTCGCGGATTCCGCGCGGTTCGTGTCGGGCAGATCAGGCCACCTGGCGGGCCTCGCCGGCATTCATGGCAAGGGAAAGGTCGAGCTGATGTCGGCCGCCGCAAAGGGATTCCCGCGGGAGCTGAGCTTCTTGCCCGACGGACGCACCCTCGTGGTCACGCTGTTCAGCGCCAGGGCCGTCGAGTTCATGCCCACTCCTTAAGATCGACCGCCCGTCGGCGCGCCATCCACCCCGGCAGCTCGGTTCGCGCGACACCTCAAGCCCGCCAGACGCCGCTGCCCGATGCGGCTGCGTGCAACTCACGGGAGTTCGACCCATTCGTCGCCTTGTTTGATGTAGCGCCGCTTGACAGCCGCCCAGGCGATCCGGTGCGCGGCCTCCTCCTGCCGCGGGTCGCCGCTGTGCGCCGCGAACGCGCGGTTGAACGCCGCGCGGTAAATGTCCTGGGCGTGCCCTGGCAGATGGCCGCGCACCGATGGCGGGAGGTCAGAATTCTGCCTGTAGGGCACCCGTTTCTCTCCGGTACCGCCGATTCATTTGCCGGTCGTCACTTCGAGGTCCGCCGGCCCGCTCATTTAAAGGGTCTCGTGCTCGTGTGCTGCGGGTCCCACGCATCGGCGCACCTGAGTGAGGCCGGGCACATCGGCGCGCGCGGCGCAGCAGGCTCGTGTCGAGGGAGCCGTTCGCCCGATCGGCAAACCCGCCGGAGCGGGCGCGGCCAGCGTGCATCCCTGATAGACTCGCCGCAGAATCTGCGCGCCTCGCCCCAGGGTGTCAATCGCGCAGCCGATCCGAGGAAGGACAGACAATGCGCGGGCACCTGATCCATCTGGTGTGCGGCTCGACCGGCGCCGGCAAGACGACCTATTCACGTCAACTCGCCGATGCGCTCAGCGGCATCGTGTTCTCCATCGATCAATGGATGGCGTCCCTGTTTTGGATGGACAGCCCGAAGCCTCTCCAGGCGGCCTGGTCGATGGAGCGAGTCGAGCGATGCGCGGCACAGATCTGGGCGATGGCCTCTGAGGTTGCGCCGCTCGGCGTCCCCTGTGTTCTGGATCTGGGCTTTACGCAGCGGGAAACCCGGGCACGGTTCGTGCAATTCGCGAGGCAATCGGGACTGTCGGCGCAACTGCATGTTCTCGATGTGCCGGCCGACGAGCGCTGGCGGCGCGTGCTGGCACGCAACAGCGCGGGCGGGACTGCCGCTCAGCTTCCATTCGACGTCACGCGGGACATGTTCGACTTCGTCGAGACGCTGTGGGAGCCCCCGACGGATGAGGAACTCGCGGCCTGCGATGGCATCCGCGCGGCCGGCCCGGCTCCCGGGTAAGACCGGGCGGTCGCTGCGGCGGCGGGCGGCGCGCCGCGTCACGGGCTTTCGATAGAATCCGGGCATGCTCAGTCTCCGCAACGCCGGGCCGCGCCATGCGCCGCAAATTGCCGCCATCATTCTCCCGACCATTCGCGAGGGCGCAACGTATGCGCGCGATCCGGACATGAGCGAGGCCGAGGCGCTGGCCTACTGGATGGCCCCCGATAAGGAGACCTTCGTCGCCGAGCAGGACGGGACCGCTCTTGGGACGTGTTACCTGCGAGCCAACCAGGCCGGCGGCGGGAGCGGCACGTCTGCCATTGCGGCCACATGACCAAGCCCGGGGCCGCGGGACGAGGCATCGCGCGGCGCATGTGCGAGCACTCGCTCGCGTATGCGCGCGCACGCGGCTAGCGCGCCATGCAATTCAACTTCATCGTCAGCACGATCGAGCGGGCGCTGCGGTTGGGGCAGTCGTTGGGATTTGAGGTCCTCGGCCGCCTCCCTGGCGCATTCAGGCATCCCTGCGCCGGCGCTGTCGATGCGCGCGTGATGTATCAGCAGCTTTGAGCCGTTGCCGGACCGGTGCCGAGGCGCTCATCGTGCAGGTGCCCACAGGGCGGGCCGGCGGCAGCGGCGCGTCATCACCGTAAAAGTCCTGCCCCGAAGCGACAGTCCACGGCCCGCCGGGACGAGCCCGATCCGCACGCGCCGGCGGGCGCCGGGAACGGCCGGTCGCGGAGCGCAAACGACGCGCAGCGCACGCGCCTATAATGCGTAGCTTCGCCGGAGAACGCCCGCCCCGAGGAGAGCTCTCGTGAAGCATCTGATCGGCCTGACGGCCCTGCTGCTGATTGCCCCGGGCCCCGTGTGGGCGAGCAGCGCCGCCGCGACGCCCGCCGCCCGCTATACGATCGCGCAGATATTCGCGCGCCCGGGGCTGACCGGCTATTCACCGGAGCAGGTGCAATGGAGTCCCAATGGACGCTATCTGACCTATCTGCTGCGGCACGGTCCGGCGGGCCGGGCGAACCTCTATCTCGTCGATGTCGCACGCGGCACGCGCTCGATCCTGCTCTCGAGCCGGCAGCTCGCCGGCGCGGCCGCCCCCGCCTGGACCATCAAGAACCAGATCAAGCGCGAGCGCATCACACGCTACGGAGTGAAGAGCTACCGCTGGTCGCCCAAGGGCGATGCGATTGTCTTCCTCAGTCATGATCAGATCTATCTCTACGATCTCGCCTCCCATCGGATCACGCAGATCACGCACCAGCCGGGCGCCAAGGGCGGCCCGCGGCTCTCCCCGGACGAGCGCTGGGTCAGTTACCGCTCTCACGGCATGCTGCATTACCTTGCCGTGCGCGGCGGCCGGGTGCACCGGGTTGCCGCGCGCGGCAAGGATGTCCTGAACGGCGAGCTCGACTGGGTCTACACCGAGGAGCTCGCTCTGCGCTCGGCCTACGCGTGGTCGCCCGACAGCCGCTACATCGCGTTCCTGCAGTTTGACGAACGGCCGGTGCACCGCTTCCCCATCGTGAATTACCTCAGCGGACGGCCCCACGTCTACGAGCAGCGATATCCCACCGCCGGATCACCCAACCCGATCGTGCGCCTGGGCGTGCGCGACGTCCTCACCGGCAAGACCACCTGGCTAGACATGGCCGGGACCCCCAACACCTACCTGGCGCGCTTCGGCTGGCTGCCCGAGGGCGATCGCGTGTACGGCGAGGTTCTGAACCGGGCCCAGACCCGGCTGCAGCTGCTCACCGCGAACCCCAGCTCGGGCGCGACGCGCACGCTGGTCACGCAGAGTGATCCCGACTGGGTCGACGTGCATGGCGGCCCGCATTTCCTCAAGGATGGACGGTTCATCTGGGGCACGGAGCAGGACGGCTGGTACCACCTGTATCTGTATGCCGGCGATGGCCGGCTGATACGCCGACTCACGCCCGGCGACTACAACGTGCTCGCGCTCGATGGCGTGGAGCAGCAGCGCGGCGAGGCGTACTTCAGCCGTTACACGCATGGCCCGCTCAATACGGAGCTATTCCGGGTGCCGCTGCGCGGCGGTCAGCCTGTCGCGGTCACCACCCGGCCCGGAACGCACGCCATCGACATGGCCCCGGATGCCCAGGCCTATGTGCAGACGTATTCCAACTCCGTGACGCCACCGTCCATCACGCTGGTCGACCTGCGCAACGCCCGGCGCACCGTCATCCAGCCGGCGGCTCGGCTGCCGTACCGGTTCCAGAGGCCGCGCTTCCTGACCATTCCCGCCGCGGACGGGCATACGCGCCTCTACGCGCGCCTCACCGTGCCGCCGCATTTCGACCCGCGCAAGCGCTACCCGGTCATCATGTACCAGTACGGCGGCCCGGATGTGCCACCCACGGCGCGGGATGCCTGGCGGGGCGCCGTCTTCCTGTTCGATCAGCTGCTGGCGCGGCGTGGCTTCGTGCTGTTCGCGACCGACAACCGCGCCGCCACCTATTTCAGCCATCGCGCCCAGGCGCAGGTGAAATTCCATCTCGGCAGAATCGCGCTGGCGGATCAGCTCGCTGCGGTGAAATGGCTCCGGCGCCAGAGGTGGGTGAACCCGAAACGCATCGGCATATGGGGCTGGAGCTTCGGCGGCTACATGACCGCATACGCCCTCACTCACGCGCCCGGCGTGTGGCGGGCCGGCATCGCCGTCGCCCCGGTGACGCGATGGCAGGACTACGACACGCTGTATACGGAGCGCTACATGGGCACGCCTCAGCAGAACCCCTCGGGCTACGCCGGCAGCTCCGATGTGGCCGCGGCTCGCAATCTCGCCGACCCGCTGCTGCTCGTGGCCGGCACGGGCGACGACAACGTGCACTGGCAGAATACTCTGCAGTTCATTCAGGCGCTGATCAACGCCGACGAGCCTTATCAGCTGCTGGTCTACCCCAACAAGACACACGGCATCTCGGGGCCTGCTGCCCGGACACACCTGTTCACCGCCATGGAGCGCTTCTGGCTGCGCCAACTGCAATAGGGATGATCGGCGCGCGACCAACGGCCCGGTGCCCGGGGAGCAGTCCCCGGCGGCGCGCAGCGGCACGGTGAGCGGTACGGACGCCGCCTCGGACACCGAGCCGCGCATCGATGCGCAGCGGTTGAGCGCATTGGGCGCGGCGTTCCTGCGCGCGCTGTGTGATCCGGACGGCGGCGAGTCGTTGTACCAGATGCACGCCCCGGAGGCGCCGCTGCGCCAGGGCGAGGGCATCGGTCCGGCCAGCGGGATCGGCATAGGCCGCTTCGCGGCGGCGCATCGACAGATCAGCCGGCGCGGCGTGGAGCGCCTGCCACGCTTCGGCGCCGCTTCGCTGCGGCAACTCACGCGCGGCGAGGACCCGGCCGAGGCAGTCGGCTGGTTCGAGGTCGCCGAGGAGCGAGAGAACCGGCACCTGTTCGCCGCCCTCGGCGTGCGCGCTGTCGCAGGAGAACCGCGCGTCGTATGGTGCAGCCCGTGCGAGCGCATTCTGTCCTGGTCCTTCCGCGAGGGGTTGCTGCAATCGCTTGCCGACTATCCGTGGATGCGGCGCGCCGAGCCGGCCGCGGCGCGTGCTTTGCTCGATGCCGGCTATTTCCGGCTCTACTGGCGTCCGCCGGTCACGTTCGCAACGCTGCCCGAGGCCCGCTTCAGCTGCCACATGAGCGCGGCGTGCTGCCGGCACGACTACGAAATCACCCTGCCGGGCGAGGCACAGCTGCTGATCGACGCCATGCCCTGGCAGACGATCGCGCCGCAGCTCGCCGGCACGCGCCTGCCCGTGCGCGCCGACGGCACGCTGCAGCTGAAATCGCCCGCGGAGGTCTGCCGGTTTCTCGGGCCGCGCGATCGATGTCTGATTCACCAGTCCCTCGGCCGCCAGCCGTTCGGCGCCTGCTGCGTGTTTCCCTTCTCGTTCGCGCGCACGCCGGAGGGTATCGCGGTCGCTCTCAGCCCGATCTGCGGCAGCGTCCGGCTCGGACTCGGCATCCCGCCTGAGGAGCGCACCGAGGATCTGCGCGAGCGGCTGGCGCATGCCGAACCGCGCTCGACGGAGGCCTACCGCCTCGCACCCGGCGTCGCCATTGCCTGGCAGCCGTTCCGCGACATCGAGAAGGGGTTGTGCGATTGCCTCGCGGCCCAGGAGCTGCCGCTGCGGCGGCGGCTGTACGTGGGCGCGCGGCTGCTCGGTGCGCTCGCCGACGGGAGCAGCATTGACGTGCCGGCGTGGCGCAGCGAAGCATTGCCCTGCCTGAAGCCCGAGCTGCGCGCGGCCATCCACGGCATGCTCTCGCGCCTGCTCGGCGGGAACCGCGCAGTGCTGCGGGAACTGCCGCGCGAGATCCCCGCCGATCTGCCGGCGCTCGAGGCGAATGAGGCGCCGCTCGTGACGCACATCCTGCGCAATACGCTCTTCTGCAAGGTGTATTCCTATCCTCTCGATCTGACGACCGCGCACAACTACCTGATCGTGCTGTACCTCATGGCGCTGATCATGCAGACCGCCGCGGCGGGACCGCTGCCTGAGCGGATGTGGCGTGAGCTCGGCTCGCTCGGCGTGCACGGCCTGCTGAAGACCATGCTGCACGAGGGCATGCCGGATGCGTTCCGCGCCCTGCTCGGGCGCAGTGAATTCGGCCTGTGGATGCTGGCCGCCTGAGCGGCGGCGCTCAGTGCCGGCCGGAGTGGCCGAAGCCGCCCGCGCCACGCACGCTCTCATCGAACGTCTCGACCACCTCGAGCGCCACTTGCACCACCGGGACGACCACCAGCTGGGCAATGCGCTCACCGGGCTGGATGACGAACGGCTCCTGCCCGCGGTTCCAGCACGACACCATCAGCTGTCCCTGATAGTCCGAGTCGATCAGTCCGACGAGATTGCCGAGCACCACGCCGTGTTTGTGGCCGAGACCGGAACGCGGCAGGATCACGGCCGCGAGCCCCGGATCCTGAAGATGAATGGCCATGCCGGTCGGGATGAGCTCGGCGCGCCCGGGCGCCAGCGCGAGCGGCGCATCGACACAGGCGCGCAGATCCATGCCCGCCGAGCCGGCGGTGGCATAAGCCGGCAGCGGGAACTCCCGGCCGAGGCGCGCATCGAGGATGCGCACCCGCAGCGGGCGCGCCGCCTCGGGGGCGCTCAAGCCCGCACCGTGCCGCGGGGCCGCGCCTCGCCGGCCGCGCTGCAGGATGCGGCGATGAGCCGGACGAGCTCGCGTGCCAGGGCCAGCTTGGGGCCTGAGCCGAGGTCCTGCCGCGCGTTGCGCGACAGCACGATGAGGTGATTGTCCTCGCTGTCGAAGCCCTTGGTGTGGCTGACCTCGTTGGCGGCGATCATGTCGAGGTTCTTCTTCAGCAGCTTGGCGCGCGCGTTCTGCTCGACGGACTCGGTCTCGGCGGCAAAGCCGACGACGAACGGCCGCTTCGCTCGTGCCGCGACGCTCGCCAACACGTCGGTGGTTCGCTCCATCTCCAGCGTCAGCCGCTCGCTGGTCTTTTTGATCTTCTGCCCGGACGGATGCGCCGGGCGGTAGTCGGCCACTGCGGCCGTCGAGATGAAGATGTCTGCGGCTTCGACCTCGCCCTGCACCGCCGCGAGCATCGCCTCGGCGCTCTCCACGTCCACACGCCGCACGCCGGGCGGCGTCGGCAGCGCAACCGGTCCGCTGATCAACACCACGTCCGCGCCCGCCTCGCGCGCGGCCTGTGCCACGGCGAATCCCATCTTGCCGGAGCTGCGATTGCTGATGAAGCGCACCGGATCGATGCGCTCGCGCGTCGGCCCGGCGGTGATGAGCACCCGCCGGCCGCTCAGGGGCCCGGCGCTCGGCAGCAGGTCGCAGAGGCGCTCGGCGAGTTCCGGGGACTCGAGCATCCGGCCCTCGCCGACTTCGCCGCAGGCCTGCTCGCCTTGGGCCGGCCCGAACACCCGTATGCCGCGCTGACGCAGACGCTCGACGTTGGCGACGGTGGCGGCATTGGCCCACATCATGCGATTCATGGCGGGCGCGACCGCGATCGGCGCGGTGGTGGCCAGGCACAGCGTCGCGAGCAGATCGTCGGCGCGCCCTTCGGCCAGACGGGCGAGGAAGTCCGCGGTGGCCGGCGCCACCAGCACCGCCTCCGCCCAGCGCGCGAGCTCGATGTGACCCATCGCCGCCTCAGCGGCGCTGTCCCAAAGATCGGTGCGCACGGGCCGCCCCGAGAGGGCCTGGAAGGTGAGCGCGCCGACGAATTCCCGGGCGGCGGCCGTCATGACCACCTGGACTTCGGCACCGCGCTCGCGCAGGCGCCGGACGAGCTCCGCGCTCTTGTACGCCGCGATGCCGCCGGTGACGCCAAGCACAATGCGTTTGCCTTGCATAGCCGTGATTATCCGACCCCGCTCCCCGGGGACGCAAACCGGCCGCACCCCGGTGTGCATTTGTGCACGAACCGAACGATTATCCGCCTTCCTGGATGGCGCGGGCGGACGGCACGATGCGCCGCTGAGCAACGGAGCCCGTTCATGCCGCCGACCCCCGCCACACCGACGCTCGCGATTCGAGACTGGCCGCGCACCGAGCGCCCGCGCGAGAAGCTGATCGATCGCGGTCCGCGCGTGCTCTCCGACGCCGAGCTGCTTGCGCTGCTGATCGGGTCGGGCACCCGGGGCTGCTCGGCGGTGGAGCTGGCGCGAGGGCTGCTCGTGGACTTCGGCTCACTGCGCGCGCTGCTCCTCGCCGAGCGCTCGCGCTGGACGCGCAAGGGCCTGGGTCCGGCTCGCTATGCGGCCGTCCAGGCGGCCGTTGAGCTCGCACGCCGCCACCTGCAGGAGGAGCTGCGTTCGGGCCAGCCGCTCACGACGCCCCAGGCCGCGTTCCGCTTCCTGCAGGCGCAGCTGCGCGACCGCCCCTACGAGGTGTTCTGCTGCCTGTATCTCGACAACCGGCACCGGCTCATCGCCTTCGAGGAGCTGTTCCGCGGCACCGTGGACTGCGCGCAGGTGCATCCCCGCGAAGTCGTGCGTCAGGCCCTGCTGCACAATGCGAGCGCCTTGATCCTGGCGCACAACCATCCCTCGGGCGGCATCGAGCCGAGCCCCGCCGACGAAGCCATCACGCGCCGCCTTAAGGCCGCTCTGTCTCTGATGGACATGCGCGTGGTGGATCACGTCATCGTCGGCGGCAGCCACTGCTACTCGTTCGCCGAGCACGGGCTGCTGTAGCGACAGCCGCGCGCCGCCGGGGCGATGGTGCAATCGCCGGGCGCGTCAACCGCCGCGGCACCGGCGAAGCATCGTGGCGCAGGCGCCGTCCCGCTCGATCCGATATGCGACAAAAATGACATTTGTCGCCCCTTCAGCCTTTTTTGGAAGGCTTCATCATCAAATCCACCATGACTTCGTTATCGTTGCCGACCTCATGAGGGCGGTGCGGATTGCTGATTCGATACCAAAGGAGCTGCGGCGCGCGCGTCATCCCAGGAGCGATGCCCTCGCCGAGCGAGCCCCCTGCCGAGCGCGCTCGGGTCCGCGCCGCGAGCCCTCACGGCATCCGATCGCATCAACATTGACACTCAGAACATTGAGAGAGGTTCGACATGTCTCAAGACAATGATCGCCACGATCCCTCCCGACGCACGTTTCTCGCGACCGCCGCCGTTGCCGCCTCCGTGGCCGTCATCGGCCTGCGCCCCCGGTCGGCGCGCGCGGCCGCGGGCTCGCTGCCGCACCTGACCGAAAACGCCGATCCGCTGGCGAAATCCTTCGGCTACGAGCCCAGCGCCAAGGCGGTGAACCGGGCAAAATTCCCCAATTACAAGCCGGGCGAGCGCTGCGCGATGTGCCGTTTCTTCCAGGGCTCAGCGGACGAGGCGGCCGGCTTTGCAGGCTGCGCGATCTACCCCGGCTATGCCGTGAACGCGCAGGGCTGGTGCGGCTCCTTCGTCGCCCGCAGCTGAGCCTGAACGGCCGCCGCCGCACCATGGCGGCCCTGCATGGAGATGCGGGTGCCGGCGGAAGCGGCCGCGCGCGGCGGCGGCCGCTTCCCGCGCGGGCGTCCGCGCGGTTCCGGGCGGCGCTTGCCGCCGCGTCGCACTGCTGGTATAAAGCTCGGCTCCTGCGGACGGGACACGTACGTCTGCGCCAAGTATTTGATTTTTAAGGTCGTTGCATATGTCGCGCGTCTGCGAGATCACCGGCAAAGGGCCGGCCGTCGGAAATCGTGTTTCCCACGCGAATAACAGGAAGCGCCGCCGCTTCCTGCCGAACCTGCACACCCAGCGGTTCTGGCTGGAAGGCGAGAAGCGCTGGGTGTCGCTGCGCGTGTCCGCGCACGGCCTGCGCACCATCGAGAAGAAGGGCATCGATCGGGTCGTGGCCGACCTGCGCGCCCAGGGCATGAAGATCTGACGGTTAGGAGCTCAGCCATGCGCGACAAGATCAAACTCCTTTCCTCCGCGGGCACTGGCCATTTCTACGTGACGACGAAGAACAAGCGGCTGCATCCGGACAAGCTCGAAGTGCGCAAGTTCGACCCGGTGGCGCGCAAGCACGTCGCCTACAAGGAAGCCAAGATCAAGTAGCTTGCGGCGCCGCGCGCATCAGGCGCGCGGCTCGATGCCCCGCAGATGCCGGCGGGCGGAGATCCACGCCCCGAGCCACCCCAGCGCCATGCCGCCGCCGAACAGCACGGCAAGTTCCCGGCCGGCAAGTCCCGCAAGGACGAAGCCGCTGCCGTAGAGGCTCGCCAGATGCGCCACCGGGGCCTGCAGACCGAGCACCGCAGTCTCGAGCACCAGCCAGGCGAGCAGCGCGCCACCGAGCCCATACAGCGTCCCGGTGTAGAGAAACGGCCGGCGCACGAACGCGTTCGAGCCGCCCACGAGCTTCGTCACCTCGATCTCGTCGCGCCGATTGAGAATCTCCAGGCGGATGGTGTTGCCGATCACGGCGAGCACTCCGGCGCCGAACAACACCGCTGCAATGGACACGAGGCGGCGGACCACTGCGAGAATCGCGTTGAAGCGCAGCACCCACTGCGCATCGAGCTGCACCATGCCCACCTCGGGCCAGCTGGCGAACGTGCGCCGCAGCGCCTCGAGCGCCGCGGGGCCGCTCGAGCGCGGCTGCGGCACGATGCGCAGCACGTTGGGCAGCGGATTGCTCTTCAGCGCATCGAGGGCGGCGCCGAAGCCGGAGTACTGGCGGAACTGACGCAGCCCTGCGGCGGCGGAAATCACGCTCACCGCGGCCACGCCCGGCTCGGCGCGCGCCTCGACGGCGAGCTCGCGGGCCCGCGCCAGCGACACACCGCGCTTGAGATACACTGACATGTCGACCGCGTGCCCGAATCCGCCCGTGGCCGACTCGGCGTTGCGCACCAGCAGCCCGAGGGCCGCCGGCAGCACCAGCGCGAGCCCGATGACGAGCAGCGTCAGAGCCGTGGCGAGCGGCGCGCGGGCGAGGCGGCCGAGCGCTCCGAACAGCGCCTGCGTGTGCCGGGTGGTGAGTGTGCCGAGTGCCATGGTCGGCCTCAGCGGCTCGCCACGAGGGACGGCAGCGGGTCGGGCGAACCACCGGTGATCTGACCGCTCGTCAGCGTGATCTCACGGCCGCCGAATTCGCGCACGATGTGCAGGTCGTGCGTCGCCACCAGCACCGTCACGCCGACCTCGCTGAATCGCTTGAACAACCTCATCACCTCCAGCGACAGATCCGGATCGAGATTGCCCGTGGGCTCATCGGCCACGATCAGCGGCGGCTTGCCGACGATCGCCCGGGCAATGCCTACGCGCTGCTGCTCACCCACCGACAGCTCCATCGGCAGCAGCCGCTCCTTGCCGAGCAGCCCCACCTGATCGAGCGCCGCGCGCACCCGCTTGTCGATCTCCTTCAGCGGCGTGCCGGCCACCACCAGCGGCAGCGCGACGTTGTCGAACACCGGGCGGTCGGCGAGCAGCTTGTGATCCTGAAAGACCACGCCGATGTGCCGGCGGAACGCCGGGATGTGCCGCGCCTTCAGCGCCCCGGTGCTGCGGCCGTTGACGGTCACGCTGCCGCGGGTCGGGCGCTCGAGCAGCGCGATCAGCTTCAGCAACGTGCTCTTGCCGGCGCCCGAGCGGCCGGTGAGGAACACCAGCTCGCCGCGATCGACGAAGAAACTGACGTTGGTGAGGGCTTCGCGCCCGTTGGGGTAACGCTTGCTGACGCGCTCGAGCTGTATCATGCCCGCTCCTGTCCGGCCGGCGCGTGCGAGCCTTCGACCAGCGCCGCGGCGAAGGCGTGCGCGTCGAACTCGCCGAAGTCCGCGGGCTGCTCGCCGATGCCGATGAAACGGATGGGCAGCCCCAGGCGGCGCGCGATCGCGATCACGATCCCGCCCTTGGCGGTGCCGTCGAGCTTGGTGATCGCCAGTCCCGTGACGCCGATCGCCTCGTGAAACTGCACCGCCTGCACGAGCGCGTTCTGGCCCTGGTTGGCATCGAGCACCAGCAGGACCTCGTGCGGCGCGCGGGGGTCCCCGCGCTGCAGAACGCGCTTGACCTTCTTCAGCTCCTCCATCAGATGCGATTGGCTGTGCAGCCGGCCGGCGGTATCGCAGATCAGCACATCGGTGCGGCGCGCGCGCGCGGCCTGCAGCGCATCGAACACCACCGCGGCCGGATCGGCGCCGGCGTGCTGCGCGATGCAGCCCGCGCCGGTGCGCTCGGCCCACACCGTCAGCTGCTCGATGGCCGCGGCCCGGAAGGTGTCGCCCGCGGCGAGCATCACGCTGCGTCCCTCGCCGGTGAAGCGGCGCGCCAGCTTGCCGATGGTCGTGGTCTTGCCCGAGCCATTCACACCGACCACGAGGAGGGTGAAGGGCTTGCAATCCGGATCGATGAGCAGCGGCTGCGCGCAGGGCGCGAGAATCTCCTCCACCGCCGCGCGCAGCGCCGCGATCAGGGCCTCGACGTCGGCGAGCTCCTTGCGCGCCAGGCGCTTATTGAGGCCCGCGAGGATGAATTCCGTGGCCTCGACCCCCACGTCGGCGGTGAGCAGCCGCGCCTCGAGCTCCTCGAGCAGGTCGGCGTCGATCTTGCGGCCGCGGAACAGATTGGCCAGATCGACGGTGAGCCTGCCGCGCCCGAGCCGCTGCGTCAGGCGCCTGAGGAAGCCCTGACGCTGCGCGGGGCCGGCCGAGGCTTCTTGGGTTTCACGTCCGAACATGAATGCCGGCTAGTGTATCGTAGCGGCCTGGTCCGCAGGTTCGAAAGACAGCGCGTGAGCAGTCCGTCCCACACGCACCGGCGCGGCAGCGCCGCGCGGGTGCTGCGCATCATCGGCGGCGCATGGCGCGGGCGGCGCCTGCGCTTTGCGGCCGCGCCCGCGATCCGCCCGACGCCCGATCGGGTGCGCGAGACGCTGTTCAACTGGCTCGCGCCCATTGTGCCGGGGGCGCGCTGTCTGGATCTGTTCGCCGGCAGCGGCGCGCTCGGGCTCGAAGCGCTCTCGCGCGGCGCCTCGCACGTGACCTTCGTCGAGCGCGACCGGCGGGCGGCCCGCGCGATCGAGGAGTGCCTGGGGCAGTTCGATCCGCAGGGCCGGCACGACTGGCGCGTGCTCGCCGCGGATGCCGAAACGTTTCTCGCGACGGCGGCGCAGCCATTCGATATCGTCTTCCTCGATCCGCCGTTCGCCTCCGGAGCGCTCCAGGCGATCGCCGAGCGGCTGGAGGCCGGCGGCTGGCTGAGTACCGCAGCCCGGATCTACATCGAATGTCCCGCCGAGCGCCTTGCGCCCGTGCCACCGAGCTGGACGCATGAGCGCGACAAGCGCTCGGGTCAGGTCGGGTATCATCTGTACGTGCGACACAGGGGGATCGCCAGCGAATGAACCGTCACGCCGTCTATCCGGGGACCTTCGACCCGATCACCAATGGTCACCAGGATCTGGTGCGCCGCGCCGCGAGCATCTTCGAGCGAGTGATCATCGCGATCGCCGCCAATCCCAACAAGGCGCCGATGTTTTCGCTCGATGAGCGCATCGACATGGCGCGCCGTGTGCTCGCCGACCTGCCGAACGTCGAGGTCGTCGGCTACTCGGGCCTGACGGTCGAGTTCGCGCGCACGCAGGGCGCGCGGGTGATCGTCCGAGGCCTGCGCGCGGTGTCGGATTTCGAGTTCGAGTTCCAGCTCGCCAACATGAGCCGCCACCTGGAGCGGGACATCGAGACCGTGTTCCTGACGCCGCAGGAGCAGTTCACGTTCATCTCCTCCACCCTGGTGCGTGAGATCGCGGTGCTCGGGGGCAACGTGAGCGAGTTCGTGCATCCCATCGTCGAGGAGGAGCTCAAGAAGCGCCGCGGCGCGTGAAATCTCAGCGCTGGCACGCCGGGCAGTAGTAGCTGGAGCGGCCCTGCTGCATACGGCGGCGGATCGCCGCGCCGCATACCCGACAGGGCTGACCGGCGCGCTCGTAGACGTAGAGCTTCTGACGGAAGTGGCCCGGGGAACCGTCCGCGCCCACATAATCACGCAGAGTCGTTCCCCCAACATGGATGGCTTGCGTCAGAACCCTGCGCACCGCGCTCACCAGCCGCGCCGCCTCGGGGCGCGTGAGACGCCGTGCCTCGCGCCCCGGGCGGATACGCGCCCGGAACAGCGCCTCGCTGGCGTAGATATTGCCGACGCCGACCACCAGGTGGCTGTTCATGAGCAGTTGCTTGATGGCGAGGCGCCTGCCGCGCGTCACGCGCCAGAGGTACTCGGCATCGAAGGCGGCATCGAACGGCTCCGGCGCCAGATCCCGCAGCAGCCGGTGATCGTGCGGGTCGGCTCCGGTGTAGTGCAAACTGCCGAAGCGGCGCGGATCGTTGAAGCGCAGGATGCGCCCCGAATCGAGCCGCAGGTCGTATTGATCGTGCCGCAGCCGCGGCGTGCCGTCCGCGAGCACGCGCAGGGAGCCGGACATGCCGAGGTGCACGATCAGCGTGCCACCGTCGAGTCCGATGAGCAGGTATTTGGCGCGCCGTCCCGCGGCGAGGATGCGCCGGCCCGCCAGCTGCGCGGGCAAGGCGCGCGCGACCGGCCAGCGCAACCGCGGCTCGTACACCTCAAGCGCCACGATGGTCCGCCCGATCACGTGCGGCTCGATGCCGCGGCGGGTGGTCTCGACCTCGGGTAGTTCCGGCATGCTCTCCGCGACCCGGGCGCGACCGGCCGCTGCAGATGGGGGGGCGACAGCGTAGCCGGCGCGCGGGCTTCCCGGAAGGCGCGCGGCTCAGCCGGCCCGCTTGCCGGGCAGCATGCGCCGCAGCACCGAGTCGCGCCTGACGTAATGGTGCATCAGCGCCGCCGCGGCGTGCAGGCCCGCCACGATCACCAGCAAGTCAGCCAGATCGCTGTGCAGCTCGCCGGCGGTGCGCACCACCGAGCGGGTGGCAAACGCGGGCCGCGGGAAGGTGAACCAGTCAAAGACCGAGAGGCCGTGCACCCACGCGCTCGCCGCACCGAATACCACGGTGAGGACCAGCAGAAGGTACAGGCCGTAGTGGACCGCTTTGGCCAGCAGGTTCAACCAGCCCTCATCGACCGACGGCAGGCGCCGTCCGCCGGTCGAGCGCCACGCGATGCGCACCAGCACGACGGCGCCGACGAGCAGGCCAAGCACCATGTGCACCGAGAGGGCGGCATGGCGCGGCGCACCCTTCGTGAACTCGTCCATCAGCTGCCCGAGTGTCCACAGCACGGCCACCAGCGCGGTGGTAAGCCAGTGCAGCATCATGCTGAAGCCGTCGTATTTCAGTTCCGTCGTCGCGGTCGATGCCGTAGTCGCCAAGTCGCTCCCCTTAGGTGGCGTTGATGAACGGATGGATCGAGCCAGAAGCTCGCGGCAGGCGCAATATTGGGTTTTCCGGAAAGATTGATGAAAACCGGAACGCTTTGGGCCACGCTGGCCGACATAAATTCTGCTTAAGCTTTAGCTTAGCAGTCAATCCCCTCGCCCCGGCTGGGAACCCTGTGGGTCATTAGCACTCAAAAGACCCGAGTGCTAAAATTGGCTCATAGCGTTTTGGGAGCATCCATGAGTACAGCGACTGCACTGATTGCCCGGCCGTGCGAGTTCGCCCTCGCCGGACCAATCGGCAGCGTCGATGCCTACGTCGACCGGGTGAGCCGCATCCTGGTCCTCGACCGCGAGGCCGAGCGCGCGCTGGCCGTGCGTTTCCGTGACGATGGCGACCTGGACGCCGCCCGCCAGCTGGTGCTGGCGCATCTGCGTTTCGTGGTCCACATCGCCCGCGGCTACCGCGGCTACGGACTGCCCTTCGGCGACCTGATCCAGGAAGGCAACGTGGGACTGATGAAGGCGGTCAAACGATTCGACCCGGCGCTGAATGTGCGCCTGGTGTCCTTCGCCGTTCACTGGATCCGGGCGGAGATCCACGAGTACGTCCTGCGCAACTGGCGGCTGGTGAAGATCGCCACCACCAAGGCGCAGCGCAAGCTCTTCTTCAATCTGCGACGCATGAAGAAGAACCTCACCTGGCTGTCCGTAGAGGAGACGGCGGCGGTGGCCCGCGACCTCGGTGTCACGCCGGGCGAGGTAACCGAGATGGAAAAGCGCCTTGCGGCGCACGACGTCGCATTCGATCCGGCGCCGGATGCCGATGAGGAGGAAACCTACAGCCCGGCGGCGTATCTGCCGGCCCCCGATGCCGACCCCGCCGACCAGGTGGAGGGCGCCGAGTGGGAAAGCGACTCCGCAGCCCGGCTGCGCAGCGCTCTCGGCCGCCTCGATGAGCGCAGCCGCGACATTCTCGAGCGGCGCTGGATGCGCGAGGACAAGGCGACGCTGCACGAGCTCGCCGGCCAGTACGGCGTATCTGCCGAGCGCATCCGTCAAATCGAGGTCAATGCGCTCGGCAAGCTGCGCGGCCTGATGGCGCCGGAGCCGGCTCCGGCCTGAGGGCCGGCTCGCGCCACCGGCGCTCAGGACGGATAGGCCGCCTGCACCGCGGCGGCCACCCGCTCGTGCACGGTCTTGTCGAGCGGATCGGGGACCAACGCATCCTCCTGCGCCAGGGAGGCGAGCTCAGCGAGCGTCTGCGCCGCCGCCATGAGCATCGCATCGGTGAACTGCGGGGCCCTGGCGGCAAGCGCCCCTTTGAACAATCCCGGAAACGCCAGGATGTTGTTGATGCCCTTGCCGTCGGCGGCGAAGGCGGCGCCGTGCTCGCGCGCCACATGCGGCTCGATCTCCGGATCAGGATTGGAGAGGGCCAGAATGACCTGCCCCGGACGGATCCACTGCGGCTGGATCAAGCCCTTCACGCCCGTGGTCGCGATCACGATGTCCGCGCGCCGCATGAGCTCCTCGAGGCTCGCCCCCTCGGCGCCGAGCGTCCTGATACGGGCGATCGCCTCGGGGTTGCGATCCGCGCCGAGCACCTGATTGACGCCGTATGCCCGCAGCAGACGCACGATGCCCGTGCCCGCCGCGCCGAGCCCGATCTGCCCGACGGTGCTCTCGGGCAGACTTCGGCGGGCGCGCCGCGCGGCGTTGATCAGCGCCGCTAGCGCCACGACCGCGGTGCCATGCTGATCGTCGTGCAGCACCGGCTTGCGCAACCGCTCGCGCAGCCCGGCCTCAATCTCGAAGCACTCCGGGGCGGCGAAGTCCTCGAGCTGGATGGCGCCGAAGGACAGGTGGATGCCGGCGATGAGCTCGATGACTTTCGGCACGCGCGTCTCCTCGAGCAGGATGGGCACGCCCGAGAGCCCGACCAGATCGGAGAACAGCGCCGCCTTGCCTTCCATCACGGGCAGGCCCGCGAGCGGCCCGATATTGCCGAGTCCCAGAATCGCCGTGCCGTTGGTGATCACCGCCACCGTGCTGTCGATGCTGGTGTACTCGTGGGCGAGCTGGGGGTCCTGCCGGATCGCCAGGCAGACCCGCGCGACGCCCGGGGTGTACACATCGCGCAGGGTCTGCAGCGTGTTGATGGGCAGGCTGGCCACCATGCGGATCTTGCCGCCGCGATGGCGGTTGAATACCCGGTCGGATTTGCCGATGAAGCGGGCGTTGGGCAGCTGGTCGATGCGCGCGTAGAGGTCGTGATTGGCCTCCTCGTCCATCTCCAGGGTGATCTCCCAGAGCGTGCGGCCCTGCACGCGTCGCACAGCGGTGAGGTGCTCAATGGTCAGACCGGCGTCGGCGATCACCTGCAGCACCTTCGCGAGGCTTCCTGGCTGGTGGACGGTCTCGACGATCAGGATCTCGGGTATCTTCATGATCTTGGCTGTGCGCTGCCGTGAAGCGGTAGCGTCACTATAAGCGACCCGACTGAAGTATGGCTTAAACGAACTGATGCGACCCTGGCTCAAGCTTTTGCTGCTCGTCCTGGTCACCCTGGTTCTGCCCTGGGACGGCGTGCGCTACGCGCGCCAGATGGAGGCGACGCTGCGCCAGAGCGAGCGGCAGGACCTGCGCTCCCTGGCCGGAACGCTCGCGGCCTCGCTGCAGGGGCGCGTGCGCCTCATCTACCGCTTTCCGGCCGAGGGGACGGATCCGGGGCGCTATGACCTCGTCCCTGTGCCCCTGCCCGCGCCGGTTTATGTCGACGGCTATACCGACGGCTGGCCGCCAACAGCGCATCGCTGGCGCCGCTACGGCAACGCCGCGCATCACTTCGATATCCTCACAGGCGTCAGCGGGCGGATGCTCTACGTGCTGCTGCGGGTGGCCGATCCGCATCTCGTGTTCGATGCGCCGCTCGCCAATCCGCTGGGCCACAGCAGCAGGGGCGATCGGATCTGGATCGGCTTCACCGGCGCGCAGGGGCATCCGCACGCAGAATTCCTCGCGCTCACCGGCGCCGGGCCTGTCGTGGCGCACCGGATCGTCCGCGGCGAATACGGGCGCCGGCGGGCGGTCGCCGATCCGCGCATCGTCGGCGCCCTGCAGCTTCAGCCCGGCGGCTACGACGTCGAGATGTCGGTTCCCCTGTCGATGCTGGGCGGGCGGTTCGGGGTCCTGGTCGATGACCACGGTGACCTCGGAGGCACGCCGATCCGCTACGGCATGCTGCGCCGCGCCAACCTGCATGCGCGCGGCGGCCTCATCCTCGCCTCGGCGACGCTGCCGTCCTATCTGAGCCGCCTGCTGCGGCCGGGTCTGCGGCTGTCGGTCACCACCCCTTCGGGCGCCCTGCTCGCGCAGGCGGACAAACCCACCGTGCCCGGCATCCCGGCGCCGCAGCCGGGGCTGCTGGCGCGACTGTTTCGGCGTCTCATCGGGCCCGGCGGCAACTCGCGCATCGCCGCGGCCGCGCCCATCCATGGAGTTGGGAGCCGCGGTGTCATCGCGCGTCTTCAGATCACGCAAACTTCCAGTCGTTGGGCCGAGCTGCGGGACCGGACGCTCGAGCGGATGTTGAACCTCACGCTCGCCACCAGCGCCCTCGCGTTGCTCGTCGCGGTCGTCCTTGCAGTCCAGATGGCGGCGCGCGCCTGGCACCGCCGTCGCGCGCATGGGCAAACCCAACCCGGTCCCGGCGCGCCCCGCCCGTGAGCGGCGCTCGCCGGGAGGGTGTGTGATTTCACTTGCATCGGCTGAAGTTCTCGCGCACCATTCGCGCCGCGTCGCGGGGTGTGGTGCCGCCCGCGGCGCCCAGCGATGGCGGTCCGGACCCCCAGGAGGTGTGGCCAGCGACATGAAGCAGCGAAATGCGTCGCGTGATCCCCGTCCCGCTCTGTGCAGCGTCAATTCGTATCTGGAAAAGAATTTCCCCGACTTCTTCGCCGAGGCACGCTTTCAGGTCGGCGACGACGACTATTTTCTCTACGCGCGCTTCGGCCAGTATCTGGCCCGCACCATCGAACAGAACCGCGCGCCCCGCCAGAAGATCAACCGCGGATTCACCGTGCTCAACAAGATGGCCCGGGCATCGGCACGACACCCCGGCATCCGTCAGATCCTCGTCTCCGGCCCCCTCGAGTACCTCGTCGATGCGCCCAAGGCGCGCGCGCTGGCGCTGAAGCGCCTCTCGCCGGTCGCCCAGGGATATCTCGAGAGCCTCTGCGAGTAGCACACCGTGAGCGCCCCGCGCGGCCATGCTCCGGTGGACGAGGCGCTCGAGGTCAATCGATTCTGGTTCGGCCCGCCGCCGCTCGGACTGCACACGCTGCGCGACCGCGAGAAGCTGTGGTTCGGCGTGTGCGCCACGGTGCAGCAGCAGGCCGCCATCGACGAGATGATCCGCGAGCGCTTCGCCGGGCTGATGGAGCGCGCCGCGGCCGGCGCGCTCGGCGCCTGGGCCGCGAGCCCCCATCGCCGGCTCGCACTGATCCTGCTGCTCGATCAGTTTCCGCGCAACGCGTTTCGCGGCACGGCCCGCGCATTCGCCACCGATGAGCAGGCCCTCGCGCTCGCGCTCTCGGGGATTCAAGCTGGGGCCGATGCGGCGCTCTCGTCGCTGGAGCGACTGTTCCTGTGCATGCCGCTGCAGCATGCCGAACGGCTCGACGTGCAGGAGGAGTCCGTCGCCGCCTACCGTCGGCTGCTCGAGGAGGCACCGGTCGAGCTGCGGCCATTCTTCGCCGGCGTAGGGGCCTTCGCCGAGCGTCATCACGCGATCGTGCGCCGCTTCGGGCGCTTCCCGCACCGCAATGCGACGCTCGGGCGCGCGAGCACGCCCGAGGAGCAGGTCTATCTGGCCAGCAGGCCGGACCGCTTCGGTCAATAAGCCGCGCACGCCGGCGCGCCCGCGCCGCGCGCCTCGAATTGGTGCGGTGAACGCTCGCACGGGTCCAAATCGGGGCACGCAGCGCGCGTACCTTCGACCCAACGGGCCTCGCAGCGGCTCGGTGGGGTGGCATGGGCGTTGCATCGGCCTGGCCACACCATGCCCCGGCCCCCGCAATGATGCGCCTCTCCCGTCCCCCGCCGACCCGAAGCCTGCGGGTCTTCTGCGTCGCCGCCCGTCACCGCAGCTTCAAATTCGCCGCCGACGAGCTGTGCCTGACACCGTCGGCGGTCAGTCATCAGATTAAGGATCTCGAGGACACCCTGGGTGCGCGCCTCTTCGAGCGCCGGCCGCGTTCACTCGAGCTGACGCGCGCCGGTGCTGCGCTGCTTGCGCAAGTCGAGCCGCTGCTCGAGGCGCTCGACCGCAGTGTCGCCGAATTCGCGCGTGGCGGCGGCCGGCGCAGCGTGCGTATGGTGCTGCCGCCGTTCTTCGCCAGCGAGCTGTTCATTCCACGGCTCGGTGCATTCTGCGCGCACCATCCCGGGATCGATCTGCAGATCGATTCACACGATCCGCGCCCCACCGCCCATCCGCCGAGCGCCGACGTATCCGTTCTGCTGGTCGACTCCGAGCCGCAGGGCCTGCAGTGCACGCCGCTCTTTGCACTGTCGTTGAGCGCGGTCTGTGCGCCGCAGCATCTGTGCACGATCGCTCGGCTGGGCGGCGCGGTGTTCAAGGAGTTGACGCTGATCGTACACAAGAGCTCGGCCGAGGCGTGGAGCGAGTGGGCGCGCGAAGTGGGGATCGAGGCGCCGGAGCCGTCCCGCGTGCTCGAGCTCGACACCATGCATGCGGTGGTACGCGCCGCTGAACACGGCATCGGCGTGGCTCTCGTGCCCACGGCGCATTGCGCGGAAGGCTTTCGCACCGGTGCGCTGGCACGGGTATTTCCCGTCGAGCTCCGTACGCCCGACACTTACTATCTCGTCAATCGCGCCAAAGACGGCGACAGGCCCGACGTGCGCGCGCTCGCCGACTGGATGCGCGAGCAATTCGGCTCCGCGAAACAAACATCTCCGTGCTGATTGAGATGCGCTCATGCATGAGACAATTCTTTTCGTTTGTGGCCCCACCGGCCGCGCCCTATCCTGGCCCCGCGCTGACGAAGCGCTCGAACCGGGCATCACCGGACAGGAGAGCGGACATGACGCCACACTGCCGCAAGCATCGCGCGTTGCCTCTGGCGCTGTATGCCGGATTCGCTCTGGCGGGCTCGGCGGCCGCGCGCGCGGGCACCCAACCCCACCCCTTCGTGCTCACCGCGTACGGCGCCGGGCCCGGTGGCCGGGATCTGCTCGCCGGCCGCTACCCCGCCGCACTGCGGCGACTGCGAGCCCGCGGCGGCGCGGCCCCCGACCCCAGGGCGTTCAGCGCCAACAGCTGCGTAGCGTTCGAGATGACACAACATTTGCGCGCCGCGCAATCCGCATGCGACGCCGCGGTCCTCGCCGCCGAGAGCGCGCGCCTCGATGCCGCGCCCTGGAGCGGCTCATCGAGGATCAGCGC
>JAJYLP010000030.1 GCA_021787615.1 Pseudomonadota bacterium
CGCTTCGAATCCCTTGAACTTGGTGCGCGTGATGATGTTGATCACGCCGGCCACGGCATCCGAGCCGTACGTTGAGGACGCACCGTTGGCCAGCACCTGCACGCTCTTAACCATGAGCGGCGCGATAATGTTCGGATCCGGAAGGGAGTGGTTGATGCCGACGGGGACCATGCGGTGGCCGTCGATGAGCACCAAGGTACCGTTACTCGCGCTCGAGCCGAGCCCGTGAATCGTGGGCGCGAACGATCCCGACCCATCGAAGCTTCCCTGCTGCCCCTGGCCTGCTGTGCCGAACGACGTCAGCGCAGGGACGCTCGCCAGAATCTGCTGCATAGTCTGGGCGCCGGTCTCGGCAATCTTGTTCCGGCCAATGCTGATGAGACTCGCGCCGACCGGAGCTTGATTACGGAACAGCGTGCCGGTCACCACGACTTCTTGGAGCTGGAGCAATTGAAGGGCTTGTGTCCCCTCGGACGTTTTGGAACTCTTAGCGGACTGGCTCGCGGCGGCAGGGTTCTTATTCGATTTACCTGACGCCTGTTGGCCGAAGGCCGCGGTGCCGAAGACGCTCAATGCCAGCGTGATGCCCGCCGCGCCGAGCGCCCGCCACGCGAACCCAAATGCGCGGCCCGAGCTGGACCGGTGGCTGTTTGACTGCCGATGGATCTGCACGTTCAACCCCCCTCATTGATGATGTTTCGAGACAAGCCGTCCCTATCCCCGCGATCATGCGGTCGCAGGGTCAAGATCCCGGTCTGCCGTTTCGGGACGGAGGTCTCTCGGCGTCGTCGCGAGCAGCGATGTTTGTGTTTCGCTCTCCCACGATCGTGCGCTGGAACACAACGTACACGAACTAGATAGTACACGTCAACTCCGACTGCGAGACGTCGGCGCGTCGATAGCGGATGTTGCGCCAGTGGCACAAACCCACTGGGCGGACGAAGTCGGTCGGTCCCCGATCCATCCAAAGTATCAGCAGGGTGGCGGGACCGCGTCAGTCATGCGCGTTGCGCAACGGCACGCGGGCACGGGGGGGCGGGGCAAAGCCACCGCCGCCGCGCATCATGCGGTCAATGGTTGGACGGGCCGCCGTCAGGCGCGCAGAAAGCGCAGGACAGCATCGACAATCATCTGCCTGTGCCGAGTTCGGATCTGCGGATCCGCAAGATCGATGTCGAACAGCGCCCCGAATGTGTACCGATTGGATACTCTGAAAAAGCACAGGGCGCCGATGACCAGCCGGACGTCGATGGCGTTGACATCCGCGCGAAACTGCCCATTGGCGATACCCTTGTCGAGAACGGTCTGCATCAGCTGGATGATGTTTGAGTAACGCTTGCGAATGGACACCAATTTCCCGACGAATTGGCCGCGATTGACGTTCTCAACGTTGACCAACCTGATGAACTGGGGGTGACTCTCGTCGTAATCGAACGTCAGCTCCACGATCCGCCGCATTGCCTCGATGGGCGGTATATTATTGATATCGAGTTGAGTCTCGACGCTGCGGATCTGCGAGTAGACGCGCTCGAGAACCGCCTTGTACAGCCCCTCCTTGCTCCCGAAATGGTAATAGATCATTCTCTTAGACGTGCGGGTCCGTTCGGCGATGTCATCGACCCGTGCGCCCGCGAGACCGCGCTCGGCAAATTCATCGGTCGCCACCGCCAGGATCTCTTCGCGCGAGCGCGCTCCATCGCCACGGGTGGTCTTGCCGGCGCTGCGCCTGCCTGTCTGGCCTTTTCGGCTCTCCGCGGACGCGTCTTTCGCAGCCATTTTATTCTACTCTCATGCTTAAGCCTGCTTGCAGCATAGTATATATGCGATTCCCACGGCGGAGCGCCATATCAGGGCGCTGACTCGGGGCCGCCTCTGCGCCGCTTGCGAGACGCCCGCCGCCACCGCCCCGTTTCGGGAAAGCAGAGGCGGCGCCCGGGGAGCAGACAGCCTGATTTGTAAATCGGTCCTGAGGACGTCAGTCACCGAACGACTCCGGGCCAGCGCTCGGATCCATTGCTCGCCGCCTGAAATGCCTCACCGCACACGGGCGCCAAAAGCCGATGGTCCCGGGGATCATCTCGGCCGCAACGCGGTTGCACGCAGCTGCGTGGCCTGCGGCTGGCGACATACGCGTGTACTCGCCCGCCGCAAATATCAGCTCCAGCTGCAGACCCGATGGGTCCCGGAGTCGGACGATGCTGTCACCGGTAGAGGGTGAATTCGCGATGGCGGGTTCGGTGCGGGAGCGTGTCAGGTTGCCCGTGATCTCCGGCAAACCTCTACACCGCATCGCGACGTGGTCACAAGTCCGGAGCCGTTGAGCGCGGCAGCGAAGCAAGGCTCCGCTGCGGCATCGAGGCGCATGAGGTGTATTTTCGGTCTGCCATCCACGTACAGCCTTGCGCCCGTCGAGGAAAGCTCCGGCCGATTTCCCGGGACCAGGCCCAGCAGGTGTCGATAGAAGTCATGCAATTGCCAGAACATCCGCTCCGCCGCGCGCAAGTTGATAAGGTCGATCGATTGGACGGGCATGGCCACCTCCGCAATCACGCGGCGTCTGTCGGTTGCGGCCGTCTCGTGCTGCGCAATCACCGTGGCAAGCAAAAAACCGCGAAGAAGCCGATGCGGAGCATGTGGAACGGCGCGATTCCATACCCCTGTGTTCGAACATGCTGGCTCGTGTTCGATTCGAGCGTAACCGTTTCGACTCCGGGCGGCCAGCGGCGATGCACGGGTTCCCATAGTTGCTCCGCGGCGATCAGCCGAACTCGGCAGCCGCGGCAGCGCAGCACCGCTTGCACCTGTAAGGGCAGTGCCCCTGCCGTCGCCTCGCTCCGCAGCAGAGCGGAGCGGCGGCGCACAACGTTTCACGCAGCAGTCCGGACAAACGGCGGGACGGGCAATCAAACAGGAGCCCGGCCGCCTCTTCGCCGTCTCTCTCCGGCGAGATCATTGACATGTACTATCTAGTTCGTATACTATTTTATCCGACGGAACCGAACGCAATGAACGCGCGTTTGCCGTGAGCTTCGCATGACCGGCTTGCCCGGGGGCGAAGCCGCGCAGCGCTGAAGTGAGCTGAGCCGAGCGCGGTTCCGCCGGGCGGCTCGTGATTGAGCTGCCGTCACGACACGACTGACAATCGAACGACTTCAGCGCTCTTGTGGGGGACGTAATGCACTTGAAGCCTGCCGCACTTCTCCTGTCTATTGTACCTGCCTGCGTGTGCGCGGCGTCGCTCGGTTCACGAGCTGCCCATGCTGGCTCGGCGGCGGCAGCAGAGCGCTTTGCGGGAACCCATTTTTCGCCGCTTGCGCAGATCACGCCAGGGAACGTGCACCGCCTCGGCGTCGCATGGGTGTACAACACAGGACAGGTTGACCGTGCGTTCCAGGACAAACCCCTTGTGGTCGGGAACCGCATGTTCATCATTCTGGCGGATGAGCATGTCATTGCGCTCAATCCCGACAGTGGCCGTGTCTTGTGGAAGTACAACCCGCATGAGAAGCGGACCCGCGTCAGCCGCGGCCTGAGTTGGTGGCCCGGCGCCAAAGGCGTACCTGCGCGATTGGTGGTCGCAACTGCCGATGGTCATGTAATCGAGCTCGATCCGGCGACCGGGAAGCCCGTCGCGGGCTTTGCCGATGACGGCGTCTTGAATTTGCGGGCAATCGAGGCGCCCGGGTGGCCTTATGCCCCGTTTGGGTTCACCTCGCCCCCTGCGATCTACAAGTGCTTGATCATCCTCGGACCTTCTCTGCAGGAGGGGCCGAGCCGTGGTCCTCCTGGGCTGATCACCGCCGTAAACGCCATCACCGGCCGGATCGTTTGGCGATTTCACACGACGCCGCAGCCGGGACAGCCGGGCAATAGCACATGGGGGCCGAACGGCTGGAAGGACAGGTCCGGCCCGTCGGCGTGGGGCAACATCACGGTCGATCCGAAGCTCGGCCTGGCTTTCGTGCCGGTCGCAAATCCCGCCGACAGCTACTACGGCGCGGATCGGCCCGGTACCGATCTCTATGCGAACTCTGTGGTTGCCCTCGATGCGGCTACCGGCACGTTGCGCTGGTACTTCCAATTTGTCCATCACGACTTGTGGGATACCGACACGGTAAGCACCGCCCTGGTCGAGGCGTGGCAGGGCGGGCGAGAAGTGCCGGCCGTCGCTGTCCTGACGAAATCGGCGTTGCTTTTCATGCTCAACCGCCGCACGGGCAAGCCGATCTTCGGCATCCGGCAGCAACCCGTCGCCCAGAGTGATGTCCCCGGCGAGCATCCGTGGCCCACTGAGCCCTATCCGATAGAGCCGCCGCCGCTTGCACGGCAGAGCGTGACTCCGGCGGACGTGAGCACCGTAACTCCCGCATCGGAAGCCTATTGCAGCAAGCAGTTCGCCAAGTATCACAATGAAGGACCGTATTCCCCGTTCCAGCTGCAACCGAGCCTCCACTTTCCGTCGACCGTCGGTGGAGGAAACTGGGGCGGAACGAGCTACGACCCGGGCCTGAATTACATCTACGTCAACACCAGCGACTTGGGCAGCATCGGACGGATGGTGAAGGCGGGCACCAAGATCAAGCGACGACCGGGCTTCAAGCCGAATCCCTCCTTCGAGCGCATGCTGAGGCACATGCAGATCATGCCGTACCTTAACGCCGATGTCGGCGCTCGCTTCGTTGATCAGAACGGCTACCCGTGTCAGCAGCCTCCTTGGGGATTGCTCTCGGCCGTGAGCACGCGCACCGGGCGCATCGCCTGGCAGGTACGGCTCGGGGACTATCCGGGGCTTGCAAAACGAGGCGTACCGCCCACCGGGACTGCCAATCTCGGGGGCAGCCTGGTCACGGGCAGCGGAGTGCTCTTCATCGGCGCCACTCTGGACGGGGATTTCCGTGCGTTCGATGCCCGGACCGGGAAGATCCTTTGGACCGCCGGCCTCGACGGTTACGGAGAGTCGTTTCCGGTCACCTACGTCGGGCGTAACGGGAGACAGTATGTGGTCATCGCCGTCGGCAGCGCCGGACTGCTGCGCGGGGTGCATCACAGTGTCTCGAACCCGCCCGTTCGGCTAGTCGCGTTCGCACTCGGCGGCGTCCCTGCACCGCCGACGCCACCCGCTGCCAGCATCGGCAGCACGTCTCACGCGACGGTTGGCCCGGCAGGCCAGCGCGCCTCCTCCGCCAGCCTCCCGCCCGGTCATGGCCGCTCGTTGGTGCAGACTCATTGCACGATCTGCCACGGAATCGGGAACATTACACGCTCCCGCTTCAGCACCGCCGGCTGGGCGGCGACCGTGCGTACGATGGTCGATCGGGGAGCACCCCTAAATAAGCGGCAGATCGCCGTAATCGTCAAATACCTGGCACACAACTTTCATCCGGCCCAGGCGCGCCAATGAGCGCAGCGGTCGCTGAAGCCATCAACGGAGATTCGCGCATGAACAGACGCCAGTTGATCGCACGGACGATAGGTTCCCTCGGTGCGGCATGGAGTCTGGGGCTCCCCAGTATGGCGATCGCCAAATCGCGCGCGCGCAAAGCACCACCGTTTTCCACTGCCGCTCGCGAACGCTTCATGGAACGGTACATGCGTCGGCCGGGCCGCAAGAACGTGCTCGCCTGGGCTCCCATAAAGAACGGCTTCCAGCACAACTCCATTTCGCACGCCATTGCGGTCATGGAAGAGATCGGGTACGCCTCGCAGATATATGACACCTACATCCACACCGACAGTGAGCCGATCACGCTGGACGGAATGATCGGCAGCTACGGTCAGAAAGTGTTCGGCCGAGATCTCACCAATTATGATGCGATCTTCTGCCTCGGCGTTCGAGAGGTATACCTCACGGCGCAGCAGCGCGCCGATCTGCTGGAATTCATCCGCAACGGCGGCGGATTTGTCGGAGTGCACGCCGCCTCGACAATGTTCCTCCCGTGGCCACCGTTCGACAGGCAGCCTGACCGGGAAGAGCATTGTGACCGCGCGTTCAAACGCTGGCCGGAATTCAATCGCATGCTTGGCGGAACGTTCGACGGTCACCCTTTCGGGGTGATCGACGCTCCGATCATCGTCGACGATCCTCTCTTCCCCGCCACCCGGTTCCTACCCGCGAAGTTCAATCTGCGGGACGAGATGTACCAGTTCAAGAACTGGTCGCGGAACGAGATGGACGTGGTCTTGCGTCTTGATACCACGCATTTGAATCTTCACCACCGGGGCGTTCATGACCACACCCCCGACTGGCCGCTCGCCTGGGCCAAGACCTACGGCAAGGGACGGATTTTCTATTGCGCCCTCGGACACGCGCGGACCACTTGGGACATCCCCGATGTGCAGCGCATCTACTTCGAGGGGCTGAAGTGGGCCCTGCGCCTCGAAGACGCGGACGTTTCGCCACACCCGATGCGGCAGGTGGCCGGGCCGACTGCCGAGCTCGCGGCCCCGCCCCCGCCCTGCGGTCCGTCGTGGGTGCTTCCGAAACGCGGCACCGCAGCGTAGCCCGCTCAGGGCCGGGGAACGTCGCGATATCGTGCGGTCGGGGACTCGGGCCGGTACTGGCTGAGGCTCACCCGAGGGCCGCGTCACTCGCGCACGCGTCAATGGCCTCTAGCCAGCGGCGCTTGACGTCAGCCTCGAGAAACGACCCCTCGATCGAGTTGCGCGCCAGAGTCGCGAGCTGCGTGCGCGTGAGCCCCAGCGCGCGCTCCACGGCGAGGTAGTTCTCCAGCAGGTAGCCGCCAAAGTACGCCGGATCATCGGAATTCACGGTCACGCGCAGCCCCGCCTCGAGCAGGCGCTTCAGGTTATGCTGCTCGATGTCGTCGAACACTCTGAGCTTCACGTTCGACAGAGGGCAGACCGTCAGGGCGACCTGTTCGCGGACCAGGCGTTGCATCAGGGCGGGGTCCTCTTCACACCTCACGCCGTGATCGATGCGCTCAACGGCGAGAAGATCGAGCGCCTCGTATATGTAGTCCGGCGGGCCCTCCTCGCCGGCGTGCGCGACGGTGAGCAGCCCTTGCGTACGCGCGTGCTCGAACACTTCGGCAAACTTCGAGGGCGGGTGACCGACTTCCGAGGAATCGAGGCCGACCGCCCCAATGATCTCGCGGTATTCGAGCACCTCATGAAGGGTATCCATCGCTTCTGCCGCGCTCAGATGACGCAGGATGCAGGCGATCAGACGGTACGTCATCCCGAAGCGCCGCTCGGCCTCGGCGAGCGCTCGACTCAAACCCTCCACGACCGTGGCGAAGGCAATGCCGCGCGCCGTGTGTGTCTGCGGATCGAAGAAGATTTCCGCATGGACGACGCCCTGCTCATGGGCGCGCTGCAGATAGCTCAGAGCCAGTTCGTAAAAATCGTCCGCATCCTGCAGCACGTCCGCGAGCGCATAGTAGAGGGTCAGAAACGACTGCAGGTCGGTGAAATCATAGGCCGCGCGCAGTTCCGCCACGCTGCCGTACGGCAGCGCCACGCCATGCTTCTGCGCGAGCCGGAAGGCCAGCTCCGGCTCGAGGGTCCCTTCGATGTGCAGGTGCAGCTCGGCCTTCGGAAGAGCCCTGACATACGCTTCCGTCGATCTCATCGGAATTGGGTAACTCAGAAAACGAGGTTTGCCCGCAATTTAGCATCCCCGTAGAATCCGGAGCAATGGGCCACCCGAACACGCACGTTCCCGATACTCGAGCGAGTGGGACCGCGGCCGGCGATCACCGGAGCCGACGCCCCTCACAGCCACCGCCCACGACGTGTTCCTTGGCGGGCCCGTGAGTCACCGGTGCGACCCTGCAGGCGCATCGGGATACACGCGCACCTCATACGGCCGAGAGCGTGGCGCCATCCGGCGGGGACCGGCGCGACACGCGGAGTCCAGGATCCGGCTCGGGGCGGGCGAAGCCCGGCGGCGCTGCCTGGAACCTCGGCTCGGCGCACCCCTGGGGAGGCGCTCGACGAACGGCATCGGCGCCACCCGCAATCAGTCCGCGCGTGCTCTCCCCGCGCGCGATCGGCGCGGCCGCGCTGCGGTCCGCCGAGCGAACGCCGTCGCCTGATGTCGCCCGGCACCGCGATGAATCTGCGCGCGTTGATGATCTCTGACCACACGCTGAGTTTCTCACTCTCGGCCGCGTGATGCCGCTGTCCGCTCTGTACACGCAGTCAGCACCGGCGAGGCATGCGCCGGCTCGCTGCACGAACCGTGGGCTCGATGAGCCCGCGCAGATGTGCGTGGGCCGGGAACGGGCCGCGATGCCGAGCGACATCGGGCACCGCCCGGCGCACTGACGGTTCAACTGCAATAATCAGAACGTATGCTTACACGATTCTTCGATCTCGAAAGCCACGGCACGACGGTGCGCACCGAGCTGTTCGCCGGGCTCACGACGTTCCTCACGATGGCGTACATCGTCGTGGTCAATCCGATGATTCTCGGTGCGGCGGGCATGCCCGTAGCGGGTGTCGCGGTCGCCACCTGCCTCTCGGCCGGCATCGGCAGCATCCTGATGGGGCTGCTCTCCAATTACCCGCTCGCGCTCGCACCGGGGATGGGGCTGAATGCCTATTTCACGTATACCGTCGTGAAAACCATGGGCCTGCCGTGGCAGGTGGCGCTCGGCTGCGTGTTCCTATCGGCCGTCTTGTTCCTGGTGCTCACGCTCGCCGGCGTGCGTCAGCTCATCATGAACGCGATCCCCCGCTCGCTGTTCGCCGCGGTCAGCGGCGGAATTGGCCTGTTCATCGCGTTCATCGGCCTGAAGAACGCGGGAATCATCGTCGCCACTCCCGGCACAACGGTCGGCCTCGGCAATCTGACCGCCGCGACGCCCGCCCTCGCCGTGCTGGGCCTGCTCGTCATCGCGGCCATGCAGGCCCGCTCCGTCAGGGGCGCGATGCTGTTCGGCATTCTGAGCGTCGCGGGCGTCGCCTGGATCCTCGGGCTCGCCCGCTTCACCCCGTCCTCATTCCACCTGGCCGACCTGTCCTCGACCGCGTTCCGGCTCGACATTCCCGCAGCCCTCGACCTCAAGGGCGGCGTCGGGCTGTCGCTCGTCGAGATCGTGTTCGTATTCCTGTTCGTGGATCTGTTCGACAACGTCGGCACGCTGATGGCGGTCACCAAGCGTGCCGGATTGACATCGCCCGACGGGACCGTGCCCCGAATGAAGCGCATCCTGCTCGCCGACTCGATCTCGATGCTCGTGGGCGCGCTCGTGGGCACGAGCCCGGTCACGAGCTACATCGAGAGCACCTCGGGCGTCGCGGTGGGCGGGCGCACCGGGCTCACGAGCGTCACTGTCGGGCTGCTGTTCCTGTGCACGCTGTTCGTCGCGCCGCTCGTGCAAGCCATACCGGGTGTGGCGACCGCGCCGGCGCTCATTCTGGTGGGCGCGATGATGATGGGCGCGCTCGCGGAGGTGCAGTGGCACGAGCCGGGCGAAGCCATTCCCGCCTTCCTCACCGCCATCATGATTCCGCTCAGCTACTCGATCGCCAATGGCCTCGCGTTCGGGATCGTGAGCCATGCCGTGCTGAAGCTCGTGCGCGGACAGGCGCGTGCCGCCGACTGGCTGGTGTACGTGCTCGCCGCGCTGTGCGTCGGTCGCTTCATTTACCTCGCGTGACCGATGCGGCGAGCGCCTCGGGCGCAGCGGGGCCCGGGGAGTCGAAGAAGCCCGCGTCAACCGGCTTGTGAGCCAGAATCTCCTCGCGCGTCAGGCCCTGGATTTCGTGCGGAAAGACCAGCCAGTGAGGCGTCTCGTGCACGAAGTAGTCGGGCTTCAGCGCGCTGCGGCGTCGCGATGGCTTGTAGTACACGGTCGCGATGCGGATCTTCTCCGGGAGGTTGCGCCGGCAGCGAGTCTTGAGCTCATCGATGACCGCCTCCAGGCTGCGGCCGGAATCAAAGACATCGTCGACGATCAGCAGCTCGTCCTCGGCCGAGAGACGCGACACCAGATAATCCGCGGCATGCACCCGTACCGTCTTGTGCCGCTGATCGATCCCTGAGTAAGAGGACGTACGGATGGCGATGTGGTCGGCGTGGATCGAGTGGTACTCGAGCACCTCCTGCACCGTGATGCCGATCGGCGCGCCGCCGCGCCAGATGGCAACCATGAAGGTCGGGCGCATGCCGCTCGCCACGACACGTCGCGCGAGTTCCATGGAATCGCGCAGCAGCTCGTCGGCCGAGATGAAGATCTTTTGCATGGTGCGTATTCTTTCACAATCCGCTGGCGGGCGAAGCATTGGCCCGGGCGGCGACATTCGGAACCGTTGCGGATTGGAGCTGCGGTTGAGTCACCCGCTTCGGCACACCGCTGACCCCGCGAGTTCACGACCGCGCCGCATCGGCAGCCGCCGACCCGGCCGATCGTCCCGCCAGTCAACGCGTTCCTGTTCCCCTCTCTTGTTCAGATTTCAAGGTCAGGGCGCAATGGGGGCGAGGCCGGCCTCGGGCGCAGGATACCCGATCGGAATCGTCCTCGGCGTCCCACCCGTCACGCCTGCGGCGCACGGGGGCGCCCGGTGATGCGACAGGGTGCACGCCGCGATGTCGAGTGATCGCACAGCTTTAAAATCAATCAGTTACGGCGGCACCGAACGGGCTCCTGAGGCCATCACGCCGAGCTGACGGCATGCTCGATCGGAATCCGCCCCGTCCGCGGAAGCACTCTGATCATTTTGCGCAACGCGGCCGATCGCCAGTCCCGCCCTCCCAAGCGAAGGTGAAATCGCGTCCTTCGGGCCGGAGTTCATCAAGCCGGCGCATCGTGCCAGGCAGCCCGAGCCCGCCCGATGACACGGACGAGTCCCTGCCCGGCGCCGATGCCCCGGAGGAAATCCTACGCGACGTGAATTTGCGCCGACGATCGACTCCAGTGACTGCGATTCGTCCGACTCTGTGCGCATGAATCCCTTGTGCGCTCGCGGCCGCACTGTTGAGGCGCAACGGTCGTATGGCACTGCCCTGAGGCTGTGCGCAATGCAGCCACGGAGCGCGTCCCGCAGCGGGCGCGCCACGCGCTTGATGACGCACTCACCATGAAGATCCGAGTGACCGGGAAGCGCCGCCTCGTTTGCCCGATCACCAATCGCCGGCCACAACTCTGGAAGCACCAGCGTCCCTCGGTCACGCTCGGGGACCGGCGCGCCGGGAATACGGTGCTAAAGTACCGCTCCGGATGGCGGCCGACGGGAACGGCCCGCCTCGGTCACGACCGCTCAAGAGGCGTCTCATGATGAAGAAACGCATTCTCCTTGCCGTCGCGCTCAGCGTCTGCATTTCCACCTCCAGTGCCAGCGAGCAGAAGCCGGTACCGCAATTCAAGCCGACTGAGGTCACCTCCATCGGCTCGGTCACCGTGAATGGATCGCGCATCCGTTATCAGGCTGTGGCCGGGACCCTGGTGGTCCACGCCAAGGGATGGAATCGCTATGCCCCGGCGAGCGACCAAAAGAACCCCACCGCCGAAGCGGCCATGTTCTATGTCGCGTACTTCAAGCGCGGCGTCCCGGCGACCGGACGGCCGATCACGTTCCTGTTCAACGGCGGCCCCGGCTCCTCGACGGTCTGGCTGCACATGGGCGCGTTCGGGCCGGTCAGGGTCGTCACCGCCGACCACACCCACACGCCGCCGGCGCCGTACCAGATCGTCAACAACGACTACAGCCTGCTGAACGTGAGCGACCTGGTCTTCGTGGACGCGCCCGGCACCGGATTCGGTCGCATCGCCGGCCCGAACGCGGCGCAGTCCTTCTACGGCGTCGATCAGGATGTTCATGCCTTCGCGGTATTCATCCGCGAATTTCTCTCCAAATACAACCGTTGGAACTCGCCGAAGTATCTGCTCGGCGAAAGCTACGGAACGATGCGCGCGGCCGCACTGCCGCTCGCCCTGGAGCACGAGAGCATCGACCTCAATGGCGTGATGCTGCTGTCGGATATCCTCGACTGGGACCTGATGCCGGACAATCCCAGACTGAATCCCTCGGTCGATCTGCCGTACATCGTCGCCCTGCCCAGCTACGCCGCCACCGCCTGGTATCACCACAGACTGCCCGGCCAGCCGCAGCACCTGCTCCCCTTCCTCCACAAGGTCGAGCATTTCGCCACCACCGAGTACACGCTGGCGCTGATGCGGGGCAACAGCCTGTCCACCGCACGTCAGAACTCGATCGCAGAGAAGCTGCACGAGTACACGGGACTGCCGGTAAGCTATCTGCTCAAGTCCGATCTGCGCATCGAATACGGCGCCTTCCAGAAGGAGCTGCTCGCCAACGAGGAGTTGACCACCGGCACTCTGGACACGCGCTTCACCGGCCCGACGCTCAATCCGCTCGGTGAGACGGCCAAATACGATCCGCAGAGCGCCGCGATCAGCTCAGCCTACGTTTCGGCCTTCAACACCTACGTGCGCGCGAAGCTGCATTACGGGCAGAACCAGTACTACAAGCCCGGGATCCCGGTGTACAGCAGCTGGGACTACCGGCATCAGCCGCCGGGCGCCAGCCGCCCGTTGATCATGCTGCCCAACGTCTTGCCCGATCTCGCCGTCGCCATGAAGCGCAATCCGGACATGAAGGTGATGGTCAATGGCGGGTATTTCGACATCTCCACGCCGTTTTACGAAGGCTGGTTCGAGATGCACCACCTGCCGATTCCGCCGAATCTGCAGCGCAACATCCAATACCATTACTACAAGACCGGTCACATGATCTACGTCCATCTGCCCGCGCTGAAGCAGCTGCACCACAACGTCGCGGCGTTCATCCGCAGTACCGACAATCTGAAGTAGCGCGCGGGCGCGCGGGTCATCTTGCCGGGAGGGGGCGACCGCTGCAGCCAGCGGCGCGCCTTCCCGCTGGCCTCGGGTCGGCGCCGGCCGATCGGCGCCGAGCGACGTATTCAGGCGAAGTGCGCGAGCCGCCGGCAGACCGTATTGACCTGGCTTCCCTTGAGGACACAGCGCTCGGCCGCCTAGCGCCATGCGGCAAAGTGCGGCGCGGCGCGGTGGGCCTCCAGCGCCGCCTCATCTCCATATACTTCGTAGAATATGAAATGAGTCGGTTGGGCCGCATCCTGGGTCACGTCGAAATACCTGCAGCCCGGCTCGTCGGTGAACGAGCGCTGCGCGTTCTCCTCGATCGCCGCGAGAAAGGCGTCAAGCTGCTCCGCATGGGCATCGAGGGTGAGGATGAGCGCGATCATGATTCCTCGGACTGCGCAGCGGAAACGGCCCGCGCACCCGGCGGCGGCGGTGTATCGGTCGGGCCTCCCAACTTGACCAGACTCTGCCACGTCTGACCGGCGAGGAGTATTCCTTGCTGCGCCGCGAGGGCGCTGCTGCGGGCCTCGAGCTCTACCGGGAAGAAAATCTCTCCGACTCCTGTCGCCTTGGGTACGGACTTGATCTGCTCGATCAACCGCTCTAGGCGGCTCTCGAACTCCGACCGCGGCAACATCCTGGCGATGTCAATCGTAACCCGCAGCGGGCCACCGCCGCTCTTTCGATCCGGGTCACGGGGATCCGCTACGCCGCCGCCGAACTGACTCCCGGTCAGTACTCCGGCAAGCACGTCCATCATGAACGATACGACGTATCCCTTGTGTCCGGCCATGGGCAGGATGAGACCCCTGATGGCGGCGGGGGTCGATGGTCGGGACCCCGTGCTCGTCCGCCGCCGAGGACGGGGAAATGCTCTCGTTGCGCTCGGCCGCCGCGTCGATCTTTCCCCGTTCCACGGCGGTGTTCGCAATAGCCATCACCACGATGCCGTGACGGGCGGCCGGAGCCGCGATCGACCACGGATTCGTTCCCAGAACCTTGAGGCGTCCGCCCAGGGAGCCAGTGCCGGGCTTGCATTCGTGGCAAGCAGTGCGACACAGCCCGCGTCCGCGCACTTGCGCGTGAAGTACGCCGCGGTGCCGAAGTGATTGGAGTTTCAAACTGCGACCGCGCTCACGCCATGAACGCGCGCCCTGTCAATCCGCAGCCGCGTGGCCTCGTTCATGAGAACCTGGCCGATGCCATCGTGCTCGTCCAGCACAGCGACTGCGCCGCCGTCCGCGACAAGATCCCAGCGGGCCGCCGGAGTCATCGCTCCGCTGCGCAGCCGGGCGAGGTACCAAGGAAGGCGAAGCATGCCCCCACCGCTCGGCGGTCACCGGGCTGTCCGCCAGCAGACTCGCCTCAGCCTGCGGGACGCCGACGTTCGCCAGGACTCGGGTCCCGAACTCGATGAGGCCCTGAGCGTCAACGCAGTACTTCATCGATGGCTCCGTGCAGTCTCGGCTGTGCGGTCGGCAATCCCTGGCGCCCTCAGGAGATCGCAGGACGTCCGTTCGTCGTCCGTTGCCACGGCTGCGGCTTTGCGCGAAGCACCTGACGTTCCCGTCCTGGTTCGTCACGGGGCGGTCTCGTTCTGGAGTCGCAGCTCATCCCTCGGTGGCTACCCACCTAGTCGCGCGGAGTGCTCAGGGCGGCTGGTCTGTTTCGTGCGCGGACCGTCAGCACGAGATAATAGAGAAGGCCGACCCCCATCCAGCATCCGCCCAGGATCTTTGCGACGGGATTCATGCCATAGAGCACGTAGAGAATCACGCCGAAACCTGCGAGCGGACAGACGAGGTGACGCAGCCATGCGCCCGAGCGCTGCCGGAAGAAATAGTGGTAGGCCACCGCCACGTGCAGGAGGGCAAAACTGCTGAGCGCGCCGAAATTGACCACGCGGGTGAGGTCGTCGATGCGGTGCGCGAAGAACAGGCCCACGAGCAGCGACACGCCGGCCACAAGCAATGTGCTGACGTACGGCGTCTTGAAGCGTGGATGCACGGCCGCGAGCGCGGCGGGAAGCTTGCGGTCGCGCGCCATCGCAAACAGGACGCGCGAGACCGCGGCTTGGGCCGCCATGGCGTTGGCAATCCCGAAGGAGATCACGATCGCCAGGATCGCCGCGAGGCTCAATCCGTTGCCGCCGGCGCGCGCGGCGATCGCGTAGAAGGCCGTCGCTGCGGAACGAAAGCGCATGCCCTGAGCCAGATCGGCGGCAATCCACGTCTGCAGCACGAACAGCGCTCCGATGATCACAAGCGACAGCACCGTTGCCTTGGCGATGGCGTTGCGCGCGCCGGCGCTCTCCTCGGACAGCGTCGAGATGCCGTCGAACCCGAGGAACGACAGAACCGCAATGGAAGTGGCGCCCGCCACGGTGGTCAGGGAGAACGTGTGCGGATCGTAAAGCGGCGCGAGCGTCAATCGCCCGGCTCCTCGACCCTCGTAAAGCGAGATGGCGCCGAACGTCACGAACAGCGCCAGTGTCAATAGCTCGAGGACCAGGAGCACTTTGTAGAGGCGCGCCGTGACACGCACACCGAGCACATTGGCCGCCGCATTGAAGGCAACGAACCCGACCAGCCACACCCAGGCGGGCACCTGCGGCACCAGCGGCCGCAGCGCGACGGCCGAGAACAGATACAGCAGCGCCGGAACCAGGATGTAGTCGAGAAGAATGAGCCAGCCGGCCAGAAACCCCGCCGCCTCGTGCAGCCCGCGCTGCACGTAGGCGTACACCGATCCCGCCAGCGGAAACGCCCGCGACATGGCCGCGTAGCTGAGGGCGGTGAAGAGCATGCCGGAGAGGCCGATCAGGTACGCCAGCACCACCATGCCCTTGGCGTCCTGCCAGACGAACCCGAAGACGGAAAATGGCGCGATCGGGACCATGAAGATCATGCCGTAGACGATCAGATCGCCGAGGCTCAATGCACGATCGAGCTGGTCCTCGTAGCCGAATTGCTCAAGCGACATGTTGGTGCGTCAGCGGCGGGGCACAAGCGCCGCGGTCGAGTCTAGGCGGCGGGCTGTCCATGGTAAAGTACACTTCTCGGGGCTTCGCTCGGCTTCATGATGCACCACCGCACCATCCACACGCAGCATTTCGGCTGGGACAACAGCCTGGCGCCCGCGGCGCGCATCGCTCCCGGGGAGTCGCTCGAGTTTGAGGTGCAGGACGCCTCCGGCGGACAGCTGTCGCGGACTTCCGTCGCCGCCGACGTCGGTCGCCTCGATTTCGAGCGCGTCAATCCGGTGGCAGGTCCCGTGTACGTCGAGGGGGCCGAGCCGGGCGACATCCTCAAAGTGACCGTTCTGTCGTTCGCGCCTTCCGGGTGGGGCTGGACGGCGAGCATCCCGGGCTTCGGGCTGCTCGCGGACGAGTTCAAGGAGCCGGCGCTGCATCTGTGGCGCTATGACGAGCAGGGCCTCACGCCGTGCGCATTCGGCTCCTGGGCGAGAGTACCGCTGAAACCGTTTGCCGGCACAATGGGGGTCGCTCCCGAGCCGCCCGGCTGCCACAGCGTCGTACCCCCGCGTCGTGTCGGCGGTAACATGGACCTGCGCGACATCACCCGCGGCAGCGAGTTGCACCTGCCCGTCGAGGTCGCAGGCGCCCTCTTCTCGGTGGGGGATACGCATGCGGCGCAGGGCGACGGCGAGGTCTGCGGCACGGCGCTCGAGAGTCCGATGCGCGTGGCGCTGCGATTCGATCTGGTGAAGCGCCAGCCGCTCGCCTTTCCTCGGCTGATCACCCCGGGGCCGGTCACGCGTCACCTCGATGAGCGGGGTTATCTGACCACCACCGGGATCGGCCCCGACCTCATGACCGCGGCACGCGATGCAGTGCGCTCGATGATCGATTGGCTCACGCGCGAGCGCGGCATGCCCGCTGTCGAGGCCTATCTGCTCTCCAGCGTTTGCGGCGATCTTCGCATCAGCGAGATCGTCGATCAGCCGAACTGGATCGTCTCCTTCTACTTCCCGCGTCTCGTGCTCGAATAGCCGCACCGACCTGCGCCTCATTTGAATCGCCATGTCAGGTCCAGCCCCGCGGTGAGCGGGCGGTTCACCGTATAGCGGGTGAAGGCCGCGGTCTGCAGATCGATCTGCGGCTGTGGATCGAGCAGCACCCGCTCATTGGTCACGTTGTCGACGAACAGAGCCGCCCGCCAGCGGCCGCTCTCGAGACCCAGCCGCAGGTCGGTCAGGCTGTACGCGGGCAGGTGCACCATGTACTGATCGATGTTCCAGAGCGTGATCGTTTCTCCGTAGGGGGCATCGGTGCGCGACCCCACGTACTGCCACTCCAAGGAGGCGAAGGCCGCCAGATTCGCCGACAGATCATGCCGCCAGTGCAGATCCGCCGAGCCCATCACTCTCGGCGTATCGGGGACTCGAGTGCCCGCGGGATAGCCGATGATGGCGCTGGCGCGCGTGAAGGTGGCGTCGGTGTAGCTGGCATTCGCCTCGAAGTGCCAGTCGCGCCCGAGCAGCGCGTGCACTTCGGTTTCGAGACCCTCGATGCGGGAGTCCGCGCCATTGGCCGTTATGCCGAAGCCGGCGAGATTGGTCGCGAGCTGCGGATCGACCCAGCGTTCGTAGTAGCCCGATACGTCGAGCGTCAGGCGCCGGTGCATCAGCGTCGACTTCTCGCCGAGCTCGTAGCTCCATACCGAGTCGGAGCGGAAGCTGGTCGGCGCCTGCAGCAGGACATTGGGATCGCAGCCGCCCGGTGCGACGCCGAGGAGCTTCTGCTGCAGTCCGCACTCGTTGGCCACCAGCACCGCATTGCTGTTGGTGGCGTGCGCCACCGGGATGGGCTGGTTTACCCCGCCGAGGCGAAATCCCTTGGACACCGTGACGTAAACCATGTGGTCCCGATCGAACGTATATCTCAGGTCGATCTCCGGCACCGTGCCCGCGGCGCTGTTCGAGGCGTGGGTGTCGTAGGGCGTGCTGTTACCCTGGGCGCCGAACACCGTGAACAGGCCGTATTCGCTGTTCGACTGATGCAGCGCGTAGCGGTAGTGCCGCAGGCTCACCGTCGCCGCAAGGTGCGGCGAGATGCGCCACGACAGCTCGCCGAACTCGGCGTTCTGCAGGATGTCCTGCGGCTGGCTATCGACGTAGATGTTGGGCCCTCCGAGCGCCGCCGCGGCCTGTGGCGCAAGCACCGACAGGTCCCAATCGGAGTGCAGGTCCTGATAGAACCACCCGGCGAGCCATTGCCAAGGTCCCGCCGAGGTGGAGGTCACTCGCAGCTCCTGACTCAGTTGTCGCGTATGATCTCGCTCGCTCGCCCCCGGACCGAGGGGCGACGGCCCCGTCGGCCCGAGGCCGGCGGGCGGATCGTACACGGGGGATAACGCATTCAACGAAGCGGCGCTCTCCTCGGTGCCGTCCTGGGATACCACGGTGCCGCGAGCCCAGTATCCGGTTGCGGAAGTGACCCGAAGCGACGGCAGGCGGTACACCAGTTCGAGGCTTCCGAGCGCAAAGCGATCGCGCTGCGGCTCGGGCGTGTCGTAGATCTCCCAGTGCGCCTCGATGGCGGGCATGACAGGATGGGTCGTCGCACCGTTGACATCGACGGCGTCGGGCCCGCCCTGGCGGGTTCGCTGATACATCGCGAGCGACAGGATCGAGAGCCGATTCGTTGGTTTCCACAACAGCTCGGCGCGCGCCGCATCCACGTCGGTCGTATTGACCCCGTCAATCCGCTCCTGCAGCGGCGCCGAGTAGAAGTTCGGCGGGCGCGACACGTCGGGGAAAGTGCCGGAATCGACGGCCACCGCTCCGTCCGCAATGACCCGCCGCTCGATCCAGCCGCTTCCGCGCCTGACCGAGCCCACAAGCCGCAACGCCGCCTCGTTGCCGAGCGGCAGGTTCACCATGCCGTTCATCGCGTGATTGAGCCCGCCCCCGGAGGCGGTGTCGGACACGATCGTCTCCCCCGAGGCCTCGAGGCGATCCAGGCGCGGCATCTGGGGCACGATCCGGACGGTCCCACCCATGGAGCTCGCGCCGTAGAGCGTGCCTTGCGGGCCGCGCAGCACTTCCACGCGATCGATGTCGTAGAGATCCAGATCGACGAGCACTTTGCCGAGTTGCGCCGAGGCCGGCGCGGACAACGGAATCTCCCCCAGGTACAGGCCCACCATGGAGGTATTCCCGCCCGAGGAGTTCAGGCCGCGCATCTCGAATTCGGTCTGCCCCGGCCCCGCGGTGCGCACGGCCAGCCCCGGGATCGAGCGCGCCAGCGAGTCGAAGTCCGTCAGCCCGCGGCGGGCGATTTCCGAGGCGGTAATCGCCGTGACGCTGGCCGGCGTGGACTGCAGAGTGGTCGTGCGCTTGGTCGCCGTGATCAGAACCTGGGCCAGCCGATCCGGTTGAGGGCGGAGGATTCCCCAGGGAGGCTGTGCCGAAACGCGCCCCGGCCGATGCACGGCACGTCGCCGGACATGCGGGCCGCCGTTGGCGTGCGGTGCGCCTGGGGCGTGTCTGGAAAATCGAGTTTGCGCGGCGGTGACGATGGCAATCGCGGAGCGGCTGACCAGCTGAAACGACAGCCCTGTTCCCTTCAGCAGAAGGCCGAGCGCCTGCGCGACGGTGAAATCGCCATGGACGCCCGGCGCACGCAGTCCCGCCACCGCGCTCCCCGACGACAACAGTGTGACGTCCGCCTGTCGCGCGAACGCGGTCAGCGCCTGCGGGAGCGCCTCCGCTGGAATATCGAAACGGCGTACCGGCTGGGCGGCCTGAGCCCGGGCCGCGGTCCATATGATTGCGGCCAACAGGCCGAAGCGCCGTGCCAGGCGCGGCGCCGGACGATGATGCAGCCAAACCCCTCGAGGATGGCTCGGATTAATTGCGCGCGGCTCCCCAAAAAGGCGTTGCTTGTCCGCATTCGATCGGATTGCAGTGCGGGCGCAGCGTCCGCGGCGGGCTCCTCCTCCCCCTGCCCGGCCGCATCCGCCGCACCGACCGCAGCCATGATGAACCGCCCGCCCGGCCGTTGACAAGCGCGGCAGAAAAGCCGGAAGACGAGGTTGCCCCCGTCCCCCGGCAATTGTCATCCTTCCGTCCGGCCGGACGCGCCCGTGCGTGACTCAGTGGAAGCTGTAGCTCACGTCCAGACCGTAGGTAATCGGCTGATTCACGATGTAGCGCGTGTACTGCGGAATCGCCAGATTGATCTGCGGCAGCGGATCGAGCAGCGTCTGATTATTGGTCGCATTGTCGACGAACAGCGCCGTGGTCCACCTTCTCGAGCGAAGCCCCAAGCGCAGGTCCAATATCCCATAAGACGGCAGATTGATCTGGGTCTGGCCGATGTTGTTGAGGTACACCGTCACACCATAAGGCAGATCGTACCGCGACCCCACATAGCTGTAGGTCATATTGCCGATGACCGACAGGTTCTCACTCAGCATGTGATGATAATTGAGCGATGCCGACCCGGTGACCTTCGGCGTGTCGGGCACGGAGTATCCTTCGGGTATGCCGTCAATCGCGCTGTTCGTCAGGAACTTGCTGTGCGTGTAGCCCACATCCGCCGCGAAGCTGAAGTCCTCGCCGAGCTCGGCGCGGAACTCCGCCTCCAGGCCGTAGATGTTCGCGTTGCCGCCATTCACGGTGAAACCGAACCCGGCGATGTTGGTCGAGATCTGCGGATCCATCCACCGCTCGAAGTACGCCGTCAGGTTAAAGAGAGCCCGATGGTCGAGAAACTCGTTCTTCGTCCCGATCTCGTAGTCCCACACCGAATCCGACTTGAACTGCGGCACGCCCTGCGAATTGACGTTGGGAAAATTCGCGAGTGAGGTGTAGGTGGTGCCGGGCTGCGTTGGGGTCGCCGAGAGTTTCGCCTGCAGACCGCATTGCTGGATCACCACCAGCGAGAACGGCGCCGCGCAGTCGGCGGCTGTCACCGGAAAATTGTACCCGACGAAGGGCTGGTCGGTACCGCCGAGACGGAAGCCCTTGGCGACCGTGAGGTACACCATGTGGTCGCTGTCGATCTGCCATGTCAAATTGAAGCGGGGGTTGGTCCCGCTGGCGCTGCCTCCCGCGCTGGTGTTGAACGCCTGCGTGTTGCCCGCCACCGTCGGCGCACCGCTCAGCAGATTGGCGAACCCGTACGGCGTGAAGTCGCCCCACTCGGAGTTGCGCTGGGCGTAGGAATAATGATACCAGCGCACCCCCGCGCTCGCCTTGAGCCCGTGCGGGAATTCCCAGGAGATATTGCCGAAGAAGGCGTTCTGCAGAATGGTCTGCGGCATGTAGTCGACGTAAACATTGGCGATCGGGCCTGCCTGCGGATTGACCGACCACATGTCCCAGTCGGAGAACAAGTCCTGATAGTAATATCCCGCGAGCCACTGCAGCGGCCCGCGGCCCGTGGAGGCGAGGCGGAACTCTTCGCTCACCTGTCGGGTGTAATCCCGCTCCTCGACTCCGGGGCCGAACGGTCCGGGCCCCGTGGGGCCGATGCCGCCCGCGGACGTGTCGTACGGGAACGCCGTCGTGGCTGACCCGAGGCCTGCCGAGCTCGCATTTTCCTCACTCCCGTCCTGCGAGACCATGGAATGATTGGACCACAGTCCGGTGATCGAAGTGAGACCGATATCCGGCGTGACCGCGTATTGAACCTTCAAGCTCCCCAGAGTGAAGCGATCCCATTGGGGCTCGGAGGCTTGATAGATCTCGTAATGGCCCTTCGGATTCGGCATGGTGGGATTGGTCGGCGAGCCGTTGACGTCGACCGCATTGGGCGCGTTGCTCGTATCCTGCTGCCACATGATCATCGGTGTGATCTTGAGCCGATCGTTGGGTTGGTAGAGGAGGATCGCGCGGAACGAGTCATCCGTCGAGGAGTTCACGCCCGTCGCCGTCGATATGAGCGGCGCGGTGTAGAAGTTGGCAGGCCGGCCGCAGGGCGGGCCATTCGGGCAAGTGTCGGTCTGCACGGCCCCGTCGGCGAGAACATAGCGGTTGAGCCAGCCGCTGGTCGAGGAGTGCGAGCCCACCAGCCTCAGGGCAACGGTCGACCCGAGCGGCAGGTTCACCATGCCGTTCTGCGCGAAGTTGATGCCGCCGCCGGAGCCGGTGTCCGAGACGGTCGTCTCTCCGGAGGCGGCGTACGTTCCCAGCTGCGGCATCGCGGGAATGAGGCGAACCGTTCCTCCCATGGAACTCGATCCGTACAGCGTTCCCTGTGGTCCGTGCAGGACCTCCACCCGCTGCAGATCGTAGAGATTGGGATCGATTATCACCTTGCCGAGCTGTTCCGCCGCGGGAGCCGAGAGCGCGATATCGTCCAGGTACACTCCGACCATCGACGTGTTGCCGCCGGAGGAATTCAGACCGCGCATCTCGTATTCGGTCTGGTTGGGACCGGAGGTGCGCATCGCGAGGCCTGGGATGCCCTGAGATAGCGTGTTGAAGTCCGTCAGGCCGCGATTGGCGATGTCGGCCGCTGTGAGCACCGTCATGCTGATCGGCGTATCCTGCGCGATGGTCTTGCGCTTGGTGGCCGTAACGACGACCTCCGCGAGTTGATCCGACGGGCCGCTCGGTTGAGCGGCGGCATGCGCGGCGGCGCCCGCGGACCCGAGGGCCACCGCCACCGCCAGCGCCACCACGTGATTGCTACGCATCATGTTCCTGGCTCCCAGAATGTTGTGTTGTGCACGCGCTCCCCTCGCACGGCGCTCGAGCGCAAGCGAGGACCCCGTCACCGTGTCCGGTTGGTCGCCGAGCGGTTCGGCCGGGCTCTAGCAGAGACGACGAGCCGGCCTGTAAAATCCGCCACTCCGCGGGGCGAATTGGCGCTGAATGGTGGGATTCCCCGGAACAGGCGCACGCACCGTCTGTTGCGCAATCGCAACAGGCAGCCGGCAGGCCGCGATCGGCGTTTCGGGGTCAGCGGGGTTGAACGGTGATCAGATCGGGTTGGACGCGGGTGACCCGTACGGGCAACGCTAGCGCGAGTGCCTTGAAGAATCCGCGCACGTCATGGGTCCTGAAGCGGCCGCTGATGCGCAGCTGGCCGACGCCTGGCCGCAGCACGATGCGCGCGCGGGTGTAACGCGCGACCTCCGCCGCCGCCCGCGCGAGCGGCTCGTTGTCGAACACCAGCGCGCCGTAGCGCCAGGAGAGATCGTCGGCAATCCGCCTCGGGCTGACCGACGTGACCTGCAGGCGCGGACCATCGATCGACAACTGCTCTCCGGCGCTCAACGACTGCACCCGCGGCGCACTCGATGCGTGCCCAATTGCGGCCCGCACCTCGACGAGCCCCTGGTTGACCAGCACGTCGATCTGGCGATCGGCGCGCAGTCTCACCTCGAACTGGGTGCCGATCGCCTGCACCCGCGCATCGCCGACGTGAACGAAGAAAGGTCTCGCCGGATCGCGCACGTCGTGGAAGTGGGCCTCACCCCTAAGCAGGTAGATGTCTCGGCGTGCACGGGTGAACCGAACCACGATGCGGGTGTTGGTATTGAGCGCGACCACCGAGCCGTCGGCAAGGATCACGGTGCGCTCCTGTCCCACCAGGGTCGATAACACCTCGCTGCGCGCCCCCCGCCCGAGCCACCAGGCCCCGCCGATCACCGCCAGACAGAGTGCGGCCGCAGCGCCCCAGAGCGCTGGTGAACTGGCGCGCGCGCTCCATCGGCGAGTCGCGCGCGCGAGGGTGGCGATCTTCTCCTCACGCTTGATCTCGGAGAGCCGGTCGAGCGAGCGCCAGGTCTTGGCGAATTCCTCGAACGCTCGGCGGTGGCGAGGATCCTGGCGCAGCCAGCTCTCCAGCTCGGAGCGCTCCGAAGCGCTCAGGGCCCCGGCATCGAGCCGCCAGGTCCACGCGGCCGCCTCGTCGTCGATCTCGCCCTGGGGCTTCAGCCTCACCACCCGGTTCATACGCTCTTCTCGTCCGAGCGTTTCCAGAGCGTCTCGGCATCCGGCTCGTCCAGGGCGCCGAGCTCGCGCAGCCGGTTCCGGCAGCGCACCAGCCCCTTGGCGACATGCTTCTCGATCGTGCTGTGCGCCATGCCGAGCACTTCGGCGATTTCCTCGTGGGACAGCTGGTAGACCTTGCGCAGGATGAACACCCGCCGGCAGATCGGGGGCAGCTCGTCCACCACGGCGCAGAAGGACTCGAACCGGCGGTCGGCGTCGACCTGATCCTCGGGTGCGGACACAGGGGATGAGACGTTCAGGGGCTCGAAATCCGCCACTGCGTCGGTGGCCTGAGCGCTCACCTGACGGGCACGATCGACCGCGAGGTTGCGGGCGATACGGAAGATCAGCGCCCGCGGCGACTCGACGACCTGCCCCTCGGGCATGGCACACACGCGCACATAGGCCTCCTGGACCAGATCATCGACCTCATCGGCGCGAGCCGTGAATCTGCGCAGGTAGCGGCGCAACGCCACCCGGTAGCCGAGGATCTGGCTCAGCAGCTGCTTGCGGTGCTCATCAACCAAAGCCGCCCCCCGTGCGCACGCCGGTCGGGGTCAGTCTACCGAAGCCGTGTCATAATCGAAAGGCGGGATCCGCCGCGTCGTTGGCTGCGCGGCGACGTTCCCGTCAAGGGCTGAATCCTCCCGCCGGGCGGCGCGATGGGGCGCGGACCCGCGCCGGGCCGCCCGGGCGACCCTGGGCTCTCTGGCACCATGGCCGCTCGCACCACGACACGGAATCCGATCAACGAGCTCGGCGTGCTTGCCGGGGTCCCGGTCCTGGGTTTGCTGCCTATGACGCCCTGGCGACGCTTCGTTTGTGGCTCGGCGCTCGTCCGTGCACAGCCCCTGGAATTGCCGCAAGCAGGCCTCGGAGCAATGGCTCTGTGCGGCGCTCGCCCATCCCGGTTGGCAACGCCGGGCTTCGCCGGGGCGGCTCGTCACTGTGTCGGGCGAGTGTGATCCCGCCGGCGATGCGTCTCATCAGTGTGCTCGCAGGCGGGACCTGAGCCGCCCCGGATCATTTGGCAAACAGCCTCGTGATGTCGGCGAACGACTTGATCTCGATTGCGTTGCCCGACGGGTCGAGGAAGAACATGGTGGCCTGCTCGCCGGGCTGTCCCTTGAAGCGGGTGTGGGGCTCGATCAGGAACTCAACACCCTTGGCCTGCAGCCGCTTGGCCAGCGCTTCCCATTCGGCCATGGGCAGAACGACGCCGAAATGGCGCACCGGCACTTCGCGGCCATCGACTCTGTTGCGTTGAGCGGCACTCGTCTGTTCAGGCGCGAGGTGGGCCACGATCTGATGGCCATAGAAATTGAAGTCGACCCACTCCGGCGAGCTGCGTCCTTCGGGGCAGCCCAGTGTCCCGCCGTAGAATGCGCGCGCCAGCGCGAGGTCGTGCACGGGGAACGCCAGATGAAAGGGAGACAGCAACCCGGGATTCGTCGTCGGCGCGCGCATGTCGAAAATCCTGCCAAGGACCCGATCCCCATATGATGACGCGTCCCGGCCGAAAATTGAATCGACGTCAGTCGGTTCCGCGCATCACGGATATTTCCGCACCATCCCGAATCTGAAGTCATCCAACGCCGTGGCGCACGCGGTCGGATTCGCTCGCGCATGAGTGCACGGCTGCCGAAGCGCGGTTGACCGTCGGCGCGGCTGCGATCGTCGTGATCGGCACGAACTGGAGGCAACGGGCGTCGGCGGCCAACGAGCCGCCGGCGCGTCAATCGCCCGCCGGGGCCGCAGCGCTTGCCAGACGGATGGCGCGCATACTCGGCCGCGTCAAGGAGAACAGCGCAATCACACTCAGCGACAACCCCGCACCCATCAGCAATTCCGTCAGCGACATCACTTTGAGCAGGTCGCCGGCCAGCGCGGCCGCAAGCGGCGCCATCCCGAGAAAGGTGAACATCACGACGCTCATGATCCGCCCCATGAGCGCCTGGGGCACGCGCCGCTGCAGCCAGGTCATCATGGAGATTTGGATGGTACCGCCCAGCAATCCAGTGAGCACCATGATGCCCGCGCCCACCGTCAGCGAATGCACCTCGCCCATCGCAGCGACTGCCAGGCCAACGCACGTATCCGCGCAGAGCAGCAACATCCCCAGCGATCCTCGGGTGAGACGCGTCACGGCTCCGGAGGCGACGCTGCCGATCAGCATGCCGCCGGCATTGGCCGTCATCAGAATACCGAATGCGGCGGCGCCCTGGGCCAGGCGGGTCCTGGCGAGCACCGGCAGAGCGACCTGCAACGGACCGCCGACCAGCACGGAGCCGGCGGCGAGATAGCCGACCAGGGCCCGCATTTGCCGGTCGCGCCACAGCGCGCGGATGCCCTCGATCAGATTGGCGAAGATGCTTCCGGCCGGCGCCGGCGGGTGCCGGTCGCTGCTCACCCGGATCATCGACAGGGAGGCCACCGAGCACAGGAAGCTGAATGCGTCGATGGCAAACGCGATGCCCGTGCCCCGCGCGCCATGCGCCGTTGCCGCGCCCGAGCCGGCGCGGATGACGAGCCCGGCCACAGCCGGTCCGATCAGCAGGCTCAGTTGCCGCATGCCCATGAACAGCGAATTGGCCGCATGCAGCTGCTCCGGCTCCACCAGCTGCGGCGCGAGAGAGCTGCCGGCCGGGTAGGCGAAGGCCGTGGCGAGACCGATGCCCGCCGCGAGCGCGTACAGCATCCACATGCGAATGGCGCCCACGAGGACCAACCCCGCCAGCAAGCCGATCAGTACCGCGTTGACCGCCCGCGCGTTGAGCAGCACGCGCCGGGCAGACATGCGGTCCACCACGGCACCGCCGACCAGCATGAAGACCGCGCGCGGCAGAGCCATCACCGCCAGCACGAGTCCCAACTGCGCCGGATCGCCCGTGATCTGCAATACCAGCCACGGCAGCGCCACCAGGGTGAACTGGTCCCCGATGGCTGAGATCGTGCTGCCCGTGAACAACAGCCGGAACGAGCGGTTCGCGAACGGCGAGGATCCGTGTCGTCTGTCCATGGAAGTCTCCGGCGCGCGAGCGTCTCGGTGAACCGATGGTGTCCGACTCGAACGACTCAATGGCCCCGCCGTTGCGCTCGAACGGCGTACCGCGAGCAGCACCGTGGAGTGCGTCGTGCAGGGCGTGTTGAGATCGTGGTGAGCGGCCGCAGCGCCCGCCGAGGCTCAGCGCTGCGCGATCCGAGCTTGCACGGTAACCCGCCTGCGGGGCGAGAACAACTCGAGCTCGGCGGGCGGGGCGGCACCATCGCGCCTCCCGCCCGAGCGAAGCGCTGGGCAGCGCCGCGCGCCCCGGGCTTCACGGTTTCTCCGGCCACCATGCTCGAGCCGGGCTTGCCGCCGGCTCAGCAAAGCGGACGGACTATGCCGGCCGGCTGCTCGGACCTGGCGACGGCCCCTCACCGCGTACCGCCGCCGTGGCCTGGCGGCGGCGGGCGAACTCGCCGAACCAGGCGAGGCTCTCGGGATTGGCGAGCGTATCGGGCTGGGCGACCCGCTCGAGCGTCTGCCCCGACAACAGCCTCTTGATGGGCAGCTCCAGCTTCTTGCCCGAGAGGGTGCGAGGAATCGCCGGGACCGCGAGAATCTCGTCCGGCACGTGGCGGGCCGAGAGCCCCTCCCGGATGCGGCGGCGGATTCGCTCCTGAAGGTCGGGTGTCAGCGTTTCCGGCGCGCGCAGCACGACGAAGAGCGGCATGTAGGACGGCCTCCCCAGGTACTCGAGATCGACCACCAGGCTGTCCAGCACTTCGGGGAGTTCCTCCACGGCCCGGTAGAGCTCGCTGGTGCCCATGCGGATGCCATGGCGGTTGATGGTTGCATCCGAGCGGCCGTGGATGACGGCGCCGCCGCGCGGCGTGATGCGTATCCAGTCACCGTGCCGCCAGACCCCTGGAAACATGTCGAAGTAACTGTCGATATAGCGGCGGTTGCCCTCGTCGTTCCAGAAGCAGGCCGGCATCGATGGCATGGGCTTGGTGCAGACGAGTTCCCCAACCTGGTCGATGCGCGCATGCCCCCCCTCGTCATACGCCTCGACCGCCGCGCCGAGACAGCGGCACTGCATCTCCCCGGGATGGACGGGCAAGGTCGGCACGCCGCCGACGAAGGCGCTGACAATGTCGGTGCCACCGGAGATCGCGTTGATCCAGATGTCGCGGCGCACGTGCTCGTAGATCCAGCGGTAGCCCTGCGCAGCGAGCGGCGAGCCGGTGGAGCCGACGGCGCGCAGCGCGCCGAGGTCCGCCGCACGCGCCGGCTCCACGCCGGCCTTCTCGGCCGCCTGGTAAAAGGCGGCACCGGCCCCAAAGACACTGACCCGCTCGCCGCCGATGAAGCGCCACAGCGCGGCCGGATCAGGATAGGCCGGACTGCCGTCGTACAGGCAGATCGTGCTGCCCGCCAACAGCCCCGCCGCCTGCACGTTCCACATCATCCAGCCGGTGCTGGAGTACCAGTGAAAGCGGTCCTCGGGACCAAGATCGAGGTGGATCGCCGCGAGCTTGGCATGCTCGAGCACGACGCCGCCCTGGGAATGAACGATGGGCTTGGGCAGGCCGGTGGTGCCCGAGGAATACACGATCCACAGCGGATGGTCGAAGGGCACGCGCCGGATCTGCAAGGGATGCACGCCGGCGGTCGCCTCCGCCCAGCCCACGGCGTTGCCGAAGCACGTGGCATCGAGACCGGGATCGAGGTGCGGCAGGAGCACCAGGTGGCGCACGCTCGGCAGCTCGGCAAGCATCTCGCGCAGCAGCTCGAGCCGCGCTTGGGGCTTGCCGCCGTAGCGGCAGCCGTCCACGGCGATCATCGCCTTGGGCGAGATCTGCCGGAAGCGATCGAGCACCGCGCGCTTGCCCATGTCCGGCGCGCACACCGACCAGATGGCACCGATGCTCGCCGTCGCCAGAAAGGCGACGACGGTCTCCGGGATGTTGGGCATGTAGGCGACGACGCGGTCGCCGCGCCCGATGCCCATGCCGCACAGCGTCGCGGCCAGCGCAGCGACCTGGCGGCGCAGCTCGCCCCAGGACACCTCCCGGCGCCGGCCGGTCTCATCCCCGGCAATCAACGCCGGCCGAGACTGCGTGACGTGGCGGAACACCTGCTCCACGTAGTTCAGCTCGACCCCAGGGAACCACTGCGCGCCGGGCATCTTCGCGTCCGCGAGCACGGCGCCGCGCGGGGTAGAGGGGATGCCGAGCCAGTCCCAGAGCGCGTTCCAAAAACCCCCGAGGTCCGTCACGGACCATCGCCACAGCGCCTCGTAGTCCGCGAAGCGCAGGTCGCGCCGCTCGGCGAGCCAGCGCAGCAAGGCGCTGACGCGCGCCGCCTCGACCACGGCGGCGGAAGGTTGCCACGCGGGGTCGCTCATCCGCTGTCCTGTCCGCAATCCGTGAAGACGAGACGCGCGAGGAACCGGTCGATCACCGGAACGACCTCCGGCTCCTCGAGCAGCGGCGCGTGACCGCGCCGCTCGACGGTGAGGGATTCCAGACCGGGCTTCTCGCGCTGCATGCGCGCCAGGATGGCGCCGCTCAGAATGTCCGACAGCGCTCCGCGGATCACCAGCAGCGGCACGGCCTTGATCTGCGCGAACACGGGCCACAGGCCCTCCGGCACCGCCTGCGCCGCGCGGATCGCCTCGCCGATCATTGGATCGGAATCGAACACCGGCGTCCCCGAGACCTGCTCGCGGTAACTGCGGCGGGTTACCGCGGACCACTCCTCGGCGGACAAGTCAGGCCAGGCTGCGCCGTTGACCTCGCGGAACTGCGCGACCGCCTCGCCCCAGCTGCGCACCGGCGGGAGCTTGCCGGTGTAGCCGCGGATCCGCTCGATGCCGCGGGGGTCGGCCTCGGGGCCGATGTCGTTCAGCACCACGCCGGCCACCGCGCTCGGCTCGGTTGCCGCGAGCAGCATCGCCAGCAGTCCGCCGAGCGAGGTGCCGATCACGGCCACCCGCGACAACCCGTGAACCGCCATCAGCCGCCGGATGTCCTGCAGGTAAGTCCCGGGATGATAGTTGCGCCACTGCGGATCGCGCTGCGAGAGGCCGCGTCCCCTGAGGTCCGGGCAGATCACGCGGTAGCGGGCCGCCAGGTGCGGGGCGAGGACCTCGAAGTCGCGGCTGTTGCGGGTCAAGCCCGGCAGGCACAGCACCGCGGGGGCCACGCGACCGGCCTCCTCGTACACGCGGCTGTAGAGTGTCAAGCCGTCGGCTGAGACCCAGCGCTGCTCGCGAAAGGCGGCCATGATGCGATCTACTGCATGTGCCAGCCGTGGCTGACCACCAGCGACTGGCCGGTGAGGGCGTTCGACTCGAACGCGGCGAGGAACACCGCCGCTTCGGCCACATCTTCCAGCGTCGTGAACTGCCCATCAACCGTTTCCTTCAGCATGACCTCGCGGACGACGTCCTCCTCCGACAGCCCGAGCGCCCTGGCCTGCTCCGGGATCTGCCTGTCCACGAGCGGCGTGCGCACGAACCCGGGGCAGATGACATTGGCACGCACGCCGCGCAAAGCGCCTTCCTTGGCAACCAGGCGGGCCAGCCCCAGCAGACCGTGCTTGCCCACCACGTAGGGCGCCTTGAGGACCGAGGCCTCCTTGGAATGCACCGAGCCGACGTAGAGGATGCTGCCGCCGCCCTGGCGGTACATCTGCCGCAGCGCCGCCCGCGTGGTGAGGAACGCGCCGTCGAGGTGCACCGCGAGCACCCGCCGCCAGTCCGCGAAGGACAGTTCCTCCAGCGGGGAGACGACCTGAATGCCAGCGTTGCTGACCAGGATGTCGAGCCGGCCGAGGGCACGGATCACCTCGGCGGTGACAGCCTCGACCTGCGGCTCGCTCGTCACGTCCATGACCAGCGGAAGCGCACGTCCGCCCTCGGCGGCAATCTGCGCCGCCGCCCGCTCGGTGCGCGGCAGGTCCAGGTCGGTGACCGCGACGCTTGCCCCCTCCCGCGCGAACGCGCGCGCGATGGCGAAGCCGATGCCGCTCGCCGCGCCGGTGATCAGCGCCACCTTGTCCTTCAGCCGCATGCTCACGCCCGCCTCACTCCGTCCGGTACGTGACGGTGGCCGAGTACGTGCGGGGCGCTCCATAGAAGCCGATCTGGCTCACCCCGCCGATGAAGGCATTGGCGGGACTGAGCGGCGGCGGCCCGAAGTCATAGCCCGCGACGCGGTAGAACTTGTTGCTCAGGTTCTCCCCGTCGAGGGAGAAGCGCCAGCGGCCGTTGTCAGCGGTGAACGCCAGGTGGGCATTGAGCAGGCCGTAGGCCGGCTGGTCGGTCACGCTGGGCCCGGTGTTGGCGACCTTCGCGAAGCTGCGCCAGTCATAGCCGCCGCGCGCCACCAGCGCGCCGGCGTGCAGGTGCCAGGTATAGCTCGCCATCGCCGAGACGGTCCATCGCGGCGCATTCAGCGGCTGGTTCTCGCCGGCGATGTTGAGCGCACCCGTCCCGCCGGAGCAGCCGGGCGCGGCGGTGAATACGTTGCAGGGGACGAGGTAGTCCTGGAAGTACGAGTCCAGGTAGCCAACGTTCAGGCCCAGGGAGAGCGCGCCGCTCGCCCGCCAGGCGGATTCGAGTTCCGCGCCCTGGTTGACCTGTTTGCCGGCATTGAGGACCGCCGTGAGGTTTTGCGGCGTGCCCTGGTACTGTACGAACTGCTGCACCGTGAGCTGCGCGTTCGTCAACGGGTCGTAGAAGGCGGTCACGTTGAGCAGCAGCGTATCGTCGAACCAGGTCGACTTCAGGCCCGCCTCGTAGTTGTTAGCCACTTCGGAGGCATAGCCGTTCTTGGTGCCGGGGAACACCGCCGCGTTTCCGCGCATGTCGAAGCCGCCGCTGAGGAAGCCGCGGCTGTACATGATGTAGCCCATCACACGCGGCGTGAAGTGGTAGTCGAACCCGAACCGTGGCGTGAGATTGACGAACGGACGGCGGCGCGTGTAATTGGTGACGACGCCCGGGTCGGGGAAGAAGCCGGCCGGCACCGCCGAGGGATTGAAGAACGTCCGGCCCGGCAGGAGCTGATCGGGCGCGAGGCTCCCGTAGCTTGCCTGATAGACGTGCGCCAGCTTGCGGTCCTCGTTCCAGCGCAGCCCCACGTCCAGGTCGAGCTTGTCGGTGAGCTTCCAGGAGGTATCCCCGTAGATCGCGTAGCTCTTGGTGCGCACGCACCCTTCGACCAGCTGGGTGACATACAGGTCGTATGCGGGAATGCCGAGCAGGGTGAGCGTGCCGATCGAGGCGTTATAGGCGCCGCAGGCCGTGCTGTTCATGAAGAAGAGCCCCCCCACGCCCTTGACCCGGTTGCCGGTGTAGGTGAGCTGGCCCTCGCCGGAGGTCTGCTGGTCATGGTACTCGGCTGGGACCTCGAAGAGGTTCTGGGTGGTCTCGGAGAAATTGATGAACTGCCGGCCACGGCCGCGGTAGTAGGCCCCGACCAGCTTCAGTCCGAGATCGTCGCTGAGCTTCTGCGTGTAAGTGCCCGAGAAACCGTTGCGGTGGAAGTAGTCCTTGCTCACCGGCATGCCGTCGTAGACGTCGAACGGGTTGGACAGCTGCGGAACGAGGTAACTGTTCAGCCGGTGACCGCCCGAGGCGTTCGAGTTGTCCAGGATGTCGTCCGCGACGAGCCTGAGCTCGGAGCTCGCACCCCAGAGGAAGGTCAGCGCCGCGCGGCCGGCGAAGATCTTCTTGTTCGAGACGTCCTCGCCGACGAAGTTGTAGGGGCTCGGCGGCACGCCGGGCTGCGCTACGACGTGCCCGTAGCCGCCGTGCCGGAATTCGCCGAGATCCACGCCGAAGTACACGTGGTGGTCCACCACCGGTGTTGCGAAGCTGAGCTTGTAGTCGTTCTCGCCGTAGTTGCCGCCGGTCACCGACACCGACAGCCGCCGCGGGCCGACGACACCGCGTGTGACGTACTTGATGGCGCCGGCGATGGTGTTCTTGCCGTAGAGGGTGCCCTGCGGGCCGCTCAGCACCTCAATGCGCTTGACGTCGAGCACGTCGAGGAGCCCGGCCTGCGGCCGGGCCATGTACACATCATCGATGTACACCCCGACCGCCGGATCGAAGCCCCACAGCGGGTCGGACTGGCCCATGCCGCGGATGTACACGTTGATCGTGCTGCTGGTGGCCCGGTCCTGGGAAATCTTCATGTTGGGCACGAAGCTGTTGAGGTCGGCGAGCGTGGTGACGTGCCAGTCGGTGAGCTTGCTGGCCGTGATGGCGGTGTCGGTGAGCGGCACATTTTGCAGGTTTTCCGCGCGCAGTCGCGCGGTGACCACGATCTCCTTCAGCTGCGGCACCGCGGGATCGGCCTGCGCGGCGCGCGCCTTGGCGGGCGGCCGGGCAGGCGCCTGCGCGTGCGCGACTGCCGCGGCGAGACACGAAACGACAACTGCATGGACCAACCGGTTACGCATAGACCCCCCTGCTTTATGTCTGCTGCACGTCGCCGAGCCGGCAGCCACGCCCGTTCCGTTTAATTCAACGAGCGTTGTAGATACTTCAACGAACGTTGAAGATATGTCCGTGCGGGGGAAAATGCAATACTGGAACGGCCGATTCCGTCCACCCCTCCCTCGGGCGGCGCCCCGATGTGCCGCAGCGGCCGCCCGGGGGCCGGTCGCTGCGGCGCGCCCCGGGGAGCCCGGGGCTATCTATCCGCGGCGCGCAGCGTCTAGAATGATTGTTTGCATTCGGGAACACACGATGGCCCGACCCAGGCGCACGACCAAAGAGAAGCTGCTGGATGCCGCCGAGAAGCTCTTCGCGCGCAAGGGGTATCACGGCACCTCTCTGCGCACGATCACACGGGCTGCCGGCGTCGACCTGGCGCTGGTGAATTATCACTTCGGCGGCAAGCAGCCGCTTTTCGAGGCGGTCCTCGAGCGGCGCGGCGCACTGCTCAACGAGGAGCGGCTGCGGCGGCTTGCCGAGGTGCGGCGTGCGGCGGCCCCGGCCCCGGCATCGACGGAGGCAGTGGTGGGTGCATTCTTCGACCCGATCCTCGATTTTCTCGAGCACGCGGATCGGGGCTGGCACAGCTACTTCTCGTTGCTCGCCGAGGTGAACAACTCCCCCGAGTGGGGCAAGCGCATGATGGGCAAGACATTCAATGCGACGGTGAAGCAGTTCATCGAGGCGCTGATGCAATCCCTGCCGCAGGCCGCTCCCCAGGACGTGTACTGGGGCTACAACTTCCTGACCGGCGCCTTGACGCTGTCGCTCGCCGAGACCGGCCGATTGGACGTGCTGTCTGCGGGACTGTGCCGTTCGGCGGACGTGGCGGCACTCAGGGCGCGGCTGGGACCATTCGTCGCGGCGGGCCTGCGGGGTCTCGCACGGCGCTGATCCCGGCGCATGGCGCGCCCGGCGAGGCGATTCGGGCCGCAAGCGCGTGGACGGTCAAACGCCCCGGGGACCGGCGGCTTGTCCGGCAAATCAGGCCATTGAATCGCTTGCCACTCCCTCGCCTGCGGCTCATCACGGCTCTCCGGCGACTCACGGGCCAAGCCGAGCGGCCCTGGCGCGCGGTGCCAGCCTCGCCGCCGGGCGCACCGGATCATACAGATGAATCACGGGCGGCACCTGCCGGGTGCATGCTGCGGCGCAGGCTGAGCGCTGATTCCGGACGAGCACAGCCGGCCGCGCGATGGTCGGTCCGACGCTACGCCAGTGCCCGCTTCAGCAGCACGAGCTGTCGCGCCCATGCCTTCTGTGCCTGTACAGGGTTATAGACCCTTGAATCCGGCACACACCAGCCGTGCAGAGTGCCGGGGTAGACCTTGATCTCCGCCTCCAGATGCGCTTTGCGGAATGCCTCCCGCAGGATGGTCTTGGCCTGCGGTTGCTTCGCGTCGTCGCTCGCGGCGATGGCCATGAGGTATTGCGCCTTGATGTGCGGGATCAGCAGGTGAGGGCTGTCCGGCTTGTCCGTGACCAGCGCGGCCCCGTGAAAGGTCGCGCCGGCGCCGATGCGGTCCGGGAAAACGGCAGCGGTGCGCAGGGTGAACGGCCCGCCCATGCAGTAACCGGTGCTCGCCATCTTGCGTGTGTTGCTGACGGCGGCTCGATCGTCGAGCCACGGCACGAACGCGCGCGCATCGGTTACGGCGGTCGCTGGCGTCAACGAGTCCATCAGACGCATCAGCTCCTTTCGCGTCGCCGGGTCATTGAAGTCGGGGTGCGGCGGTGAGGTCGGGGCCCGCTTGATCCGATAGAACGGATTGACGACCAGCACGGCATAGCCTGAGCCCGCCAGCCGGTCGGCCATGGCCTGAAACGTCGGCCGCAGTCCGAAGATGTCGGGCCACATGAGTACGCCGGGATGAACCCCAGTCGTCGGATGAGTGAAGTAGGCATCGCAGATTCCATCCGGCGTGCGGATCTCGACCGATGAGCCGGCAATCGGCGCGGAGTCCGCCAACGCAGGCAGCAGCGATACGAGGCCAGAGCCGGCCACCAGGGCGCCGAACTGCCGCCGCGACAAAGTGGCAGAGCGGGCATAGTTCATCGTGTCGAAGTCGTCTTGGTCGCACATCGGCTCCCCCTTTGCTTCAACTCACCGGCTCCCGCGCATCGGATGCGCACAGGATGGCAGCAACGTTCAACCGCGGAGTCGCAGGCGGCAGCCGCCAACGGAAGATCGGCTGCATGACCGGCTCACGGCTCGAAGGCCAAGGACGGCGGCGATCCCGCTCACCCTAAAGGTCCGTCTGAGCTGCTCAAGCGATCAGCGCACCGCCAACGAGTCCACACTCGAACCGCAGCTTGCGGACCAGATGCGCGAGCTCGAGACCCGCCAGGTTCGCGATCCGGGCGGCGCACCGGCGCCAAACGGTACGTCAGTCCCGAGGGGCTACCGTGCGGCGGTCTGCGACATTTTCAGTAGTCGACCGCACGCCCGCTGCCGGCCGCAGCAGCCGCCCTCGCGCGTAGCCGGACCGGTGCAGTCTCCGGATACAGCATGTACGCAATCTGCCCGATCACGGTGAACCCGATCAGGTACCAGGCCGGGGCGATTGCGCTTCCCGTGACGTGAATGATCCAGGTGACCACGAGCTGGGTCGTTCCGCCGAAAATCGCGACGGAAAGGGCATACACGGTGCCAAAACCGCCACTGCGGATCTTCGGCGGCAGCGACTCGATGAATGCCGCGTAGAACGATCCCATGCGCAGGGAATACGCGGCGTTCAGGATGACCATGGCCCAAATCAACGCCGTGACCGAGCGCGCGGCAACGACCCAGACGAACGCGGGGTAAATGCCCAGCAGAAAGGCTAGATTTCCCCACACGTTGACGGGCTTGCGCCCGTACCGGTCAGAGAGACGACCGCCGATCAGGATGCAGGGGATCTCCACGCTGTATCCGGCGAGGCTCGCCAGGAATCCTGCGCGCGGCGGCAGGTGCAACGTTGTCTGCGCGTACGTAGCAATGTACACGAAGATATATGTACCGACGGTGCCTGCGGCAATCGCCATCAAGCCGAACAGCATCGCTCGCCAATGCTTGCGCACCAGCTGCAGGCGCTCGGGCCGGCCCAAAGCCGGCGATGACCCGCCGGCCGCCGGCGAGTATTCCGCATCCTGCCCCTGCAGGGTCTCTGCGAGATGCCGGCGCAGCCAGTATCCACACGGCACTATCGCCGCCCCTATCAGGAAGGCGATACGCCACCCGTAGCCGTCGAGCGCCGCGGGTGAGAGGAAGGCCGCCAGTACGGTTCCCACCAGGCTCCCCAGCACGAGTGCGATCGCCTGGCTAACGCCCTGCCAAGAGACGATCTCGGCGCGACGCTCTGGTCGGGCGGCCTCCACGAGAAACGCGCTGTTCGCGCCAACTTCTCCGCCCAGCGAAAAGCCTTGGAGCAGGCGCGCAATCACTGCGAGCACGGGCGCCGCAACGCCGATCACGGCGTATGAGGGGATGCACGCCAGCGCTACCATGGCGATGCCGATCATGGACAAGCTGAGCACCATGGCGGGCCGGCGACCAACTCGGTCGGCGTAAGCGCCGAGCACGAGGGCACCTAACGGCCGGGTGAGAAACCCGACTCCAAATGTCGCCAGCGACAGCATCAGGCTGACGTAGGAGTTAGTTGCCGGAAAAAATGCCCGCCCGATCTGTACGGCGAAGAGGCCGTATATGAAGAAATCGTAGAACTCGAGGGCATTACCGACGGTAGCGGCAATGATGGCCCGCGGTTGCGCCCCCGCCTGCCCGTCGTTCGTCTCTGCGGCCATCGTGCCCACTCACCGGGAAACCAAGGGTGAGCTTACGCTTGGCGTTCGTGGCAGCGCAACAGGAGAACCGGATCCCCCTGCGCCCCAATTCAGTGCACGGGCGAGACCCGGAAGCCGAGATCAATCCGAGCGTCCCGAACCGTCATGCCGCAGATTGAGTCTTCGCGCACACACGGACACTCAGCGAGTGCAACGCTTTACCCGCGCACACCAGAACTTGCCTCAATTGAGACCCGCTTGCTCGTGCTCCCGTCGGCGCCGTTTTGAGGCAGGCGGGAAAGTTGCACTGCGTTGTGCCATCGGATTCCGAACGCGATTTCCCCGCTCGAGAACCGCACCTGCTCTGCCGCGCATGTACCGCTCTTCGACGGCAAACAAGTCCGTATCCACGAAATATATCCATGTGGGCACACGGAGACGGCGCGGCCGATCAGCCGGCACCGCTCATCTCGCGCACGTGCTCCGAGCGCTTTTCCGGAGGCAGACCGCCCCGCGAGCGGCACGGCAACGAGAAGCTCCATGCTGATTGCTCACAAGGGTACGCAAAAGCCGAGTACTGGCGTCGAATTCACTTCGGCAGAAATCTGCGTTTGAACGACGAATAGGTTTTCGACGATGATCTCAATATGGCGCAAACGGCGCGCCGCACGAGATTGAACGTCAGCGAGATGCTCCGTGGAAGTATTATCGTTAAAAGAGTGCCGTGACTTTCGGCGTTGGCTCACGAAGAATCATGGCCGGTCTGCGGGCATATGGCTACGCCTACAGAAGAGGCATTCGCACATCACGTCGATCACGTACTCGGAAGCCCTGGACCAGGCACTGTGTTTTGGTTGGATAGACGGCCAGAGGAAATCGCTCGACGAGCAGTCATGGCTGCAGAAGTTCACGCCCAGACGACGCAAAAGCAGTTGGTCCAAGAAGAACACCGAGCACGCCCAACGCCTGATTGATAGCGAGCAGATGACACCGGCCGGTCTGAGGGAGATCAGAGCGGCGCAGGATGACGGTCGCTGGGCAGCTGCGTACGACTCCTTTCGAGAGGCGAGAGTCCCGAAGGATTTCCTGAAGGTTCTGGCCGCGAACAAAAAGGCGCAGGCATTTTACAAAACGCTCAACAAAACCAATTTATGGGTCTTCGTGGTTTCGTGTGGGTGAAATTGGTGACCTGATCACGGCGCGGGATCTATTTTCATAGGGTTTAGGCGACGTTGTGGAAGGGCGGAAATTTGGCATGATGCGCGGATGGTCAAATCAC
>JAJYLP010000123.1 GCA_021787615.1 Pseudomonadota bacterium
GAGGCCCTCGTCAATCAGGCCCTGGCGAACGGGCCGCTCGGCACGGTGCCGGCGCTCATCGCCCAGGCGGCGCGCCGCGGCGTGCCGGCCGCGCAGCTCGCGACCTGGCAGAGCGCGCTCACGGGCCAGCAGGCGAAGCGGCAGATCCAGAAGATCGCCGGGCAGCTTGCCCGACGCATCGATGCCAATCGGCTCACCGGCCCCGTCAGCGCGCAAACGGCGCTCGCGCGCCTGCGCGCGCTCGCGCCGACCGCACCCGCCACGCAAAACGCGGCGCAGGCGCTGACCAGCGCGTTGCTGCGCCAGGCGCGCGCGGCGGGCATGGCCGGCCACAGCGCGGCGGAGAACCAGTGGCTCGCCGCCGCCCGCGAAAACGGCGCGACGGCCGAGACGCTCGCCGCCCTGCGTACACAGCTCGCCGCGGCGCGCACGAACGCCGCGAACTCCAGGCTCGAGCAGCTGCTCGCCGACGCACGCGCCCGTCTCGACGCCGGGCGGCTGCTGCAGCCGGCAAATGACAGCGCCGCGTACTACCTGAGCACCGTCGCTGCGGATCACCCCGACCCGCAGCAGGCGGCCGCGGCGAGCCGATTGCGCAGCGCGCTGGCCGCGGCGCTGGTGGCGCGCGCCGAGTCCGCGTCCCGCGCCGGACAGCATGCGGTGGCGCTTGCGGACCTGGCCGCTGCGCGCCGCTGGGGCGCGAGCGCCGCTTCACTGCACAGCGCAGCATCGCTCGCCGCCAAGCCGCTGTCGCCCACGCGCGCGCAGCTGTCCGAGGTGGCCGAGAATCTGCGCCGCACCCACTACGTTGCGCCGGTTTACCCGCAACGGGCGCTCGGTGAGCGCATCGCCGGCCAGGTGACGGTGCAGTACGTCGTCGACAAGAGCGGCCGCACGCGCAGTCTCCAGGTGATCGCGGCCACCCCGACGGGCGTGTTCAACCGCGCCGCGCTCGATGCCATCCGCCGCTGGCGCTATGCGCCGCCGAGATTCCACGGCGAGCCGGTCGCAGTGCCGGTCCGCACCATGATCCGCTTCGTACTACCGAACTGACCGGGAACCACTCATGCGACTGTCAGGCACTGATCGAAGCCGCCGGCTGCTCACCGCGGGCGCCGGCATCGTGCTCGCCGCGGTGATGAGTCTGGTGCTGATCATCGGCTTCAGGCTCGCCACGGAAATCCGTGCCAGCGTCGGCACATTGCAGCGGGCGAGCGAGCTTGAGACCTATCCGTCGGTGGTCTCCGAGCAGCTCACGGCGCTGCGCGAGCGGCTCGATACGCTCGAGTACACCGGCCACGTGCACGCCGAGCTCGCCGGCAGCGTACGGGGCTTCAACCAGGACCTCGCCGCGCTCGAGCGTCAGCCCGGCCTCGATCCCGCGGCGATGCACGCCGCCGCCGCACTGTGGCGCAGCTACGCCGGCGTGCTCACGCCCGTGCTCGCTTATGACGGGGAGCCGTACTCCGATACCGCCACCACCAGCTCGCTCTCGCGCAGCGGGCGGGTGTTCTATGCTCGCGTGCGGCGCGCCGAACTGTTCGCCCAGACCAACGCCGCGGCGCTGCACCGGCAGCTGGCCACGGTCAGCGCCTCCCTGCAGGCGCGCACCGCCGCGGCGGCCGCGCGGCTGCGCCTGCTGCTCTCGGGCGGCGTGCTCGCGGTGCTGCTGCTCGGCCTCGCGGCCGCCTACCTGCAGCTGGCGCGCTCCCGCGGGGAGCGTGCGGCGCGTGAAGCCCAGGAACAGACACGCGACATCCTGGCCACGGTGCGCGAGGGCTTCTTTCTGCTCGATGCCGACTACCGCATCGGCGCGGTGTGGTCCCAGGCGCTGACCCACCTGTTCGCCCGCCAGGACTTCGCCGGCTTGTCGTTCGAGGAGCTGCTGCGCGACAAGGTGCCGCCCGAGACGCTCGCCACCGCCACGAAGTTCATCAAGCTGCTCTGGGGCGAGCGCGCGCACGAGAACCTGATGAAGAGCATCAACCCGCTGGGCCAGCTCGAGGTGAGCATGGACAACGGTCGCGGCGGCAAGGAGACCCGCTACCTGCAGTTCGATTTCCACCGCGTGATGGGTCCGAAGGGCATCAAGCACGTGCTGTGCGCCGTCGGTGACATCACCTCGAGCGTGCTGCTCTCGCGCGAGCTGCACGAGGCCCAGGAGAACGCTCACTCCCAGCTCGACATGATGGTCGGCATGCTGCATTCCGACCCGCTGCAGATCGGGGCCTTCCTCGACAGCGCCTCGGCGGGTCTGAAGCACATCAACGCGATCCTGAAGGAGCCGGCGCGCAACCACGCGGAGTTCAGCAAGAAGCTCGCCGGCCTCGCGCGCGAGCTGCACTCGCTGAAGGGCGAGGCCTCGGCGCTGAACCTGATGAGCATCGCCCAGCGCGTCCATCACCTCGAGGACATGGTGGCGCAGTTCAAAGGCCGCAGCGAGCTCACCGGCAACGACTTCCTGCCGCTGGTGCTGAAACTCGATGAGCTGCTCGCCCATCTGCGCGGCGTGCGCGAGATGACGCTGCGCCTCTCGAGCCTGAAGCAAGGCACGCCCGCCCCGGAGGGCACCTTGAGCACGCCGGCGCTGCGCCTCGGCACGAACGGCCCGGAGGAGGTGGCCTCGACGCTGCACTCCCTCGCGCGCAAGCTGGCGCAGGATCACGGCAAGGACTTCAAGCTCACGCTCAACGGGCTCGCGGATTGCCCGCGGGCGTATCTGCCGACTGTCAAGGACTGCCTCATCCAGATGTTGCGCAATGCCGCCGTGCACGGAATCGAAGCGGACGCGGTGCGCCGCGCCGGCGCGAAATCAGGCTCCGGCCAGGTGCGGGTGGATTTCCGCCGGGTGGAGACCGGCTACGAGCTGCTCTTCGAGGACGACGGCGCGGGGCTCTCGCCCGAGGCGCTGAAAGAGGCGGCCGTGCGCAGGAAAATCCTCAGCGCGGAGCAGGCGGCGCAGCTCGACAACCGCGCGTCGCTGGCGCTGATCTTCAAGCCCGGATTCTCCACACGCACCGAGGTGTCGATGGATGCCGGCCGCGGCGCGGGCATGGACGTGGTCGCCAAGGCGGTCTACGGCCTCGGCGGCAAGATCGGTGTCAGCACCAACCCCGGCCGCTATACGCGCTTCAAGATCGCACTGCCCACGGCCAGCGAGACCGCGGTGGCGTAGGCGCGCCGAGGACAACGGCTCATGGGCACGGCACAGGAGACTGTCGCGCGGCGGACCATCAGACTGCTGATCGTCGACGACTCGAACATCGTGCGGCGGCGCATCGAGCGCTCGCAGCAGTTCGATGAACTCGAGGTGGTCGGCACCGCCGCCAACGGCCTGGAGGCGCTGGAGCTGGCGCGCAGGACCGACCCGGACCTGGTCACCATGGATCTGACGATGCCGCAGATGGACGGCATCGAGTGCATCACGCAGCTGGTCCGGTTCAAGCCCGAGATCCGGATCCTGGTCATCTCGGCGCTCGCCGACAAGGCCACCGCGGTGGAGGCCATGGAGCGCGGCGCGAACGGCTTCCTCAACAAGCCGTTCACCGACCGGCAGCTGAACGACGCGATCGCCGAGCTGATGTACTGATCCGGCACGCACGGCACCGAGAACACGCACATGCTGCGCGAAGAGGAACTGAAAACGTTCGTTGACGGCACCACCCGTTACTTCGAGGTGGCCGCACAGCAGCCGGCGACCATCGGCTCGCCCTATCTGCTCGAGGGCGAGCCGGCCATGCAGGATTACACCGGCATGATCAACATCTCCGGCAAGCGCGAAGGGGTGGTTTACTTCACCGCGCCGCGCGCCATGCTGACGGTGCTGCTGATGAAGATGCAGGAGAGCGACTTCAGCCACGAGAGTATGCGCGACCTGGTCGGCGAGGTGGCCAACACCATCTCGGGCAACGCGCGGCGGGACTTCGGCCATGATTTCGTGATTTCCGTGCCGAGCGTGTTCGCCGGCGAGAAGCCGCAAATCGCGCAGCCCTCCGGCGCGCGCGCCTTCGTCATCCCCATCCACTGGCGCAGCCACTCGGCCAAACTGGTGGTCTCGCTGACCTGACGGGCCCGCGGCGGCAACGGCCGTGCCGCCGGCCCGCGCATCCTGCGCGGCGGCGCGCCGCTCAGGCGTCCTCGGCGCGCAATCGGTAGCCGAGGCCCGCCTCGGTGAGCAGATAGCGCGGCTTGTGCGGGTCGGACTCGATCTTGCCGCGCAGATTCATGATGCACACGCGCAGTCCGCGCGAGTCCCCGAGGCGCTCCGGTCCCCAGACCTCGCGGATCAGCTGCTGCTGCGTGACGATGGCGCCGAGATGCCGCGCCAGGGACTCGATCACGCGGTACTCGAGCGGGGTGAGGTGAATCTCCCCGTCCGCGCCGCTCGCCGCGCGCTTCTCGAGATCGATGCGGACCGCTCCGAACGTCAGCACGCCGCGCTGGTCCGCGCCGCGCACGTTGCGGCGCAACGCCGCGCGTACCCGCGCGAGCAGTTCCGGTGCGCTGAACGGCTTGGTCACGTAATCGTCCGCGCCCGCATCGAGCGCCGCAATCTTCTGCTGCTCCTGCGCGCGCGCCGACAGCACGATGATCGGGACGGGCGACCAGGCGCGCACCCGGCGGATAATCGCCAGCCCGTCCCCGTCCGGCAGCCCGAGGTCGAGCAGCAGCAGATCGGGCTTGTGGCTGCGGCTCTCGATTTCCGCGCGCAGCGCGCTTTCCGCCTCGATGACCCGGTAACGCTCGGCCTCGAGCAGCACCTTCAGCACGTTGCGGATCGCCGGCTCGTCCTCGATCACCAGCACCTGGTGCATCGCCTCGGTCACGCTCCCGGTTCCCGCGTCGGCAGCGTGAACTCCAAGCGCGCGCCACCCTGCTCGCGCCGGCGCGCCACGATCTCCCCGCCATGGGCGCGCACGATGGCGCGACAGATGGCCAGGCCCAGACCCGCCCCGGCCACCGCCCCCTCGCCGCTGCCGCGCTGGAATTTCTCGAACAACCGCTGCGGATCCCCCTCGGGCAGTCCCGGACCGTCGTCCTCGATCACCACACGCACGCTGGCGCCCTCGTTGATTGCGCTGACGACGGCATGCGTGCCGGCCGGCGTGTATTTGGCGATGTTGTCGAACAGGTTGGCGAACACTTGCACCACGAGCCCCGCGTCCACGTGCACCGGCGGCAGATCGCCCGGCAATCGCAGCTCGACCGGGTGCTCGCGCAGTCGCTCCTCGAGGCGCTGCAGCGCCGCGCCCGCGAGGTCCTCGACGGTCTGCCAGTCGCGCAGCAGCGGGACCTGCCCGGACTGGAAGCGCATCAGATCGAGCACGTTGGATATGAGCTCGGACATCTCGCGTGCCTTCTGCTCGATCGAGCTGGCGAGCTGGCGGCGCTGGCGGGCATCGAGCGCCTCGCCGCGCTCGGTGAGCGTGCTCGCTGCGCCCACCATGACCGCAAGGGGCGTGCGCAGGTCGTGGGAGATCGAGGCAAGCAGCGTGTTGCGCAGACTCTCCCGCTCGGCCGCCAGGCTCGAGGCCTGCGCCGCATCGGCGAAGCGCGCCCGCTCGAGCGCCAGCCCGATCTGTCCGGCGAAGGTGTCGAGCAGCTGGCTCTGCTCCGGCAGCAGCACGCGCCGCGTATTGGCCGGCAGCACGGCCAGCACGCCGATCGGGTGCTGCTCGTCGCCGAGCGGCACGTACAGCGCCGGGGTCGCCGGCAGGGTATCGGAGCCGAGCCCGGCGTGGCGACCGTGATCATTCACCCACTGCGCCACGGCGAGGTCGGCGCCACGCAGCGAGCCGGTCTGCGGCTCCCCGTCCGGCAGACGCAGCTCGCCAGCCTCACTCGGCAGCAGCAGCACCGCGCGGCAATCGAACACCTCCGCCACGTGGCGGACTGCCGCTCGCGCCATGTTCTCGATGCCGCGCGTGACCGCTAGCTCCCGGCTCATCGCGTACAGCGCCGCGGTCCGCCGCTCGCGGGCGCCCGCCACGCGGGTCTGCTGGCGCACGTTCGCGGTCAGCGTTGCGATGACGAGGCCGATCGTCAACATGGCGGCGAAGGTGACGAAGTACTGGGCGTCGGATATGACAATCGTGAAGCGCGGCGGCACGAAGAAGAAATCGAAGGCCATGACATTGAGTACGGCGGTAAGCGCCGAGGGCCCGCGCCCGAGGCGCAGGCCCGCCACGGTCACCCCGAGCAGGTAGACCATGGCAAGGTTGGAGAGCTCGAAGCGCGGATACATGATGAAGGCGAGGACCGTGGAGAGCACGCTCACGCCCACCGCCCAGCCGTAACGGTTCCAGGGGATCTCCGCCGGAGCGCCGCCCGCGGCCAGCCTCATCCCCGGCGGCCGCACCGCTGTCAGCTCAGTCGGCGCGACCACGATGACATCGAAGGCATGCGCCTGCTTCACCAACCGGGTCGAAGTGGAGGCCCGCAGCCACGCCCGCCAGCCGCGCCGCTTCGGCGCTCCGACCAGCACACGCGTCGCGCGTCGCGTCTCGGCGTACTCGAGCAGCGCCGCTGCCGCCGACGGGCCGTCCAGAGTCACGGTCTCGGCACCGAGCGACTCGGCGAGGCGCAGCACGGCGATGCGCCGGTTGCGTTGCTCATCGGAGAGGCGCAGCAGCGCCAGCGTCTCCACGTACACGACGGTCCAGCTGGCCGCGAGCGCATCGGCCATGCGCTTGCCGGTGCGCACCAGCTGCTCGGCCTGCGCATCCGGTCCGACCGCCACCAGAATGCGCTCCCCGGCGATGCGTCCCCGCGCGCGCTCCGGCTGCAGCTCGCGCGCCGCAGCCTCGACGCGCTCGGCGACCCGGCGCAGCGCGATCTCGCGCAGCGCCATCAGGTTGGTGCGGCGGAAGAACCGCTCGGCGGCGGTCGCCACCGCGTCGGACACGTACACCTTGCCGGCGTGCAGGCGCGCGAGCAGATCGTCGGCGGGCAGATCGATCAGCTCAATGGCTTCCGCCTCATCGAACACGTGATCCGGCAGCGTCTCGCTCTGGCGCGCGCCGGTGGTCTGATAGATCAGGTCGTTGAGGCTCTCGAGGTGCTGGACGTTGACGGTGGTCCACACGTTAACGCCCGCGGAGAGCAGCTCCTCGATGTCCTGCCAGCGCTTGGGATGGCGCGGCTGGGGAAGGCCGCCGATCAGGTTGGAATGCGCGAGCTCATCGACCAGCAGGATCTGCGGGTGCCGCGCGAGCGCCGCGTCGAGATCGAACTCCTGACGCACGATGCCGCGATAGCTGACCCCGAGGGTGGGCAGCCGCTCGAGCCCCTCGGCGAGCTGTTCGGTCTCGGTCCGCCCGTGGGGCTCGAGGTAGCCGATGACCACATCGGTGCCTGCTGCCTGCTCGCTGCGCGCGGCCTGCAGCATCGAGTAGGTCTTGCCGACACCGGCCGAGGCGCCGAAGAAGATGCGCAGCCGCCCCCGCCCGGCCCGCGCCTCCTCGGCCTGCACGCGGGCGAGGAGTTCTTGCGGATCGGGCCGGCGCTCGGCCGTCGGCGTCAGCGTCGGGCGGTTCATCCGGACATTATTTCATGGCCTCGAGCGCCAGATTCAGCTCCAGCACGTTGACCCGCGGATCGCCCAGCACGCCGAGCTCTCCGCCGCGCGCGTGCGCCGAGATCAGGGCCCGTACCCGCGCCACGCTCAAGCCACGGGCCCGCGCGACGCGGTCGGCCTGGTAGTAGGCGGCCGCGAGACTGATGTCCGGATCGAGCCCGCTGCCCGAGGAGGTCACGAGGTCCACGGGAATGGCGGCGTCGTTGCCCGGGTCGGCGGACCTCAGCGCGGCGATTCGCGCCTTGACGTCGGC
>JAJYLP010000031.1 GCA_021787615.1 Pseudomonadota bacterium
TCGCGGCGGGTCAGCGCGCTGAAATACAGCACGCCGCGGCACAACCGGGCGAAATTGGCGAGCGCGCGCGCCGCCTCGCGCGCCTCGAGATACTGCAGCACGTCATAGCAGATCAGCAGGTCGAACGGCGCATCCGGCCGCAGGTCCTGCACTTGCCCCGACCGCCAGCCGTAGCGTCGGCACAGGTACTCGCTCGATTCCAAGCCCACGTAGGCGGCCTTCGGCAGCGCACGCAACAGCGGCGCGCGCAGCAGCCCGGTTCCGCAGCCGGCATCGAGAATGCGCCGCACCGGCAGCCCGATGTGCGCGGTGAATGCGCCGATGAGGCGGGCGCGGGCGCGCATCTCGGTGCGCGAGGTCACCGCGGTGCGCGGGTCGTAGTAGAAGCGCCGGTAGTACGCCTGATCGAACGGCATCTGCGGCTCAGGACGCGGCGCCGGCCGGGAGGGCGGCGAGCTGCGCGCTCACCGCGGCCAGCCGCCTGCGGGCCGCCTCGTCGTCGGCCTGGGGATGTGCGCGCGCAGCCTCGAGGCCGTCGAAGAACTCGCCGCTCGTCGAGGCGAGCTCCGGCGCGCAGGCGAGCCGCACCACGGCTGTCGCACCGTCCAGCACGGTGTTGAGCGGCCTGACGCCCATGGCGCGCACCATCGACGTATCCATGTAGGTGGCCGGGTGCAGGCACGTGACGGTGACGTTGCCTGCGCGCAACGCCCGCGCCAGATCGAAAGTGAACAGGACCTGCGCGAGTTTGCTCTGCGCATAGGCACGCATGCCGCTGTAGGCGCGCTCGAGCATCAGGTTGTCAAAGTCGAGCGGGTACTGCGCAGCGGAGGAGACATTGACGATGCGCGCCGGCGCGCTGCGCTCGAGCAGCGGCAGCAGCAGCCGCGTCAGCAGGAAGCCCGCCAGGTAATTCACCGCGAAGCGCAGCTCGTACCCGTCCGCGCTCAGCTCCCGGCCGTGCGCGCCCGGGCTCGTGGGACCGATCCCGGCGTTGTTGATCAACAGATCGAGCCCCGCGAGCTCGCGCAGCGCGCTCGCGGCGAGTGCGCGCACTTCGGCGAGCGAGGCAAAATCGGCGCGCACAAAGCGCGCCTCACCGCCCTGAGCGGCGATCTCGCGAGCCAGCGCTTCGCCACGCAGGCTGTCGCGGCCGTGCAGCCACACCCGGTAGCCCTGGCGGGCCAGCGTTCGCGCCACGGCGCGGCCTAATCCGTCGGTGGAACCCGTGATGAGGGCGGTCTTCGCGGTACTCATGCCGGTCTAGTTTGCCGGATGGCCCGCGCGGCTGCACACTGTTGCCGGCGGTCGCTGGCGGCCGCCCGGGGGGAGACAACCATGCCTCGACGTTCCAGGCTAGAACCGGGCTGCTCCGTGGCCCTGCTCGCCGTGCTGCTGGCGATTGCCGTGCCGGCCGCCGGACGGAACGCCGCTGCCGCGGTGCGCGGCGCGCGATTCACGCTGAGCAGCCCCGATCTGACGCCGGGCGGCAGCGTTCCTCTGGCGCACGTGTACAACCGCGACGGCTGCCGCGGGCGGAACATCTCTCCCGCCGTCACCTGGCGGCATCCTCCGGCCGGCACGCACGGCTTCGCGCTGTTGATCTTCGACTCCGATGCCCGGGGCGGGTGGTGGCACTGGCTGGTGATCGACATTCCCGCCGGCGTGCGCTCGCTGCCGGCCGGGGCGGGCGCCCCGGAAGGGCACGGGCTGCCCGCAGGCGCCGTGCAGACGCGCAACGACTGGGGGTTTCCGGAGTACGGCGGCCCGTGCCCGCCGCCGGGGCCGCCGCACCACTACCATGTGCTGCTGTACGCCCTCGGCTCAGCGCAGGTTGCCGTCGCGAAGGACGCTCCGGCGGGCGCCGTCGCTGCCGCCGTGCGCGACGCAGCGATTGCCGAGACCGAGATCACGGTGGTGTACGGGCGCTAGCCTCCGGCGGGTTGCGTGGCCGGGCCGGCGCGGGTAGGCTGCGCGCCCCGCAGCAGCCCCTCTGTCACGCCATACCCCGCAGAATCCAGATGAGCCCGCCAGACCGCCAGCGCGCGCCGGTGCGCCGGCGCACCCCGAAAATCGGCTTCGTCAGCCTCGGCTGCCCCAAGGCGCTGGTGGACTCCGAGCGCATTCTGACCACCCTGCGCGCCGAGGGTTATGCAATCAGCCCCAGCTACGAGCGCGCCGAGCTGGTCGTGGTCAATACCTGCGGATTCATCGACGCGGCGATCGATGAGTCGCTGGAGGCGATCGGCGAGGCGCTCGAGCGCAACGGCCGGGTGATCGTGACGGGCTGCCTGGGAGCGCGACCGGAGCGCATCCTCGAGCGTCATCCCCACGTGCTCAAGGTCACCGGTCCGCACGACTATGCCGCGCTCCTCGAGGCCGTGCACGAGCACCTGCCGCCGCAGCACGATCCGTTGCTCGACCTGCTGCCGCCGCAGGGGATCCGCCTGACACCGCCGCATTACGCGTATCTGAAGATCTCCGAGGGCTGCAACAACTCGTGCAGCTTCTGCATCATTCCCGCGCTGCGCGGCCGCCTCGCGAGTCGCCGCATCGATGCGGTGCTCGCCGAGGCCGAGCGCCTCGTGGGCGCCGGCGTGAAGGAGCTGCTGGTGATCTCCCAGGACACCAGCGCCTATGGCGCCGATCTGCGCTACCAGGGCGCCGAGTGGCGCGGCGTCGGCTATCAGTCGCGGCTCATCGATCTGGCGCGCGCGCTCGGCACGCTCGGCGCCTGGGTGCGGCTGCACTACGTGTATCCTTATCCGCACGTCGATGAGGTCATCGGGCTGATGGCCGCGCGGCAGGTGCTGCCCTACCTCGACATTCCGTTCCAACACGGCAGTCCCACGGTCCTGAAGCGGATGCGCCGGCCGGCGCATGCCGAGAACGTGCTTGAGCGCATCGGGCAGTGGCGGCGGCAGTGTCCTGATCTGACGCTGCGCAGCACGTTCATCGTCGGCTTTCCCGGCGAGACGGACGCGGAATTCGAGGAGCTGCTCGAGTGGCTGCGCGAAGCGCAGCTCGATCGCGTGGGGTGTTTCAAATACTCGCCCGTCGAGGGCGCCGCCGCCAATACGATCGCGGCGCACGTTCCGGCACAGGTCCAGCAAGAGCGCTACGCGCGATTCATGGAATGCGCGGCGGCGATCAGCGCCGAGCGCCTGCGGCGGCGTGTCGGTCAGCGCCTGCGCGTTCTGGTTGATACGGTGGACGCGGACGGCGCCGTGGCCCGCAGCGAGGCGGAGGCGCCGGAGATCGACGGCGTCGTACGCGTTGCCGATGCCGAGGGGCTTGCGCCCGGGGAGTGGGCCGACGTGGAAGTGACCTCCGCCGACACCTACGATCTGCACGCCCGACTCGTCGAACGGTAGCGCAGAGAGGCGCGCGAGCGCCACGCGCCGTGTCGTTCTGCGGTGGGCCGAGCGCAGGCCTCGAGGAGCGGGCCACATCCGGCAGGGCGAATTGCTACGATGGCGCTCGCGCGGCGCCGGCGGCCGCGCAGCCGAACATCGCTCCCACATCAACCGACAAACAGAGCAGACATGTCCGTCTATCGCGCGCTTCTCCTGTCCGCCGTGCTCGTCGGATTGTCCCCGGCCGCGCTCGCCCACGCCAACCCTCCCGCCAAGGCCGGCGCGGCAAGCAGCAACCCGGCGAAGTTCTAGACGATCCCCCACACGCTCACCACCCACGGCAGCGTCACTGTCGGCGGTCACGTCATTCATTACACCACCAAGGCCCGGACGCTGATCCTGCGCGACAAAGCGGACAAACCCACCGGCGAGATGTTCTATGTCGCCTATTTCAAGGACGGCGCCAAGCCGGATCACCGGCCCATCGCGTTCCTCTACAACGGCGGCCCGGGCGGCAGCTGCGCGCCACTGCACATCGGCGCATTCGGCCCCGTGCGCGTCGTCACCCTCAGCCACGGGCACACGCCGCCGGCGCCGTACCGGCTGCTCAACAATCGGTACAGCCTGCTCGATGCCAGCGATCTGGTGCTCGTCGCTGCCATGGGCAGCGGCTTCAGCCGCATCATCGGCAAGGTGGACGGCGGGGTGGGCTCGCCGAAGATGTTCTACGGGGTCGATGCCGATGGCAAGGCGTTCACGCAGTTCATTACCGGCTTCCTGTCTCAATACGACCGGTGGAACCCGCCCAAATACCTGATCGGCGAGCGCTACGGCACGACCCGCTCGGCGGTCGTCGCGGGCATGCTGAAGAACACCGACAACATCGATCTGAACGGCGTCGTGCTGCTCTCGAGCATCCTCAACTTCGACACGAGCATCGACCAGGCCAACCTCAATCCGGGCGGCAATCTGCCGTACGCGCTGGCGATTCCGACGTATGCGGCGGTCGCCTGGTATCACAAGCGCCTGGCCCAGCTGCCGGCGCGGCGGCACCCGTGGCTCGATCAGGTACCGGCCTGGGCCATGGGGCCGTATCTGACCGCCCTCAACCGCGGCGCCGCGCTGCCGGGCGCCGAGGAACAGACGATCGCGGCGCAGATGGCCGGGCACACGGGCCTGAGCGAGCAATACCTGCGCAAGGCCGGACCGGCGCGTCACCGGACCCCAGTTCGAGCCAGCGCTGCTGTCGGCCGAGGGCAAGACCACGGGACGGCTGGATGCGCGCTTCTCCGGACCCACGCTTGACCCGCTGGCCGAATACGCCGAATACGACCCGTTGATTTCGGGCATCGGCTCGGCTTACGTCTCGGCAGCGAATGAGTCTCTGCGCCACACGCCGCATTTCGGCGCCGGGCACCGCTACCTGTTTCTGTCGGCGGCCGTGGGCAACGACTGGAAGTGGGAGCACACCCCGCCGGGCGCAGGCTCGCCGGCGCCCGTGGCGCCCAACGCCCTGCCGGATCTGGCCGCGACCATGACCGTCGACCCGAACCTGAAGGTTCGGGTCGACGCCGGGTATGTCGATCTGGCGACACCGTATTACGCGGCCGCGTACCAGATGCGCCAGCTCCCGATGCAGCCGGGGCTCGAGAGGAACGTCGCGTTGCGCTTCTACCACACCGGTCACATGATCTACGTGCGCCCGCACGGACTCGCGCACCTGCACGCAAACATCGCGCCGTTCATCCGCCAGACGGAATGACCCGTGAGCGTGCGGGGCCGCCGCGGCGGCTGCGCACGCTCGATATACTCGCGCATCATGGGGAACGGGTCTGCGACGGCCGACGGCGACTCGAAGCGGGGCATCACCTATGCGCTGCTCGCGGCACTGTTGTTCGGGGTGAGCACGCCGTTTGCAAAGATCCTCCTGCGGGAAACCGCGCCGGTCACGCTGGCCGGCCTGCTGTATGCCGGCAGCGGCGTCGGCCTGGCCGCGTGGGTCGCGGTGCGCGCCATCGCGCGCCCGCGCGGGCGCCAGGGCGGATCCTGGCACGGCGGCGGGCTGTTGTGGCTCGCCGGGGCGATCCTCGTCGGGGGAATCGTCGGACCGGTGCTGCTGATGACCGGGCTGCGGCAGATCCCGGCGGCAAGCGCCTCGCTGCTGCTCAACCTGGAGGCGGTATTCACCGCGCTCGCCGCCTGGTTCGTGTTCCGGGAGAATTTCGACCGCCGCGTCGCGCTCGGCATGCTGGCCATCGTCCTCGGCGGCGTGCTGCTCGCGTGGCCGGCGCGCTTCGCTGTCGGCGGTGCGGCGGCGTGGATCGCCGGCGCCTGCGCATGCTGGGCGATCGACAACAATCTCACCCGCAAGGTGTCGATCGGCGATCCGGTGATGATCGCGGCGCTGAAGGGCGTGAGCGCCGGCGCGGTCAATCTCGGCATCGCCGTGTTCCTTGGCCTGCGCTGGCCCGACGGCGTGCACATCGCGGCCGCGGGGCTGCTCGGGTTCGCCGGCTACGGGGTGAGCCTGACGCTGTTCGTGCTGGCCCTGCGGCACCTCGGCGCGGCGCGCACCGGAGCGTATTTTTCCACGGCGCCGTTCATCGGCGCGGTGGTCTCGCTGCTGGTGTTCCGGCGTCTGCCACAGCCTGCACTGTGGCTCGCGGCGTTACTGATGGGCTGGGGCGTCTGGCTGCATCTGACCGAGACTCATGCCCATGAGCACACTCATTCGCGCGTGCGGCACGCCCACAGCCACCGTCACGACGTCCATCATCAGCATGAGCACGATTTCGAGTGGGACGGACGCGAGCCGCACGATCATGAGCACACGCACGAGCCGCTGACCCATGTGCACGCGCATTTCCCTGACATTCATCACCGCCACGAGCACTGAACGCCTGGGCGGTCGGCGTGCCGGGTGCCTCAGTTGACGCGTCGCCTGCGCACCGATGGCCGGCGGGTGCGCTCGATTCGGTAGACCGACGCCGGGGGCAGGTTGTTGGCCACCCAGCCGATGCGCTGGGCGCGCAGGCCGAGCCGTTTGAGGATCACGCCGGGAACGGGGCACAAGGGCCCGTAGGTGAATTGATAAAAGGCGCCGCCGCTGCGCAGGCGGCGGAACGATCCGCGCAGGATGCGCATGATCTCGCGACGCGGCATCGACAACAGCGGCAGGCCGCTCACCACCGAGCCGGCGGCACCCCCCTCGCACGGGTCGAAGCGGCGCAATTCTCCCGCTCGCATCGCCAGCACGCGCGCGGCCGGAAAGCGGCTCTTGAGCAGGCTCGCGAAATACGGATGGGCCTCGATCAGCACCAGCTGCCGCTCCGGGACGCCCCGAGCGAGCAGCGCGCGGGTAAAGACGCCGGTGCCTGCGCCGAGCTCGATGACCGGTCCGCTGGTCTCGACGATCTCGGAGGTGATGAGCCTCGCCAGCGCCCGTCCGGAGGGCGCGACCGCGCCGACGCCGCGCGGATCGCTCAAGCCGGCCCGCAGGAACGTCATGACGTCGGCGGGCAATTTCAGGGTGGAAAGGCCGAAAAAGCGGCCGGAGCGCGCCCAGCTGCCTGGACCGCGCACGCGCTGTCGCGTCGAATGCTGGGTACGCGCGAAATCCATGGCCTGCTCCGGATTAATGTCGGTAATGCGCGACGATCTTCCCCCATTCGGCGCGCTGAGCATTGGACTCTAGCCAACCTGGACAGTTCATTCAACCCGGGCGGCGGGCGTTCGAACCCGCGGGCTCGCCTGCGGCCGGGGGTCCGAGGGGCACATCGCACATCCAGAAGCTCCGCGCCCCTTAACAACATCGGCATCGGGCGTGCCGGACCCGCTGCCCTCACAGTGCCCCTGCGAGTCTTGCGCCCTGTTCTGTTTCTGTGGAGTCGTTCTGCAACCGGTCCTTCGAGCTCTCTCGCACTGACGCGCGGCCGGCTCACTCGTGCACGCCTTGCACGCCTCCGTCCGACCTGACCTTTGTCACCCCTGGCAGCACAGCGCCGCGTGCCCGGGTGCCGAGCAGAGCCGCGCTCAAGTGGATGGCGACGGCAGGTTCTTGTGCACCGCCCATCCCTGCCCGGCGAGCATCCCCGCAGACAGCCCGACAAACGTGCCGGCGATGATATCGCTGAGGAAATGCCAGTCGCCGACGATCAGGAGCGTCGCGGCGAGGGCCAGCAGCGCCGACAACGGCCCGATGCTGACGCGATAGATCCGCATGAAGACCCCGGCCAGCGCCCCGGCGAGGACCATGTGTCCCGAGGGGAAGCTGCTGTGGCTGGAGCCTCTCAAGAGGTGAAGCGCATGCTTCGCGCCATGCATCACCGCCGCCGGATTCGGCACGCCGAAAAACGGCTTCAGAACCTGGCTATTGATATCGTACGCGCAGATCGAAGCGAGGCACGCGACCGCGATCGTCTCGGCCAAGAACGACAGGTGCCCCCGCACCAGGCGCGCAAGGATCAGGACCACAACCACCACCGCCTCGATGGCGAGAAGGATGGGCGCGCCGAAGGGCTTGTTCAGAGGATGCAGAAAACGACTGAATTTCCAGAAATACACCGCGGTGGGCACGTCGAAGCTCCTGAAGCACAGCAGCGCGAGCACGGTGCACACCACGACCAGCAGTCCCCAGATTTCCATGGCGAGAAGCAAGCGTTTCACGTTCTTGGTACCTCCGCTGCCACGGTAGCATCTGTACCGCCGATCAGCGAGCGCGGCGCGATGGGCCCGCACCCATCGTGAAACGATTTCAGCTTGGGGAGCGAGCGCCGACGCGACGGCAAGAAACGCAGCTCGCCGGCTCGCCTTCCCTCGGATGCAATTGCCGGACGATCCGGCCCTGGGGTGCGGCGCCCCGCGCGCAACCGCAGCGCCCGAGCGCGGTGGCGCGCGGCGCTACTGGTCCTGCGCCCGCTCCAGCTGGTGGCGCATGCGGCGCTGCTGCAGCAGCGTGACGCGCAGGCTCGCGGCGCCGATACAATGGTACTGCGCGATGATCGATCCGGTGTTTGCCTCCTGCTGGCAGAAGACGGTCTTGCCGTTGACGATCTTCGGGTTGTAGCCCAGATTGCCTGCCGCCTCGAGCAGCTTCGCGGACACACCGAAGTGATTCGCTTGTGATGCGACTGACGCCGTGCGGGTTGAGCCCTGGCCGCTTGCGGCCGGGCGGTCGGCGCAGCCCGCTTCGAGCGCGGCCAGCGCCATGAGACAGACGACGATGGACAGACTTTGTCGAGTCATTCCCAGTACTCCTGATGTCAGACGAGAGCGCGCTTCATTCACGCCTCAGTGCATTGCCTCTGCCGTTCCCTGCCGCTCTCGTCACTGAAGGCGTCCGGCGGACGCCGAATCGTGCGCATGGATGTCGCTTTCCCCCGTACTCATCGGCTCGATTTAGAGTCTTTTGCCGAGTCCGATGACGGTGAAAAATTGCGCCATCTGGGCCAAACTGTCAATGAGCCGCCGCAATCGACACCGTCCCCGCGTGAGACGATCACCCGAACGCACCAGCCGCCCGGCTGTCGGTCTCGATCGCCTTGCCGTTCGTATCCGAATGCCCTGTTGCCAACGAATCCGCGCTGCGGGTGTGACTGTCGCTGTTCCCCGCTACGCGGCCGCACGTGTGCCGCCGACATCGGGCGAGGTGAGCGCGAACGCACTACCGGGCATCAGTGTGCCGCACGGCGAGCGAAGCTCACGGTATAGGAGCCGGCTTTCTTCGGATCCGGAACGATCTTCGCATCACCGGACAGGGTGAGCACCCATCCCCTGCCACGCACCGTGCGGCCGGCAACCGAGGGCGGCGCTGCAACCGTGAGGGCGTGGAAGCGGCCATCGATCAGCGCATCACCATGCGAGACGACGATCCGACCCCAAGGCGCGCTCACCATGATGTGATGGTAGACAGCGCCGTAGCGCCCCAGGCGCTGCAGATTCGTGGGATTGAAGCCGATCTTGAAACGCTGCAGCGGCAGGCGCAATGTCCGTCCCACCACAAGCTCGGCCCGGTACGCTGCGTCGCGCTTTGCTTCCTTCGCTGCGCGCGCCGCTTCTTGCCGCTCAATGGCGGCGCCGCCATAGCGCGCGAGAATCGCCTGCGCCGCATGGGCCGGCGGCGTGACAACCTTGATGCCGTACGCCCTCGCTGCAAGAGCCGCAATCGAAGTCTTCATCGTCACCATGCCTCGCCAGTGCGGTTCGACGGCATCGAGCAGTTCCGAGTACGCCGGCCCGATGGCGAAGAAGAAGGCGCGCGCATAGCTTGGCGCCTTCTCGACGAGGTTCATGTCGTGCAGCGTGTACGCGAGGCGGTGTGAGGGAGGCAGGCCGACATCGATGCCGGTGGACTCCGCGAGCCCCTCCATGATGTCGAGTACGTGCTCCGGCCCGACAGTCGACGGGAGGATCGCGTGACGATAGGCGCGCAGCTCGAGCGCATCCGTCAGCGCCTTCTTGCGCGCGATGCCCCTCGAGGTCAACGCCGCGCGCAGCGCGTGAATCTCCCCGCGCAGCCAGATCCGCCCCGATTCCGTGTCGAGCGCCGGATCGCCGGAAATCATGGCGTCGGCGTTTCGGGAGCCTTTAACAACGAACCCCAGCTTGGGCTGAATGCGGTGAAAGGACTCGTGCATGAGGGTGACCGCCTGCTCATCGGCATCGCCGGCGAGCGGCCAGATGATCTGGGCAAAGCGAATGCCACGGTATTCGAAAGGCGCGTTCGCGATCGGCTCACTGGCCGGGAGCGTAAATCGGTAGTACGCGCCGCTGCGCTTTGCGCCCGGGAGCCGCACGTTCGCGATCGCCGCGTGGGTCCGCGGATCGGCGAGCATGAGCGGGCCGCAGAGAGTGCGGCCCCAGAGGCGGCCTCCGTCTGCGCTGCATAGCGCATGAGCGCGCAAAAACACGGCCCGCGCCGCGGCAACCGGAATGGGCGGCGCACCTGCCCCGCGCGCCACAGGGATCGCGAGCACGAGCGACGCCAGAGCCACAGCCGTCTTCATAACTGAACTCCCCAGGGACGTTGCGTCCACGTTCAATCGCTTGCGGCTGTTTCGTTGGTGACGTCCGTCTCCGTGAGTGCCGAAGCAATTGTGATTGTTGTGCATCGTGACACCTTGCGCTGCCAACGCGGCGATGACACCGAGGAAGATGCTTCGGTAGTGTAGGACGGTCATTCAACCTGTTCAAGCAGTGCGCGCAGCCGGTGTGCGCACCGGGATCGTGGGTGACGCGGTCCGAACGTGACGCACCGACACCTCAGACTGTGGCTCGCGATAACGGTCATTGGCGTGGAAGTCGCGCGGCGCGAGGTTAGCCGCGAGCTTGATTCGTGCCGCCGCCAGATAGACCGTGACCGACACGCCACTTCTAAAGTTGACACGGCCCTGGTTGCGCCGCCAACGCTCGCCAGCCCCGCTGGGATCGTTTGATGAGCAGGTCATCAAAGACATTGCAGCCGAATTGCGGCTAGCGCCCCCGCAGGATGACTGTCCGTCCGGTCCGGGCCGTTGCGCCGTGGCAATTTCTACAATTCCCCGGGGATGATCGCCTTGGCGCGGACCGCGGCTTTGGCCGAATGAGGGACGCATCACGCTATGCGGCGCACGGGGTCGAGAATAAGTAAAGCCGAGATGGCCATCGGCAACGACATGCGATGACGGTCACTGTCCGGCCCACCGCGATCTGTCAGGGTTGGGACCACAGGCAACGAGGGCATTGTCATGATCAGAAGTCTGCATTATCAGGAGACCGACGATCGACAGGCGCCGCAGTTCAGCGAGCAGTATCTGCTTGAGCGGCTGATGGTCGCCGGCGTCGGGTGCCTTGATGACTGGCGCGCGCTCTCTGCACGTGCGAGACGCAATATTTTCGGGATCACCGCCGGCATGGCACGGGCTATCGACCGGATGGCGAAAGCACAGCAGAAGTGACCACATGCCAGGGCGAGGATAGTCCCGTCTCAAGATTATTGAGCGCGTGATCGCCTCCGTTGCGGCGCACTGGCGAGTCGCAAGGATCGAGAACGCGGCGCACAGCGCAAGCCGAGCATCGGGGATTCGGGAACGGCGACCCAGGGTCGGCTTGGTCTGCCGGCGGCTTGCGGTCGATGCGCGGCAATCCGCCACGGTTCGGCTCGCTTCGCAAGGTTCGCCGACCGACAGGCTGCCGCAGCTATTTTGCGTAGCGTAGATGGATCAGGGGATACGGGCGCCCGCCGCTGGCCAGCGGGGAACGACCGATTCGCGCAAATCCCAGGTGCGCATAGAAGCCGACGGCCTGCGGATTCTGCTCGTTCACATCGGTCGACAGCAGCGGGTACCGTCTGAGCGCCTCCTCAACGAGCGTTCGACCGCCGCCGCAACCACGATGATCCGGATCCACAAAGAGCGCCCCCCTGTGGCCGCCATGGAGCAGCATGAAGCCGACTACCCTACCGGCTTCGTTTACCGCGAGATCGAGGGACGCCGTGCCCGGGAAGGCGGCGACTTCCGCCTCTATTGCGCCGCGGTCCTCACGCGTAACGAAGCCATGCGGTGCATCAACTGCCTGCCGCCATACCTCCTTGACTCGAGCGCCGTCGTCCGGGGTGGATTTTCTCAGTCGTATCTCAGGCGCGCAGTTCATCATCGGCGAGAGCGTTCGAGGGCGTGAAGGCAAGTGATCCTGGTATCGCGCCAGGCGCGGACTCATGGCGATGAGCGGCCACTTGACCGCTGCGTCGCGCCGCAAGGCACATGCCGGGAGTATTCCCCCGGTCGAAAGCGATATTTTTGGATGTCGCCCGAACGTGATCACTACGTCCTGACGTCCGTCGGCGATCAGAATGGTCATCGGAGTCGCCGGAGGCGGCAGCGTCGCGCGCCGTTCAGACTGACCGGTTCGTGCAGCGAAAATACGGGGAAGCGTGTCCGGCGTGGAGCTCTCGAGCATGCGCCCGCCGGCGGTGGCGTGGCTCGATGGGCTCGAGGACGGCGGACGACTCCTGCCGATCCTGATGATGGACGAGGACTTTCCGTCGACGAGGAAGAGCGCTTTCGATTTCTCCAGAATGACGCGAACCGGGCTTTATGTCTTGCTGCGCCGCCATGTGAGCACGTTCGCGGCGCGGGACCGCACGAATTTGCGAACCGCAGCCCACTCGGTTGGAGCGGACAAGTTTGGATCAGCGGTGACCGCGCAGACACGTTTCAATGCCACGTTCAGGCTCCTAACCGCCGGTCCTGTGATCGGCAAGCGGATCTGGCAGAATCCGCCGCAGGATTCGCGGCTCACGCCGCATGATGCTCTTCGGCTCGCCTATGAACATGACCTCCAGAATCCTGGCGCCCCTGGCCCTGCTGCTCTGTCTGCCGGCGCTCGCGGACTCCCCCAAGAGCCCTGCGCCCAAGGGCAAACACACGCAGTCCGTCGCGCAGATACTCGCCGAATCCAAGCCCTGGGAATGGCGCAGGCCGAATCCCGAAAACCTCCTGGTGATGCGTCTTCCTGCCGGGCGTGTCGTCATGGAGCTCGACCCAGCCTACGCGCCGCTGCACGTAGCGAATATCAGGACTTTGGTCAGGGAGCATTACTTCGACGGCCTGGCGATCGTGCGGGTGCAGGATGACTTCGTCGCCCAGTGGGATGATCCCGAGGCGGACGACGGAGGCGATCCGCGCAAGATCCGCTCCCTCGGGACAGCCAAGGTGACTCTGCCCCCGGAATTTACCCGCCCTATTTCGCACTCGCTCCCTTGGGTAAGGCTTCCGGACGGCGACCTCTACGCTCCCGAGGTGGGATATTCGGAGGATTTTCCAGCTGCGCGGGATCCGGCCCGAAATGAGACCTGGCTGGTGCACTGCTATGGGACGCTGGGCGTCGCCCGGGACGATGCGCCCGACTCGGGCAACGGGAGCGCTCTTTACGTCGTCATTGGCCAGGCGCCCCGGCGGCTCGATCGGAATCTGACCGTCGTCGGGCGCGTCATTGAGGGCATGGATAGGCTGTCGACCCTCCGTCGTGGACGCGGCCCGCTCGGCTTTTACGCCCACCCGCAGGATCGCACGCCCATCCTGGATATCCGGGTCGCCGCCGACCTGCCGCCGGCGCAGCGGCCAAACATAGAGATTCTCCGCACCCACAGCCCCACGTTCCAGAGACTCCTGCAGGCGACACGCTACCCGGATAGCGCTTTCTATGTAACGCCGCCCGGCAAGGTGGACATCTGTGCCGTGCCGGTGCCCGTGCGCCAACGGCCCAAGTCCTGAATACGCAGGTGCGAGAGCGGGCGTGATGTTTGTCGAGGGTGGGCGGGATGGCCGGCGACAGGATGGATTGCAGCCCATCAACGCATGTATCAGGCCGCCCGAGCAGAGTCCCTATTGCATCGCCGCGAGCGTCATAGTTATGAAGTCGATCAGTTCGAGCCGCGCCTCGGCGAAATCAATCGCCACCCAAAAACTCTACTCTGTAAGCTCGGCAACACACTCCGCGGCGCGACGATAGGGCAACCTTGAGCACAACGCGCTTGTGCGCCCTGAGCTGGACGGGGAGATGATTCCGTTCGTGGTCATTTGCGGCTGCGCATTGACCGAGAATCGAGCGGGCCAGCCAATGCGTCGCGCCCCGCAGCCGCTGATTCACCCGCCGGGTCAGCCGGTCATTGCGCCCTGGCTGGCGCGCTTTGATGTTCGTCTCCTACGGGGTCCGAAGCTTGACAGATGGACGACACCCGGTTCCTGCAGGCTCGCGTGGTCTCATACCCGCAAAGCATGGCGTTGCGGCACCGATTGCCGCACCTCACGCGGGAGGCGATCACAGCGTGCAGCCCGTAGGGTCCTGCACGGGTGTCGCCATCATTGATGCAGAGGCGGCCTTCCCAGCGGGGGCTTCCGGCCAAAGAGTGACGCTCGGCGCGATGACGCAGGTTTGCCGGGACAAATGCAATGGACCCATCGCGGTAAACAGGTTGTGCCCTCGCGGTTCCAATCCATCGCGTACTGCCCGCGGAGTCTCCGATCGCATGATTGGTGAATCGTGCCGCTGTCCGGTTGGGTTGGAATGGCGTAATCTTCAATCGCGGGCGGGTGTTCCGGCCAGCTGTTTGGCTGGCGCTTCCGCTCTTGCGACCGGATCTCAGTGTGACGGGCGCGTCCCGCTGAGGACGGGCAGCGCGACGTGCGCGGCGAATGGACGCCCCGGAGCAGATGGATGAGGCCGAACCGATACCTTGCCGCGCTCTTCTCAGGCGTTGTGCTGCTCGCCTGCCTCTCAGGTTGCGCCAGCGTCCCGAGCGCTGAGCGTGTCAGGACTCGCTCCGTCGCGATAGGTCCCGCTATGCCGCAGGCCCTGCGCACGCGAGATCACCACAATGCATTCGTCGCGGATGTGGTCCCCGTACTGAAGAAGACCGGCAACGTTCTGCTCGACATCGTTACCGCAGTTCTGCCCGAGCCGGACTCCAGAGTGGGCATTTGGACCCATGGGTTCGACTACTCGGACGGTCTGACCGGATTCGACCGGGACGGGGACGAGGGCACCACCGGTTGCATTACGAACACCGCTTTGCAGTGGTGCCCGTACTTCCTCGGGCCATGAAACGGCCGCCGCGGAGTCACCTGTCCGCGCCTGGCGGCTCGGAGCAACGTGGACGACAGTCGCAGTGCGTACAGCGGACTTACTGAGCCCGTTGCAAATAGAGTAGTCGCACGGTCGGGTGAATTGCGCAGGCATTCTCGAATTCAGACACGATCGGATCGTGAGCGGCGCGAAGGCTTGACCGTTACCTGTCGCATCGCTGACGCGCAGGGCCGCCAGGCAGTAGCCAATGCCGATGCTCGGCGAATCTTCTCATCGAAACGGGCCTCGATTGAGACCCGCACTGTCCGGTAACCGCCCGGCCTTGATTTCCGGCCACGATGCGTGTCGGCCCAAAGTCAGATGGATGATGGCCGTTATGTGTTTGCCGTACCCGCTAGCGCAGTGTTCATGCGCGCTGCCGCGCCCACTGTGAGCCCCGCGACGGCTCTCCCGGCTGCCGAGGGAGACCAGGGGCCGCTCGGAACCGGATGGGCCGCTTGCGGGCGGGTTGGCTGCGCGACCATTGACGGACATGCGAGCTGGTCGCCGTCCGCTTGGAACGTGCAATGGCCGGCGTTCCCATGTCTTGCAGAACGCGGTGTTTCCCTCGCGAGCGCCCAATGCGCGGCTGTCGCTACGAAAACAGCCGTCGTATGAGATCTCCGTCGGGCGCGATTGCGAGGCTTTGGGCTGCCTGATTGCGCGCCCGCCGTCGCCCATGTGGCGGGTGGAAACACCGTTTACGCTTGTGGAGGGCTGCCTTTGAGAGCTCCCTGGCGCTTGCCGGGTCGGGCCGCGGCGCCACCGACTCGATTGCGACCTCCGTCGCCTCGGGCAAGTTCTTTCTGGCTGACGGTTGGCAGGTCGTTGACCGGGCATTCTCGTCGGAGGTGCCCTGAACTGGAACAGTGTCGTCCCATTGCACGAACGCTCCCGGGCAGGGCGACATGCCGCGCCTCTGCGCCGACCAAGACGGGCAGCGCCGGATAGACTGCGCCCGCTCTCGGGTAAGAACCGCGGGAATAGAGCGCAATAAGGGGGGAATCATGCCTAGGGTCACCGTGCTTGATCGCGCTAGAACGATCGCCACGCCGCAGTTCAACCGCTGGCTGGTGCCGCCGGCCGCGCTGTGCATCCACTTGTGCATTGGCATGGCTTACGGATTCTCGGTGTTCTGGCTGCCGATGTCGCACCTCGTTGCCAATGCCAATCCCGCGGTGTGCGCCGCCCAGGGATTTCTCGCGCAACTTACCACGACCCGGTGCAACTGGAGTGTCCCGGCGGAAGCACATATTTTCGAGACATTCATCGCGGTGCTCGGGATCTCCGCTGCGATCTGGGGTGGGTGGCTCGAGCACGCAGGTCCGCGCAAGGCGGGTTTCATCGCCGCGCTGTGCTGGGGCGGCGGCCTCATCCTGGGCGGCGTGGGCGTCGCCATACACCAGCTCTGGCTCGTGTACCTCGGGGCGGGCGTGCTGGGGGGCATCGGGCAGGGTTTGGGATACATCACGCCCGTGTCGACCCTGATCAAGTGGTTCCCGGACCGCCGGGGCCTTGCAACCGGCTTTGCGATCATGGGATATGGCGGCGGCGCGATGATCGGGGCTCCGCTCGCGGTCTGGCTGATGGCCCGGTATGCCCATGACGGAATGCAGGGCGTAGCGGCCGCGCTGATCATCCTCGGTGTGATTTACCTCGTCGTGATGTCGATTGGCGCCTTCGGCTTTCGGGTTCCGCCCAGTGGCTGGCATCCCGAGGGCTACACACCCTCAGAGGCCGAGAGACAACGGGCGATGATCACGAGCCGCCACGTTCATCTCGGCCGCGCGCTGAAGACTCCGCAGTTCTGGCTAATCTGGCTCGTGCTGTGCCTCAACGTCACCGCCGGCATCGGAGTGATCTCGATGGCGAGCCCGATGCTGCAGGATGTCTTTGGGGCAAAACTCATCGCGGGTGCTTCCAGCTCGCCGGGCGCAATGGAAGCGGCGATCGTCGCCGCAGCCGCAGGCCTCGTCGGTCTCATCAGCCTGTTCAACAGCCTGGGCCGTCTGTTCTGGGCGGCGTTCTCCGACTACATCGGGCGCAAGCAGACGTATTACACGTTCTTCATTGTGGGCATCGCGCTGTATGTGCTGCTGCCGACCTGGGGTCGTCTCGGCATCCCCGGTCTGTTTGTCCTCAGCATCTGCATCATCCTGACGATGTACGGCGGAGGCTTCTCCACGTTACCCGCCTACCTGGCCGACATATTTGGCACACAGATGGTCGGCGCCATACACGGGCGCCTGATCACGGCGTGGTCTGTCGCCGGAATCGCAGGGCCGGCGCTGATTGCGAGCCTGCGCCAGCACGAGCTTGATCAGGGCATTCCACGCGCCCAGGTCTATAACCTCACGCTGTACATCATGGCGGCGCTGCTCTTCGTTGGCCTCATCTGCAATGCGTTGGTAAAGCCGGTCGCCGACCGCCATTACATGTCGCAAGAGGAGCTCGCGCGGGAACGGGCCCTGCAGAGTGAACAGGGCAACGCTGATCAGGCCGCATCGGCCGCCCGAGGCAAGCCGGGATTTGTGACGCTGCTGGCCTGGCTCGCTGTGGGAGTGCCTTTTCTCATCGGTGTCTGGATTGCGCTTTCGAAGGGGTTCGCACTGCTCTGACTGCGCGCGGCGAGCTGAAGGACGTGAACAGGGCCGATCGCGCTCGCTGCGATCGACGACTTCGGTCCCGCCTAACTCGGCGCGCGAGCCATTGCGCACGTGATTCCCTGGGGCGGGGAACAGCCGGGTGGCGCAAGCTGGCGGAGAGTGTGTGCGCTGCTGGACATCCGATTCGAGATGGCGGGGCCCCAGCCGTCTGCCTCATGGTATGCAGCCGCTGCGGCGCTGACTGCAGCGCAACTGCGCGCATTGCCCGATCTTCTGCGCGACTGCGGTGGAAACGGCCAATAAAGTCATGTAACGAAAGACGCGAGAAATGGCGGAGAAGGATAGGCGTTGATCAATAGAGTCTTTCCGAATGCTACCTTTCGTTTAGGACATTAAAGTTCCGTACGAGCTTTTATCCAAGCCAGCGGGTTCTTCCGCGACGGCCCGCTCCGGCTCTGGGTGGTTCTATGCAAAATGCCTCATAGGCCAGAGAATTAAGAATAGCGCCAATGACTACTATCGACCATTTGTCACCATTGGCTTAGGTTCATCAGGGGCTTCTGTTGCTTCGTGGCTAACTGCGTTACGGTTTACCATTTTCTTGAATTGCTGATTTACAATCTGAATTTCGACGAAGGCTCCATCGGTGCCGGGGCAACAACCCGGCGCAATCGTCCAACGGCCGTCAGCGATCTCGGACCGGACTTCCTGATACAAGCCGTTTTGCCCCGCGAGAATTCACTATCCTGGTCAGCCGACGGGCGCATCCGCGGGGCATTTCATTGGCGGACTCACAATTCCATTGCTCGGAGCCAGATAAATTCAAAGATAGCGCTCCGCGCATGCGGGAAGCTGGCACGAAGCCCCTATTTCTCTCGCGGAGTTAAATCAGGCGTCAGACATGAACATCACGATCTCAATTGATCAGAACGCGGCGTCGCTCGTGCTCGACGGAGCCGAGCGTAGACCGTAAGCGTACCAGCGCCTACAGGCTGGCGGCGTAGCGTGGCGATCGGGTTGACCCGGCCAATACACCGCCGTGTCTGATGAGTGTCTCTGCCTGGACACTTCCCGGTCCTGCGCGTTCCAGGCGTCCTCAAGTGTCTGCATCAGTTCGAGATGACTGACGGTGGTCACGTTACACCTCCAAACAGCCGATGGGTGCGAGAGGATAATCCAGCTCTTGACTACAGCAACTCCTCCATTGAGACGAGCATACGCGGCGGCCGTGTAGCGAGCACAATGGTGCCACGAGTTTTGCGGCCCGGGAGCCCCCGAAGCTCCCCGTCGGGCGCCTCATCATGAGTGCCTTTTGGGCTTTGCCGCCGGCAGATGCCAGCCGTAGCGAATAGCCATGAAGCGCAGCGCGAAGCACAGTAGACCTCCCGCAATCGCCATCGGCACCGGCTGCATGTGCAGCACATGGCCTATCACCACCACCCCCGCCCCAGCGAGCGCCGCCAGTGCGTACAAGTCAGCTCGCAGCACGGTTGGGATCTCGTTGGCCAGAACATCCCGCAACATGCCGCCACCGATTCCGGTCAGCATACCGAGCAGCGCTGCCATCCCCGGATTGAGTCCGTACACCAACGCCTTCTGGGCGCCCGCCACGGCGAAGAATGCCAGGCCCACCGCGTCGAACCACAATACCGGGTTGCTCAGCCGCTCGATGACGGGATACCAGTAGAAGACCAGCAGGCCCGCGAAAATGGAGACGCCGAGATACTTCCAATCTGCGATGGCCGCGGGCGGCACGGCGCCTATCAGAAGGTCGCGTGTCATCCCGCCGGCATTGCCCGCCGCGAACGCCAGCACGAGCACCCCGAAGATATCCATTCTGTGCCTGACCGCGACCACGGCGCCGCTGATGGCGAAGACGAAAGTACCCCCTAGATCGAGCACCAGCAGTAACAGCCGCATGATTAAGTTCTCCCGCGCGAGCCCGCAGGCTTCGCATTTTTTCGGCGATGCGTCGAATTGGCGCTTGGACGCGCTGCCCTAAGCCGAGAACCAAGCCTGCGAGGCGACGACCAACGCCTCAACGCCGCTCTCGAGCGTCGGGTGCATCACAGGTAGAAACCTCGGGTTGTGGTTGGTCGGAATCTCGTTGAGACGATTGGCCGCCTTGGCTTTAGAGTAATCGTCGGCATCGGTGCCGCCGACGAACCAGAATACCGAAGGCGCGTGCCACCCCGCTCCGAACGACCCGAAGTCCTCGCTGGCGGCAGCGGGCCCCGTCTCCCGCACGCGCTCCTCGCCGAAATGCCCGCGGAAGGCCGCCACCACTCGCCGGGTCGCCTCCAGATCGTTGGCAACCAGCGGGTAACGATCGAGAGGGGTGATTTCCGGCGCCCGGGGCGCTCCAGAAGCCGCCGCTTCGGCCTTGACGATGCGCTCGATCGCGGCGAGCACCCGTGCACGCACACCTGGGTCGAAGGTGCGCACATTGAGCTTGATGAGCGCCTCATCCGGGATGACGTTCTCCTTCGTGCCCGCTTGCAGCGCGCCCACGGTGACCACGGCAGCCTCGGCGGGAGAGATCTCGCGCGAGACGATGGTCTGAAGCCTGAGCACCAGCGCCGCGGCCATTACCACCGGGTCGATGCTCGCCTGCGGCATGGAGCCGTGGGCGCCGCGCCCGAACAAGCGGATCTGCAGACTGTCGGCCGCCGAAGTAATGGCCCCCGTGCGCCCGCCAACCGTACCGGCCGGTCCGACCATCACGTGCTGACCGAGGACCACGTCCGGCTTGGGGAAGCGCTGGAACAGCCCATCGTCGATCATGGCCTGAGCGCCTTGCGCCGTCTCCTCCGCCGGCTGAAACACCGCCATCAGCGTACCCTGCCATGCGGTGCGCGCCTTGGCCAGCAATGTAGTGGCCCCGATGAGCCAGGTGACGTGCATGTCGTGGCCACAAGCATGCATCACCGGCACCGACTTGCCTTCGTCATCCGTGGCCTTGACCTTGCTTGCGTAAGGCGCGCCGGTGGCTTCTTCGACCGGCAGTGCATCCATGTCCGCACGCAACATGACCGTCGGACCGTCACCGTTGCGCATCAGCCCGACGACACCGGTCTTGCCGATTCCGGTGGTCACCTCATACCCCGCGGTGCGCAGCCGCTCCGCGGCAAGAGCTGCAGTCCGTGTCTCCTGCATGGAGAGCTCCGGGTGCGCGTGGATGTCCTTGTAGAGCGACTCCAGCTCAGGGAGCAGCCCATCGAGGTTCGCGAGAACGGGTTGAACGGCAGTCGGCCGCGCGATGTTCATTGCTTCGATCTCCCCGACGGCGAGCCATCTTGGCTTCAGGCATCAGTTCATTACGACGACAGTGGACGGCCTCAGTCTCCGGTCGCGGTTCGGCAACCCAGCGGAAACTCGACATTGCCCGCTCGGGAATCTCACCATGGATCCTGATCTCGAGCCGAGAGGCGCGAGCCCGCGTGCCGCCGATGATATGCCTGTTCGAGATTCGGCGGCAGATTGCATCATGGATGCGACGACCGGCGAAAGAGGCGAACCCGTGTTGCCAAAGGCCACGAACGAGCGACAATGTCCCGATTCAGCCCCAAGTTGCGGCAGGACCGCCATCGAGTATTCCACCAATGGCCAAATCCCGTGGATTCCCGCGCTCAATGCCGCAAGTTCATGCTTGATCCAGGGTTCCGTGTTCCTACGAACGCCACTGCAGCGAGGCACCCATGTCAACTTCGGAATCGAGGAATGTTCAAAATCGGCGATTTTACTTTCGCCTGTTCAACGGCTCGATCAAGAGCCCCCAGATCCTCGAATTCCTCAAAGCCCTGCAGCCGACGATCGCCAAGAAGCTGCTGATCATCTGGGACGGTCTGCCGGCCCACCGCTCGAAGCTCGTGCGTGCCCATGTGGAGGCCCAGCGTGGCCGCATCGTGCTCGAGCGTCTGCTGGCCTACGTCCCGGAGATGAACCCCGTCGAATGCACCTGGGGTTACCTCAAGCACCATGCCATGCCCAACGACTGCGCCACGAACTTCACCGACCTGGCGCAGCGCGCTTGGAGGAACCTGCGCTCGATGCAGCGACGCGTCACACTCGTGACCGCATTCTGGAAGCACGCGGAGCTGTCTTGATGTCGTCACGTACTTACGCAAGACTCAATAGTAAGAGCGCGGTGTCACGCGCGGGGGAGCATGCGATGAACGCGGGATTGCGCCGCTCGGCACTCATTGTAATTGTGGGGCTGTTCTCCGGGTGCGCCAGTACGAATGGTGCGCCGCACGTTGAGTCGGGATCCCGATGGACTCCCGCGCCTCGCGTGATCTTACCCACCACTGCTCAGGAGCACGCAAAATTTGTCACGGTGCACGCCGCCGCCGTTCACGGGGATGCCGCGGCCGAATTCACCGTGGGGTCGGACTACCTGCGCGGCGTGAATGTCACGCAAGACGACAAGAAGGCGGCGGTCTGGTTTCGCAAGGCGGCCGTGCAGGGAGTGGGACCGGCGCAGTGTGATCTCGGCTATCTGTACGAGCACGGACGAGGGGTTGCACGGGATTACCGCAAAGCCGTGAAGTGGTATGGCAAGGCGGCGGCGCAGGGACTTGCTAATTCACAATACAACCTCGGCCTGATCTACGCGCATGGCTATGGGGTGCCGCGGAACTACCGCGTGGCATTGAAGTGGTTTCGTGCCTCGGCGGCGCAGGACGATGCGGACGCGCAGGCGCTGATCGGCTTCTTTTACCGCAAGGGCTTGGGCGTGCCGCGCGATTATCACAAAGCGCTGCTATGGTTTCACAAGGCGGCCGCTCAGGGCGATGCGTACGCGGAGCAGAACATCGGTGCGCTCTACGATGCCGGCGAGGGCGTTGCACAGAACACCTCCGAAGCGGATCGGTGGTTTCGACGCGCGGCGCGCGGAGGCGATGCGCTGTCGCAGGCCATGCTCGGCCTGGCATACCTGCAGGGGCAGGGCGTTCCACAGGATCCTGCGCGCGGCGTTTTCTGGATGCGGCAGGCCGCGCTGCGCGGATATTCCACCGCCGAGGACATGTTGGGAGACATCTACCGGCGGGAGGGTAACGATGCGCGCGCGGTCAAGTGGTACCGGCGGGCGGCAGCCGCAGGAAACCCACGTGGTGAGTACTATCTGGCCGATGCGTATCAGACCGGCAAGGGTGCGCCGCAGAATCAGCGTGCGGCGGTGGCATGGCTTCACAAAGCGGCGATTGCCGGTGAGCCTCAGGCTGAACTCCTGCTGGGAGTGCAATACATGGCCGGACGTGTGGTTGAAAAGAATATCGAGCTGGGATACGCCTGGGTAGCCGTGTCGGCGGAATCCGCACAGCCGCCCGCATACGCGCCGCTGGTCCGAGACGCGATCGCCAAGCATATGAGCCCAGCTCAGCTGGCGCAGGCCAACAAGTGGGTGCGAGCCTGGAAGGTGGGGCGCGATATCAACTGAAGTCGGCGAGTTTGCCGCGCATTCAGGAGATCTGTCGCGGACTCAATCACTGTCGGCGCAGGAGTTCCACTCTCTTTATAGACCGCCGGAAAGTGCTGTCACCGCTCACGCGCCGTTCAGCGATCGAGGGGACGCAGGCTCTGAAGCTGCAGCACCCATACCGAGGGATGGATTTTCTCGAGGCCAACAAGGAGAGGATCGAGAAGGCGATCTACTTCCGCATGGCGGATCTTTTGAACTTGGACGTGGAGATCGTCTTCTACGACACCACCTCGCTGCACTTCGAGATCGATGAGCCCGATCGCGGCGTCGGTGAGCACGATGAGGTGCGCGGCAGTCAGCTTGCCGGTGCCAAGACCTATCAAGCCCTGAGGAAGCGCGGGCACTCCAAGAACGGCCGCATCGACGCCCCGCAGATCGTCATTGGACTTGCGGTCACGCGCGATGGCTTTCTGGTGCGGCACTGGATCTTCCCGGGCAACACGGTCGATGTGACCACGGTGGCGAAGGTCACGGAAGACTTGAAGGGCTGGCAGCTCAGCCGCTGCGTGTTCGTCGGGGATGCCGGCATGGTCAGCGCCGAGAATCTGAGCACCCTCGCGCGCGCTGGCGGCAAGTACATCGTGTGCATGCCGATCCATCGCGGCAGCGAGGTGGCCAACGAGGTGATCACGCGCCCCGGTCGCTATCAGGCCGTGGCCGAGAACCTGCAGGTCAAAGAGGTCATGGTCGGAGACGGCGAGCGTCGGCGTCGTTACCTCGTGTGCTACAACCCGCAGGAAGCCGAGCGTCAAACCCGGCACCGCAAGGATGTCCTCGAAGAGCTCGCCGCCGAACTCGAGACGCTGCGCGAACCGAAAGGCTCCTCACATGCCAAGCGGGTGTGCGAGCTACGCGCCTCGGGTCGCTACGGCCGCTACGTGCGCCTCACGAAGAACGGCCACCCGCGCATCGATCAGGCCAACGTCGATGCGCTCGCGAAGCGGGATGGCAAGTTCGTCGTCCACAGCAACGACGACACGTTGAGCGTGGCGGACCTGGCGCTCGGCTACAAACAACTGCAGCGCGTGGAGGTGGCTTGGCGGCAGCTCAAGAGCGGCTTGAAGTTGCATCCGGTCTATCACTGGGCCCCGCATCGCATCCACGCGCATGTCGCCCTCACCGTGCTCTCGCTGCTTCTCGAGCGCATCGCCGAGCAAGCCGGCGCCGAGTCCTGGCGCAACATCCGCGACGACTTGAAGCAGATCAAGCTTGCCCAATTGTCCAGCCCCAACGGGACCGTCTGGCAGGTCACCGAGCCCTCCACGGAAGCACTTAAACGCTTGAAAGCCTTGAAAATCCCCATGTTGGCGGGGATGAGGAACCGCGTGATTCTGGGGGTGAGAGGCGAGTTCCTGAAGCACCGGTAGGAGCCGGCCGTGACCTCGGCCCCTATGGGCCCACGACCGCAGTCAGACCCAGCGGCAGTGGAATCAAGAAGTTGTTTGGCGAGGAAAGAGACAGATCCGCGGAACAAGCAAGCGCCATGCCAGAAGATCGCGAAAACGCGTCGATCACCAGAATGCGGCGGATTTCAGTCCCCGTCAACAATGCGATGCCGCTCGTGCCCAATCCGCGTCTCGTCCCCAAAATTACGCGGATTTACGTCCCCGCCAACACCTTGCCCTGATCGATCTCGCATCGCCCAAATAGGCCACAAAGTCCGGCGGCCAGGTCGGAAATTACTCGGAAATGCGCTCAGAGATGTGCGGAAAGTAGGGCCAGTAGCTTCCTCCGAAGCGGACATCCACGCGGTCCGCTTCGGGGTCGATACCGGCCGGCCAGTCGCTCACGACGAGGGTTGAGGGCGAGCGCGATCGAGAGAGGTACCGGTGCTGTGATTCCCGTGGAGCCCGACGTTTCTGAGAGAGACGCAGGCGACGGGAGGGCCTGCCGAAGGTGCTCTTTACCCGCCGATTGATTTGCCGGAAGCGGTCCCTTGTCACGGATGCCGCTCCGGAGCACTAATGCCTTTTTGGCTATTTCTGTTGAATTGTCGCGTAACGACTTTGTTTCGCGCGTAACAACTTTAATACCGAAGTAAGGACTTTATTATCGGCGTAACGACTTTAATTCGGTCGCACATTATTGTAGACGTGGATTAAAGTCGTTTCCTGAACGAACGAGTCGCCCGGTGAATTTCGATTTCAGGTGCGAAGCGTTCATCTGAAGTCGTTACCTGATCTGCAACGGACCATCCGCTCGCCGGGAAACCTGTGCGACCTGCGGAATTAAAGTCGTTTCCGAATTATATAGCGAAATGCTTGAGCTCTGTCCCGCAGTGCGAGGGCGCAATGGGCTGCCGGCATCATGATATCCTGTTGCCTGCGGGTCGCCTAAGCCCACTGGCAGCGACATACCAGATTTGGTTCACTTTCAGACCAATTTTCTTATTACTGCGACTCCTCGGGCAAGGCAACGACGAGAGAGAGACGCGAAGCTGGATCCGGTCGGATCCACAGATACACGGAGGGCGCTATTCCTCTGTAGGTGATCGCTCATGTCCGCCTCCACTGGATTTGCACGGCGGGCAGATTGACGAATCGTTGCTTCGCCCGGGACAGTCGTCCCCGCCGATTCCCCGGCATGCCCGAGCCCCGGCATCCATCCGCAGCTCTTGTGAGCTTTGGTTCGCTGTATTTCTTATCGGTAGATTTCATTCCGGCTTGCGCGCGAAACCGCGCATAGTGCGGCGCGACCGGTTGACGGATTGGAAAACCCGATTTTCCTCTGGTTCCGCTGCCTACAGGATACGGCGTGCGGCAGGTTCGTTGACCACAGGATGTGGTAGCAGCGACGCATCCGTGGGTCCGTGTGCCACCGAAAGCGGCATGATTTATGACTTGACCAGCTCACTGCGTGTGGACAACAGGCCACATTGCTCATTGGCGAGCTTTAGGCTCGTATCCAGGCTTTGCCGCCTCACCGCGCCGAGCTCCACGCGGCAGTGCACGAGAGGCACCCGAACGGTCCGATTGATGGGAATCGTGTTCCTGCCGCTATTCCGTGCGTCATCTGGTGCGGCTGGTATTTCTGCACGCTGCCTCTAGCGTTTGCGGCATCCGCCCTCCCCAGACTCGGCATTCCATAGAAGTCAATGGGAATGCAACGAACACTTTACCCGCGTCCGGTGCACGGATTTCTGCCCATCGGAGGTGAATTCTTGGTCCGAGCCCTGCGTCAAGCGGACCGCCGAAGGGGGCCGACCCCTCCCGGCCTCAGCGAAACTGCGATGCATAGAAATCCAGGCCAGCTGTGGGTGGGTAGCACTCGGAGCACGGACGGGGTGGCAGTCTGCGGCAACCCGGGCAGACTCCGCGTACCGCCCGCATCCGTCCCAAACGCCTGTTGCGACAGCTATAATTATCGCGTCTGCGCGACGATCGGGGTCTTCGTCGGCGCCGCCAGGGCTGGCAGTTCTACAACAGCGCTCCCTGCACTATCTGCCACCCAGACATTTCCTGCACCATCGATGGCAATGCCGCCGCCGACAGTCAGGGCACTGATGGTATAGGTCTTGCACCCGCTCGAGCAATTGAGCGCTGCACCGGGCATGATTTCCAGGACGTCGCCGCCGTTATCGGTGACCCAAACGTCATTCTTGCCATCGATGGCAATCCCGCTCGCGTAGGCGTTAGCTGACGCGTTACCGGTTAGGACCGAAGCGGTGTAGGTCGCACAGCCGCTTGCGCAGCTCGCCGGAGCTCCCGGTGAGATTTCGACGACTTCACCGCCCGTCGTACCGCTGAAATTGGCTGCGGCAGCGACCCAGACGTTGCCATTACCGTCAACGGCGACGTCCCAAGGTTGGCCGCTATTCGGCAACGCATACTCGATCGGGGCGGCCGGATTGGCCGCCGGGATCTCCACGATGTATCCATTACTGCCTGTATTACTGGTCTGGCTGACCCAAGCATTGCCTGCAGCGTCAATCGCAACCTTGGCAAGCTGATAACTGCTCCCCGGTACATACACACCGTTCGCTGCCGACACCAAGCCGCACGTCTCGGTGACGACTCCGATACTGGGACTGACGAAACCACCGCTCACCCAAACATCGCCGTTATTCGCCATGGCGATGTAGCCGCCCCCTACATCGCCGCTACCGGCAGGATAATTGTACGTGCAGGTCGAAACGACGCCGGTGCTGCTGATCGCGGTCAGGCTCGCGCCAGCGGACAGCAGCGCGTTGCCGCTCGAGTCCACGGCAATGTCCGTGTAGTTCGACATTCCAACGCCTTGCGCGCTCCCGAATTGCAGGCAATCCGCAGGGCAGGACCCCGTGCCGGACCCGGGTGGCTTTATTTCCGTTACGCCGCTGACATTCCAGTTCGCCACCCAGACGTTTCCGGAAGCATCGATTGCAAGCGCATCCGGCTCGTTTATGTTAGCTCCAGTGTAGCTTACTGCTGCGACGGTGCTCCCAGTGCCGGCTGTGCAGGCGACCTGGACGTTGGTCACGTTCGAGGTGCCGATCGTTCCAGAATTGTTTGTTATCGCACAGGTCTCCCCGCTTGGTTGCGTGCTGACTGTGACAGCGTATGTGGCGCCCGACGAAAGCGACGTCGAGAAGGTGAAGCTGGTCGCTCCGGCTGCAGGGGCAACGGTGTCGCTGCCGTTGGCGAGCACCAGTCCATTCGCGGTAAGACCGCTTATCGTTCCTCCGACGGTATACTTGGATGCCGTCGCGCACGTGATCTGCACACTGGTGACGTTGCTCGAACCGACAGTTCCCGAGCCATTGGCGACCGTACAGCTCGCGCCGGAGGGCTGCGCGCTCACGGTGACCGAATAGCTGCTCCCAGCAGCGACTGCTGTCGGGAACGTAAATGACGTGGCGTTCGCGGCCGGCGAGACGGTCTGGCTACCGTCCGTTAGTGTCAGACCGCTGGTGGTAAGGCCGCTGATTGTACCGCCGACCGTGTAAGCACTGGTACTGGGGCCGCCAGCGGCGCTACCGGCACTGCCGCCACTCGACTGGCCGCCGCCTCCACCGCAGCCCGCCGCACCGACGAGCAGGATTGTCCCGAGAGCAAGGAACCTCGCTCGCTCTACCCATCGCCAAACTTGCATGCTGGGCGTCTTAATCGTGCGCGTCATATTGAATACAACCATATGAGGTTAATCTAGTTTTGGGATTCGGTCTGTCGGACGTCTACCGGTGCACGCTGGTCGGGACGGCGGCGCAGCGAATAGACCCTGAGAATTCTGGAGAAAGCTCCGATGATTGCTTATGGAGATGAAATTGGGGGTTGTGCGGACGAGCGCCGCTGCTCGCGAGGAAGGCGACTCCCAATCGCTGTCTGGCTTCGATGTGAGCACTTTCTGTTCGATCCCCGCGGCCGTACAGGCCGGCAGGCGGTAGACTGCTCAAGCTCGATCCGTGGTCGTGCGAGAGGCGTGCTGAACTCCTGCGACGCGCGGGCTTGACTATCGATGTGCGTTTAACGTTTGGAAAAATGGAATTCAGCATGACGATCTCACTGGCCATTCTCGGGAGCCGTTCATCAGTCTTGTGGTGACACCGGCTTACCGATGCCGGCGAGCTTCTCTCTAGGTCTTGCAGTGACCTTCCCTCATCAGCTTAAGGCGGCCGCCGTTAATGACGCGCCACCGCATTCAGGGGGATTTGGATGCGAATCTGCTGCCCGCGGCAACGAGCAAGGCGCGGCACGCTTATTAAGCGTCATTGCGGTTAGTCGAAGCTCCATGTGGCCATGGACTTCTGCCCATTGGCTCCATCTACCTGAACCGTCACACTTGCCGCGCTTCCGGGTCCGGAATTGCTCGTCAAACTGACGACAGGTATGCCGTTGCAGCTCGTCGGCAGCGTAAGCGTCGTGCTCGTTGAGGTCACGGCGATCGGGGTACCCGGCTTGACGGTGCAATTGACGTAATTTGACCCGCTCGCCACCCAGACATTGCCGAACACTTTGATGTCTGTGATCGGGAAAGTCACCGGCAACGACCACTGCACCGTCAGCGACTGTCCGAGCTGCGCGGCCGACAACGCGTGACTCGTCAGGTTCGTGAAATTGATCGCTTCGGTGGTAAAGCCCTGGATTGTCTGCGCCAGAGCGGGAATCTGCGCGCCGCCGTTGATCGCAAATCCGAAGCTGTTGCCGACTAGGCCAGGCAGACCAGCGGGGGCCAGCAGGGCGACGCCGTCATCGAACTGGCAGGTGTCCGCGCCGGATGCTCCCTGGAAGAGCGTGGTTTCTTGCGGTAGGGGATAGCCGTTCGAGTCGATGGTGGCTGTTGTGCCGTTCTGCACCGTGACGGTGACCGGATTGGCCGAATATGCCGTCACGGTACTCGCGTAATTTGATACACAGGGCGTCACCGCAGCTGCGGCGGGAGCCTGCGCAGCCAGGTAGAGTTCCTGAGTGGTCTGGGGGTTGCCGCTGACGCCGTCCTGGGTATACGTCCAGATCTGCGCCCATGTCTTGACTTCTTGCTGATCGCCGTACATCAGCCAGCTGCCGTTCGTTTCCTGCTTGAACAGCAGGCCGGCATTGTTGCCGTAACCGATCCGCTGCGATCCGGTCACGCCTCCCGCTGTGTAGACCATGGTGCCGGTGATGCCGATCAGATTGTTGGTGCCGTCATAGCTCTCGACCTGTGTCACCTGGAAAGAATCGATGGTGGCACCGGCCAATTGCTGGGCGATCTCCTGCGCCTGCTGGGTGGCATTCGTTCCGTCATTGAGATATGCGCTGTCGAGATAGGGCTGCAGATCCGTCGCCGTGAGCGCCGACCCCTTGGTATTGATGGTGCTTGCGACCGACGTTAGAGTGGCCTGCGCACCGGCGAGGGCCGCCGCTTCCGCGGAGCTCGCCGGGATGATCGCGGTTGAGACGACAGAGCTGGTCGTGGTGCTGCTCGCGGAATTGCTGGTCGTCGTACTGATCTGAGTGCTGCCGGGGCTGGCCGTGACGGTCGTCGTCTGCGTCGTCGTGGTCGTCGTATCGATGGTCAATGATGCGGTGGTGTAGGTGCTGTTGTACGTAATCGGCTTGATCTGATCCAGCGCTGCGTCGACGCCGGCGCCATTGGCGCTGAATGTTCCCGATATCAGGTCGAGACCCAGTGGATTGACGCCCTGTTGCTGCAGTACCGGCTGGACGATCTCGAGCACAACCGCCTGGACGAGCTGCACCTCGGTGGCTGTAGGAGGTGGATTCGACTTGGGATTCGCGAACGCCGTATCGACCGTGACCGGCGCGCTCTGCGCGGCATACCAGTCGCGGATAATCAGATCGGTCAGAGGCGTGACATTGATCACGCTGGGTGTGGCCTGATCGCTCACGCTGTAGAAGACGGTGCCGGTGGCGTAGCCATTCGGCGAGGGGCTCGCCGTGACCACTTTTACCAGGAACGGCGGCGTCATTCCGGCGGTGCTGAGGGAATAGTTGCCTTTGCTGTCGGTCTTGGCGGTGACCTGGGCACCTTGACTGTCGACGAGGGTCACGGTGGCGTCGGTGATCGGGCTGCCGGTTGCTGCCGTGCCGCTCAAATTGTTTGTGGCGCACGCAACCTTGACGCTGGTGACGTCGGTCGAAGCGACGGTGCCAGTTCCGTTGCTGACCGTGCAGGTGAGCCCTGTGGGCTGGGAGGTGACGGTAACCGTGTAGGCCGTGCCGGAAGCAACTGCGGTCGGAAAGGTGAACGTTGTCGCATTGGCCGCCGGCGAGACCGTCTCAGTTCCATCGGTGAGGGTCAGCCCGTTGGCGCTGAGTCCGGTGACGGTACCGCCGATGGAGTAGGTTGCGGTGGTTCCGCCTCCCGTACCCGAAGTCGTAGCGCTGCCGGTGGCGGAATTTCCCCCGCCGCAGCCGGCGAGGACGGTAAGCACAAGCAGGATCGTCCCGCACGTCAACGCGCGCAAAGCCGCCATCTGCCGATTCGGATTTTGCGAATCAGGAGTTGCGTTCATATAATTGATGGAAATCATAAGTTAATGAATTCGCTGTTTTTTTCTAGAATTGAACCGGTTGAGCATCGCGCTTCGGCGGGCACTGTAGTAGCTTCATGGGGGGCAGTTCCTGATGAAGCATGAGGAAGTTCTGATGATTTCTGATGGCGGCCGCAATTGGGTTCGCACTGCCACAGATACGGGGGACAACCTCTGCAGGCATACTCCGTGAGCGAAGTCTTTTGTTTTGGAAAATTCCGATTTGATGCCGACAGACTGGAGCTGCTGGCCGATGGAGTGCCGCTCAGGGTAGAACCCCGACCACTCGCGGTGCTGGTGGAGCTTCTGCGCCATGCCGGCGAGCTCGTCACGAAGGCGGAGCTGATGGACAGCGTCTGGTCCGGGCGCGTGCTTTCCGAATCGGTGATCACACGCTGTATCAATCGGTTGCGCCTCGCGCTCGACGACGAAGATCAGACCCTGATCCTGACGGTGCACGGATTCGGCTACCGGTTCACCGGCCGCGTCGTACGGGAGCAGACCGAGGAAAGGATTTCGTCCGCCAGATATTCCGGCGATGATTTTCGTACCGGAGATCCGGCGCCGGTTTGCCCGGGCTGGCAGCTGGAGCGGCGGTTCGAAGACGGCCGAGTCTGGCTGGGGTTCAACCCGAGCACCCAGGAGCGCCGGGTCTTCAAATACGGCTTTGACGCACGGGATCTCGCGGCCCTGCGCCGTGAAGCGTTCATTCACCGGGTGCTGCGTGTCGGCCTCGGTCCACGGCCGGATTTCGTCCGCCTTCTCGAACAGAACTTTGCCGTCCCGCCGTTCTTCATCGCGTTCGAATACTGTCCACAGGGCAACCTGGCCGATTGGCTCGAGGCGCACGGCGGGGGCGCCGAAGTGCCGCTCGCAGAACGCCTTGATCTTCTCGCCCAGGCCGCCGAGGCGCTCGCAGCCGCCCATGCGCTCGGGGTGCTGCACCTGGACATCAAGCCTTCCAACCTGCTCGTATGGACGGACACGGACGGACGGTCGCGCATCCGATGGTCCGACTTCGGTTCCGGGCGTCTCATCGAGCCGCGGCGATTGGCTGCACTCGGAATCACGCCCGCCGATCTGACGCGGACCGTCATCGAGGAGGTTCAGAACCTGCAGGGCACGCTCAATTACTTGGCGCCGGAAGTTCTGCGGGGCGACGCCCCAACGATCGCCTCGGACATCTATGCGCTCGGCGTCATGCTCTACCAAGTCATCGTCGGTGACCTGCGCCGGCCGATTACCGCCGGCTGGGAACGCAATGTTCCCGATGAATTGCTCCGACAGGACATCGCAGCCGCCGCCCACGATGCACCGCAGGAGCGCCTGTCGTCTGCAGCGGATCTGGCGACGCGATTACGCGCGCTGGAGCGTCGGCGCGCGGAATTCGCGCAAGCCGTCGACCGCGATCGCCAGCAGATTGCGTTGCAGCGCCGGCTGGAGCGCGCGCAGGCCCGCCGTCCGTGGCTGATCGCGACGTTTGTGGTGCTCGTGATCGGGCTCGGGATCAGCCTGCGGAGTTATGAGGCTGCGGTGAGTGCGCGCGACCGCGCCCGGGTCGAGGCGTCGATTGCGGACGGGGTTGTCAATTTCCTCGACCAGGACATTCTCTCCGAAGGCTCGCCGTTCAGTGTTGCCGATGGTGCCGGAGGACCGCAAACCGTCCGCGACGCAGTTGATCGCGCCGCGGCTAGGCTACATGGGAAGTTCCCGGGACAGCCGCAGATCGAGGCCGCGATTCGCGCGACGATCGGACAAGTCTACGTCGAAGACGGGGACTACGCCGCAGCCGAAAAGCAGGTGCGCCGTGCGGTCAAACTCGACCGCGCAGCCGGGGCGATCGATGACCGCACGATTCAGGCCGAATACCGCCTTGCCTTCGCGCTCACGGTCAAGCAGAAATTTGCAGCGGCGCGGCGGCTGCTCGATCAGGCCAACCGTCAGCTCGACCAGGTATCTGCCGCCAGCGCGCAGACGCTAGTGATCCGTGACGTCATCAACGGCAATTACTGGCTGCTGACACAGCGGTTCCGCGCTGCGATACCGTTCTTCCAGCGCGCGCTGAGCGAAGCGCCCGATCGCGATGCCGCGCACCTGAGCCATGTGGTAATTCAGCAGACCTCGCTCGCATGGTGCTATGCGGCCACCGGTCAATTCGACAGGGCGCGGCCGCTGTTCGAGGCGGCGCTGCGGGCCGTGCGGCGGGCCGAACCGGTGCCTGGCACGCTCAGCGGAACGATCGAGGAGCGCTACGGGATCGGGCTGTTTCTTGCGGGCCACGACCGGGAGGCCAAACCCATGCTCGAGGCCGCGTATACACACCTAAAGAAGACGATCGGTGACGACGGACTGACGGCGCAAGCGCTCACCTATCTAGGGTGGCTCAACCTGCGGCAAGGCGCCGACGCGCTTGCGCTGGTGCAGCTGAGGCAGGCTTATCGGGATGAGCTGGCGAGCGCGGGAGCGGATCATCCCATGACCCTGCGCGCCCGGGCATGCCTGGACCTGGCCAAAATTGCAACTGGTCATACCTCCGACGGTCTTGCGGATCTTGAGACCGCCGTCGCGCAGTATCAGCGCGTGCTGGGTACCGGTGCTCCCGAGACGCAGCTGTTTCATTATTATCTCATGCGATCGGCCCTTGCGGCAGGTGAGCGCGCACCGGTCAGCGTCCAAGACGTTCGCGCCCTGTCCGTGGAGGCGTTGTCGCAAGGCGCGCCGTGGGCCAATTGGCCGCACAGGCTCGCGGCGCTCAGAGTTTCGCTCGCTGCGGTGAAGCCGCAGACTCAGCTTACTTTCCGCACATCGTCAGGGTGATTTCCGGGTAATTTCCGTCCGGCCGGCGCGGCTATTCGGGTGCGTTGAGCTCAATGAGCCGCTGGGTGTGATTCTCCCAGGCCCGTAAGAGCTTCTTCGCCTTGCGGTAATTGGCGATCGCCAGACGCATGAGCTCGGCCTGCTTGGGGGTGAGGGTGCGGTGGTGAAGCCGCCCGCCCTTGAGATGGCTCCACTCGTAGTAGGGTCCGTGACGCGCCGCCGGGTCGCGCGCGCAATGACAATTCGGGTTCCCGCAGACTTTGGTGCGCTTGAGCAGCGTGCCCGAGGACAGGTACTGCATGGCGCCGATCGCGCGCTGGATCTCGGCGATCTTCTCCTCGATTTGAGCTGTATCGGGCTTGGGCACGGAGTTGACGGTATCGGGACCTGGCGATATTATTATCGCCAGAGTGCAGCAGACGCAACCCCGCAAGCCACTCGCCGAAAAGTTCGCTCTTTCCACTGAGCGGCTGGGGCCTCTTCCCCTCGTCAATCACTTCATCTCACGGCTCGGGCTGATCGAGCTGCTGGATCAGTACGTCCCGACGACCGATCGACGGTGCGCGGTGCCGCACGCCACGGCGCTCGGGGTGCTGCTGCGCTCGATCGTGGTCGAGCGCGAGCCCATCTATCGCCAGATCGAGACCGTGCACGGTTTCGCTCCGGCCATGTACGGCCTGGCAGAGCAAGATCTCGAGCACCTCGGGGATGATCGGCTCGGCCGAGCCCTTGATCGGCTCTACGATGCCGACCGCGGCGCGCTTCTTACTGCCGTCGTGCTCGCAGTTGGCAAGTACTTCGGGGTGAAGTTCGAGGAGCTGCACAACGACTCGACCTCGATCCGCTTCTGCGGTCAGTACCGAGTGCAACCCGAGACGGTGCGCGGACAGCGTCCGGCGCGCATCGTGTTCGGATATTCGAAAGACCACAGGCCTGACCTCAAGCAGTTGCTGTTCATCTTCACGACCGCCGAGGATGGCGGGGTGCCGGTGCAGTTTCGCATCGCCGATGGCAACACGAACGACTCGATCACGCACATCGAGACCTGGAATACCCTCAAGACTGTCGCCGGGCGCCCGGACTTTCTCTACGTCGCGGACTCCAAGCTCTGCTCACACGAGAACCTCGATACCATCGCCCGCGCCGGCGGCCGCTTCGTCACGGTGCTGCCGCGCTCGCGCCAGGAAGACCGGCAGTTTCGTAAGCGCATCCAGACCGCCACCCCACCGTGGGAACTGGTCTGGGACCGGCCAGATCCCAGGGGCAGAGGCGGGCCGCGCGATCAGTGGTATCTGTACCGCGATCCGATCGGGTCAATGGAGGCGTGGCCGATCGTGTGGGTGTGGTCCAAGCTCCTTACCGGGCATCAACGCGCCAGCCGCCAGCGCCGCATCGATGCCGCCGTCGCGGCGCTCACCGCGCTGCGTGATCGGATCGTCAGTCCCCGGGCGCGCATCGGCGGAGCCTCACGCATTGATCTCGAGGTCTGAAGCGCTTTCGAGAATGAGCCCGCCTTTGCTCGCCAAGAGTAGTCCGCGGAACCTGGCGGCTCGCTTGGGATGGGAAGAAGCGAGCGAGTGCGGTTGGCGGCGCCACTGATGTTGTGGTGTCGTGCCACACGAGCGGCTCCGCTTCGATGATGGCCTGAACGTCCCTATTGGAGGCCGG
>JAJYLP010000124.1 GCA_021787615.1 Pseudomonadota bacterium
TGACCGGCAAGCCGCTGATCACCAAGCTCTCGCCCAATCAGACCGACATCCGCGAGAACGCGCGCCGCTGCATCGAGGCGGGCACGGACGCGCTCGCGGTGATCAATACGGTGATGGGCATGGCCATCGATGCGCACACCCGCCGGCCGGTGATCGGCAACATCCAGGGGGGCTTGTCGGGTCCGGCGATCAAGCCCATCGCGCTGCTGAAGGTGCACCAGGTCTACGAGGTGGCGCGCAAGCACGGCATCCCGATCATCGGCCAGGGCGGCATCGCGACGGCCACCGACGCGATCGAGTTCCTCATCGCCGGCGCGAGCGCGGTCGGCGTTGGCACGGCGCTGTTCTATGACCCGATGGTGTGCAAGCGCATCAACGCGGGAATCGCCGACTATCTGCGCGAGCACGGCATCGGCAGCGTCGCCGAGCTCACCGGCACGCTGCGCATCTGAGGGCGCGCGCCCCCGGCGCATCCCGGGACCTCAGGAAACGTCCGCCTCCAGCGAGTCGGCGCCCGCCTCGAGCGAGAGCTCCTTCAGCTTGCGAGTCAGGGTATTGCGCCCCCAGCCGAGGAGCCTCGCGGCCTCCTGGCGGTGGCCCTGGGTGCGCTTCAGGGCCGCGCGGATCAGGATGCGCTCGAACTCCGGCAGCGCCAGATCGAGCAGCGCGCCCTGCCCGCTGGCGGCCTGGCGCACCGCCCAATCCGCCAGCGCGCTCTGCCAGTCGGCCTGCAGGTCACCCGCGCGAGCGTCGATTTCCGGCGGCAGATCCTCCGCGCCGACCTCGCTCCCGGGGGCAAGAACCGACAGGCGGCGGCACACGTTCACCAGCTCGCGCACGTTGCCCGGCCAACGGTACTCGGCGAGTTTGCGCTCGGCCTCGGGGGCGAGCGCCTTGACCTCGACGCCGAGGTCACGCGCCGCCGTGCGCAGGTAGTGGCGCAGCAGCAGCGGTATGTCCTCCGTGCGCTCGCGCAGCGCCGGCAGGGCGAGCCGGATGACGTTCAACCGGTGGTACAGGTCCTCGCGAAACAACCCCTGGCCGACCCGCTCCTGCAGGTTCTGGTGAGTGGCCGCGATGACGCGCACGTCGACGCGGATCGGGGTCTGGCCGCCCACGCGGTAGAACTCGCCCTCGGCCAGCACGCGCAGCAGCCGCGTCTGCAGCGGCAGCGACATGTCGCCGATCTCATCGAGAAACAGCGTGCCGCCGTCGGCCTGCTCGAAGCGCCCGCGGCGCTGCGCGTCGGCGCCGGTGAAGGCGCCCCGCTCGTGGCCGAAGAGCTCCGATTCGAGCAGATCGGCCGGAATCGCCGCGGTGTTGAGCGCGATGAACGGGCGCCCCGCGCGCGGGCTGTGCTCGTGCAGGGCGCGCGCCACGAGCTCCTTGCCGGTGCCCGACTCGCCGGTGATCAGCACGGTCACGCTCGAGCGCGACAGCCGGCCGATACCGCGAAACACCTGCTGCATGGCCGGCGCCGTGCCGAGCAGTTCCGGGATGCGCGCCTCGGGGGCGCCGTCGGCCGCCGCCGGCGGCGGGACGCGCGCGGCGCGGCGCACCAGCGCGACGGCCTGGTCGATGTCGAAGGGCTTCGGCAGGTACTCGAATGCGCCGCCCTCGTAGGCGGACACCGCGCTGCCAAGATCGGAGTGGGCCGTCATGACGATGACCGGCAGCACCGGGCGCGTGTCGCGCACGCGCCGCAGCAACTCGAGGCCACTGCGCCCGGGCATGCGGATGTCGGTCATCAGCACATCGGGCGCATCGCGGCGCAGCGCCTCGAGCGCCGCTTCGGCCGAGTCGAAGGCGCGCGCGACGAGCCCGGCGTTGCGCAGCGCGCGCTCGAGCACCCAGCGGATCGAGGCGTCGTCGTCGATGATCCACACCCGCAGCGCCTCGTTCATGCGCCTTCTCCGAGCGGCAGCAGCAGAGTAAACACCGTGCGGCCCGGCTCGCTGTCGAATTCGATCAGGCCGCCGTTGCGGCTCACGAGCTCCTGGGCCACGGCGAGGCCGAGGCCCGTGCCGTCGGGGCGGCCGGTGACGAGCGGATAGAAGAGGCTCGTATGCAGCTGCGGCGGCACGCCCGGCCCATCGTCCTGCACCTGCACGCTCGCGACCAGCCGGTGGCGGGTCGAGCCGATGCTGACGCCCGACAGCGCGCGCGTGCGCAGCACGATACGGCCGCGCCCGGCAAGCGCCTGCAGGGCATTGCGCCCCACGTTGAGCAGGGCCTGGATGAGTTGGTTGCGATCCAGCGTCGCCGACGGCAGGCTCGGGTCGTAGTCGCGTTCGATCAGCACGTCGTCGGCGGCTTCCGCGCGCAGCAGCCGGAAAACGTGCTCGCAGATCTCGTGCACGTTGAGCACCGACTTGTCCGGCGCGCGGGCCGGGCCCGCGATCGAGTCGACCAGGGCGGCGAGCCGGTCTGCCTCCCCGATGATCACGCGCGTGTATTCCTTCAGTTCCTGACCCGGCAGCTCGCGCTCGAGCAGCTGCGCCGCCCCGCGCAGCCCGCCGAGCGGATTTTTGATCTCGTGCGCCAGCTGGCGGATCATCAGCCGGCTGCCGTCGAGGCGGGCGAGCAGATCGTTCTCGCGCGTGATGCGCTGGCGCTGCGTGGCGTCGGCGAGCTCCAGCAGCAGGTGATTGCCGGTGATCTGCCCCTCGAGCGGCGTGATGGTGACATCGAGCGTGCGGACTTCCCGCGGCGCTGCAGCCGGGCGCACGGCGAGCTCGCGGTCCGCGATGCCCTCGCCGGTCGCGAGCGCGCGGCGCAGCAGGGTGCGCAGGCCGTTGCCGTCGGTCAGGAAGTCGGTGAACGGCCGGCCGCGCGCCTGATTCAGGCTGAACGCCAGCAGGTCCTGGGCGGCCACGTTCGCGTAGATGGCGCACAGCTGCGCATCGAGGACGATGATCCCGGTCGAGAGCGTGTCGAACAGACCGGCCGGATCGAAGTGCGCGAGCGCCGAGGGTGAGCCGCGCTCAGGCGCCACGGCGCGCTCCCGGCGGCCGGCCCGAAGCGGCGGGCGCGCCCGAAATCAGTGCGGATGGACGGGATTGTGCGGATTCTGAATCGACGGCTGGTGGACGTAGAAGGTTACCACCGAGGTCTCGCAGACGATCTGCCCGAAGCTGTTCACCACAACCGCCGACAGCGAGTGCTGCCCGCGGTAGACCGGAAAGGTGAACGCCGGCCCATTGCCCGGCATGCGCCGACCGTCCAGGTACAGCTGGACCCGGTTGCCGGCAAACAGCGGCGGATCGGTGCGCACGATGGCGGTCGTGTGGTAGGTGTTCATCAGCATCTGGTGATCGCGCGGTTGCGCAATACGGCAGCTGCTGTAGGCGTGCGCGGGCCGCGTGTCCGCCGGCGTAGGCGGCGCGGCGTTCAGATCGGCGGGCGGCGGCGGCGACGGCGCATAGGTCTGCGCGCCCTTGATGCTCAGCTTGGTGGCGTTCGGGTGCGGCCGGTCGCTGTAGTGGATCACGCCGTGGGCGTCGACCCATTTGTAGACCGTGGCGTTCCCGCCATTGCCGGCCCAGGCCGCCACCGACAGCCCCACGCACAGCACCGCGGTCAAAGCCGTCCCCACGCTCAAGCGGAAGGCACTCATGGGCATCGAGCATATCGCCTCGGCCCGCCGAGCACAAAAGTACGGTCCCCTGTCGCACGCCGGCGACGGCGCGACCCGGTCCCGCGCCGAAGCGCGCCCCGGTATCCGGAGCGGTCTCGGCGCGGGAGGGGAGCGGCGCGGTCACGGGCCATCAGCAGCTGTAGTACAGCTCCAGCTCCACCGGATGCGTGGCCATGCGGAAGCGCGTGACCTCCTGCATCTTGAGGTTGATGTAGGCGTCGATCACGTCGTTGGAGAACACGCCGCCGCGGGTGAGGAACTCGCGGTCCTTGTCGAGGTGCTCGAGCGCCATGTCGAGCGAGTGGCACACGGTGGGAATGTGCTTGGCCTCCTCGGGCTCGAGGTCGTAGAGATCCTTGTCGGCCGGCTCACCGGGATGGATCTTGTTTTGAATGCCATCGAGGCCGGCGAGCATCATGGCCGTGAAGGCGAAGTACGGATTGGCGCTCGAGTCGGGGAAGCGCACTTCGATGCGGCGGGCCTTGGGGTTCGAGACCCACGGGATGCGGATGGAGGCGGAACGGTTGCGCGCCGAATACGCGAGCATCACGGGCGCCTCGAAGCCGGGCACGAGGCGCTTGTAGCTGTTGGTGCCGGCGTTGGTGAAGGCGTTCAGTGCCTTGGCGTGCTTGATGATGCCGCCGATGTAGTACAGGGCGAGCTCCGACAGCCCGCCGTACTTGTCGCCGGCGAACAGCGCCTTGCCATCCTTCTGCAGGGACTGATGCACGTGCATGCCGCTGCCGTTGTCGCCGACCAGGGGCTTGGGCATGAAGGTCGCGGTCTTGCCGTAGCGCTGCGCCACGTTCAGCACCGCGTATTTCAGCAGCTGCACCTCGTCGGCCTTCTGCACCAGGGAGCCGGCGCCGATGCCGATCTCGCTCTGACCGCCGGTGGCCACCTCGTGGTGGTGCACCTCCACCTTCAGTCCGAGCTCCTCGCACGCCAGACACATGGCGGAGCGGATGTCCTGATACGCATCGACCGGCGGGACCGGGAAGTAGCCGCCCTTCACGCCGGGGCGGTGCCCGGTGTTGCCCTCGGAGAACTCGGTGCCCGAGCTCCACGCTCCCTGCACGGAGTCGATGGAATAGAAGGAGCCGCGCATCTCATTGCCGAAGCGCACGCTGTCGAAGATGAAAAACTCGTTCTCCGGCCCGAACGTCGCCCGCTCGGCGATGCCGGTGGACTTCAGATACGCCTCGGCGCGCTTGGCGAGGGAGCGCGGATCGCGCTCGTAGCCCTGCATGGTCGCCGGCTCGATGACGTCGCAGCGCAGGTTGACGGTGGTTTCCTCGAAGAACGGATCGATCACCGCCGTGTCCGCCACGGGCATCAGGATCATGTCGGACTCGTTGATGCCCTTCCAGCCGGCGATGGAGGAGCCGTCGAACATCTTGCCGTCGCGGAACAGGTCCTCGTCGACCAGGCGCGCCGGGATGGTGACGTGCTGTTCCTTGCCGCGGGTGTCGGTGAACCTGAGGTCCGCGAACTTGACGTCTTTTTCCGTGATCAGCTTCAGTACATCGCTCGGTGTCATATCGCCTCCGGAGGAATTAGGGGTAGCGCGTCCGCCGCGTCGGAACAGCCCGAGCTGCCGCCGGACCGTGCCGATCGCCAGGACCTGCCGGTCGCTCGACGTCCATCCGCTGGTGCGCCGCGGGGCGGAGCACCTGGATAGTGCAGCTGCCGTGCCAGCGCGAGGCTCTCAGCGAATCAATGACCTGGAGGCGTCGCGCCCAGGGCGTGCACCAAATTAGTGCGCTCATGCGCATCATAGCACCAAAGTGGTGCGTAGGCTGCACCAACGGGCCTGCGAGGCGCGGCTCGGCTGGGGCCTCGGGCCCTGCTTTGGTGCGCCATTCCCGCGCGGTAGGCCTTCGCTATACTCGGGCGCTCTTTTGCTCCACGGGCCAACTCATGAAAATCCCCGCCGCGCCCCGCACCTTCCAGGAGCTGATTTTCGCGCTGCAGCGCTACTGGTCCGACCGCGGCTGCATCATCCTGCAGCCCTACGACATGGAAGTGGGCGCCGGGACTTTTCATACCGCCACCTTTCTGCGCTCGATCGGGCCGGAGCCCTGGAGCGCGGCCTACGCGCAGCCATCGCGCCGGCCGACCGACGGGCGTTACGGGGAGAACCCGTTCCGGCTGCAGCATTACTATCAGTTCCAGGTCATCATCAAACCCTCGCCGCCGGACCTGATTGATCAGTATCTGGGTAGCCTGCGCGCGCTCGGGCTCGATCCGCTGGTGCACGACGTACGCTTCGTCGAGGACAACTGGGAGTCCCCGACGCTCGGGGCCTGGGGACTCGGCTGGGAGGTGTGGCTGAACGGCATGGAGATCACCCAGTTCACCTACTTCCAACAGGTCGGGGGGCTCGACTGCCGGCCCGTCACCGGCGAGATCACCTATGGGCTTGAGCGCCTGGCGATGTATCTGCAGGGCCTCGAGAGCCTGTACGACATCGTCTGGACCGAGGGCGAGCGCGGTCGGGTGACCTACGGCGATGTGTTCCACCAGAATGAGGTGGAGCAATCCCGATACAACTTCGAGCAGGCCGACGTGCCGACGCTGCTGCGGCATTTCGAGGACCACGAGCACGCCTGCCGGGCGCTGCTCGAGAGCGGTTTGCCGCTGCCGGCCTACGAGCAGGTGCTCAAGGCCTCGCACACGTTCAATCTCCTCGATGCGCGGCGCGCCATTTCGGTGACCGAGCGGCAGCGCTACATCCTGCGCATGCGGGCGCTCGCCGGCGCGGTGGCGCGCGCGTACTTCGAAAGCCGCGAGGCGCTCGGCTTCCCGATGCTGCAGAACGCGGTGGGAGCGTGAGCCGCATGGAAAAACGCGACTTCCTGGTCGAGATCGGCACCGAGGAACTGCCCCCCAAGGCGCTGCGGATGCTGGAGCACTCGTTCGCGGCCGGAATCGAGGCCGCCCTCGCCAAGGCGGCGCTTGCCCACGGCGCGCTGCAGTCCTTCGCCACACCGCGGCGGCTCGCGGTGCGGGTCAGGCGGCTGGCCGCCAGCCAGCCCGATCAGCGGATCGAGCGGCGCGGCCCGCCGGTCAGCGCGGCGTTCGATGCCGGCGGCGCGCCGACGCGGGCCGCGCAGGCGTTCGCCGCGAGTTGCGCAGTCGGCCTGGAGGCGCTCGAGCGGCGCGCGGACGCCAAGGGCGAGTTTCTCCATTACAGCGGGGTCCGGCGCGGTGCGCCGGCCGCCGAGCTGCTGCCCGGCATCGTGCAGAGCGCGCTCGATGCGCTGCCCATTCCGCGCCGCATGCGCTGGGGCGCCAGTGAAGCGCAGTTCGTGCGTCCCGTGCACTGGATCGTGATGCTCTACGGCCGGGAAGTCGTGCCGGCGACGCTGCTCGAGACGGCCGCGGGCAATATGACCTGGGGCCATCGCTTCCATGCCCCGAAGCCCCTGCGGCTCGCCAGCCCCGGCGCCTACGAGCGGACCCTCGGGCAACGCGGGCATGTCCTCGCCGATTTCGCCGCGCGGCGGGAACGGATCCGCGAGGGTGTGAGCGCGGCGGCCGCCGCGCTCGGCGGCCGGGCGCTGCTCGACGATGCGCTGCTCGATGAGGTGACCGCGCTGGTGGAGTGGCCCGTGCCGCTCGCGGGACGCTTCGAGCCGCGCTTCCTCGATCTGCCGCGCGAGGTGCTGATCTCGACGCTGGAGGATCACCAGCGCTACTTCCCGCTCGAGCGCGCGGACGGCGCGCTCCTGCCGTGTTTCGTCGCGGTTGCCA
>JAJYLP010000032.1 GCA_021787615.1 Pseudomonadota bacterium
TCGGGCGAGCGCTCATCGATCAGCCCCTCCGGCGCCGCCTCATCGCAGTCCTCCACGGCCGCATCGAGCACGCGCGGGCGGCGCGCGGCGCGGCGCCGCAGATCCTTCAGCAGATTGGCCGCCACCGTGAACACATAGCTTTCCGGCCGCTCGATGGCCTCGCTCTCCCCGGCACGGATGACGCGCAGCAGCACCTCCTGGGCCAGATCCTCGGCGTTGTCCCGGTCGCGGACCCGGCGCAGGAAATAACTGCGCAGCGGCGCGGAGAAGCGCTCGGCCAGCTGCTGGCCGGCGATAAGTTCGGCTTTCTCGGGCGGTACGCTCATGGTGCGCGGTTCTACGGCCGTCTCGTCAGGTTACGCTAACACACCGGCGCCCTCAGCCCAATCGGGCGAAAGCCAGCAGCGCCAGAGTCACGACGATCGCCCCGCCGATGCGGATCGCGATCTGCGCAAAGGGCATCAGCTCCATGCGCTCGGCGGCCGTGAGGATGGCCACTCCGCCGGTGCCGCCCTGCCCGGCGTGCGTCGCGTTGACGATCGCCGCCTCGATTGGATGGAGCTTCACCGCCCGCCCCACCCAGAAGCCGACGCCCACCAGCGTGAGCACGGTGGCGGCGATGGTCGCCAGGTTCGCCGGCGCGAGCGCCGAGAGCAGGCTCTCCCACGGCGTCCACGCCACACCGACCATGAACAGCAGCGGATAGGTGCCGACCTTGGCGAACATCTGGAACACCGCATCCGCCCCGAGCTCGAGCCGCCGCGTCACCGCCCAGCCGAGCTTCATGGCCACCGCCAGCACCAGCATCACCACCGGCGCCGGCAGCTTCCACGCCTGGTAGGCCATCTTGCCGAGCAAATACAGCGTGACCGCCGTGAACGCGCCGGTCGCGATGCTGAGCACATCGAGGTGCGGCGGCGGCTCATCGCGGCGCAGGAACTCATCGCCTTGCTCTCCGGGCTGCAGCCGCCCGCCGCCGCTCAGGCCCGGACGGCGTTTGCCGAGCAGGTTCAGCCCGCCAGCGAGCAGGATCGCGAAGAAGCTGCCGATCATGACCGCGGGCAGGATCAGCGCAAACTGGCCGCCGAAGCCCTGGTGCAGCACCCCGGCATAGCCGAGCGACAGCGGCACCGCGCCATCACCGACCCCGCCGGCCATCACCGGCAGCACGACGTAAAACAGCGCGTGCTCGACCCCTAGGCCGAGGGCCGCACCCACCGCGGTGCCGACGATCACCGCGGCGACGGTGCCGGCAGCGAGCGGCGCAAAAATCTTCACGAAGCCGCGGATCAGCACGCTGCGGTCCATCGCGAAGACGCTGCCGACGATCACCGCGGCGATGTAGAGAAATAGGTAATCGGAGCTCTTGGTGAAGACGCTCACCGCGCTCACGAGGGGCTCGGGCAGCAGGTGGTAGTAGACGAGCGCAGACGGCAGGAACGTCGCCACGATCACCGCGCCGCCGACCATCCGCAACCCCGGGATGGCCTGGCCGATCGCCGCGCACAGGAACGACAGCAGCACCGTCACGCCGATCATCATCGGCAGCCCGGTATCCACCTTGCCGCTCGTGACGAAGTAGGCGAGCGCCAGGGCAAGCACCACCCCGACGGGCACCGGCACCACGCCCAGCCGCCAGTCCATCATGCGCTGCAGGGTCTGGGCCCAGGGCGGCGGGGTGTCGTTCATCGAGTCAACCTCCGGCGTATGAATGACAGGCGGCCGCCCAGGCGGCGCCCGGGGACGCAATTGAAGCCCCCTACTTAAGTACAGACGTCCGGGCGGGGCAAATCCTCCAGCGCCCCGCCCTTGGGCGCTCAGGCGCTCGCGCCCGCGAACAACCGGTCGGCCACGAAGGGATTGCTGCGCCGCTCGGCGCCGAAGCTCGACATCGGCCCGTGCCCGGGCACGAACCGCACCTCATCGCCGAGCGGAAAGAGCCGCTCGCGAATCGAGCGGATCAGCGCCGGGTGATCCCCGCGCGGAAAGTCGGTGCGGCCGATCGAGCCGGCGAACAGCACATCGCCCACCCAGGCGCACCGCCCGGCACGGTGGAAAAACACCACGTGTCCCGGGGTGTGCCCGGGGCAGTGCAGCACCTCGAGCGTCTCATCGCCGACACTCACCGTATCGCCGTCCTCGAGCCAGCGGTCCGGCTCGAAGGCCTCCGCGGGCGGCAAGCCGAACTGCGCCGCCGCTGCCGGCAGCGCCTCGATCCAGAAGCGGTCGGCGCGCTGCGGGCCTTCCACGGGCACTCCCCGCTCGCGCGCGAGCTGCGCGGTGGCCGCGCAGTGATCGACATGGCCGTGGGTCAGCAGAATCTTCGTCAGCCTCAGGCCCCGCCGATCGGCCTCTGCGAGCACGCGCGGCAGATCCCCGCCCGGATCGACGATCGCCGCGCGGCCGTGCTCGTCCCACAGCAGCGAGCAGTTCTGCTGAAAGGGCGTGACGGGGACGATCAGGAACTGCATTGCGCCCTTCAGCCGATGAGCTGCGCCAGGCGCTCGCCGGCGGCCTCCGGCGCCGCGTCGCTCGCGCTGAGTGCGCAGCTGCGCCCGCGGCGCGGCGCGTACAACTCGGGCAGCGTGACTTTGAACAGTCCCACGGTGAGCGTGTCGGTCGCGGCCGCCAGGTGCATCAGCCCCGAATCGGCGCACACGAAGCACTCGGCCGCATCGATCACGGCGGCCACTTGGCGGGTGTGCCGCGAGGAGAACCCCGGCAACTCCGGCAGCGAGGCATGGCCCGAGGGCGGGCGGACCTCGATGAGACGGGCATCGGGCACTCGGGTGCGCAGCTCAGCGATCAGCCGTCGCCACCACTCGACGCCGAAGCGCTTGGCGCCGGTGGCATGGGTGGCCACCGCGACGACCCGCCCCGGGGCGTCGGGCGCCACGAGGCGCCGGATCTGCTCGCGCCCGTACGCGCGCTCGGCCTCGGTGAGGCGCACGTTGAGCGTCACTTCATCGGCGCCCGAGGATTTGGGGTCGAGATTAAAGAGCGCGCGGCGCGTCAGGTACACCGGGTAGGCGCCCATGTGCCGCGGCGCGCCCTGGAACGGAATGCTGACATCGACCCCCTGGCGCTTGCGCGCAATCGCGAAACCGATCTTCAGGCGCCCGGCGAGCCAGCGCGTCAGGAAGCGCGCAGTCCATGAGTTGGGGCACGGATCGATGATGACGTCGTAGCGCATGTGCCGCACCCGCAGCAGGGTGAGCAGGTAGCGCAGCGGATGACGCACCCCCCGCAACGGCAGAGCGTGCACGCGGCGCACGGCGGCAAACTCCTGGAATACCTCGGGGGCGGCCGGACAGGCCGAGAGGATCTCGATCCTCGCCTCCGGCAGCGTGTTTTGCAGTTCCTCGACGAGTGGCGTCAGCAACACCGTGTTGCCGAGGCGCGTGTTGGGACGGCAGATGAGGATGGTCGGGCCAGCGCCAACCTCGGGACGGACACCGGGTGCCGTGGCGGGAAACGTTTCAGCCGGGAGCATCGCCACATTCTCGCCCATGTCCCGGGCGTAGAACAGGGCTGCGCGGCGGCGCTATTGCACGCTGTAGCCACGCGCCTGCAGACAGGCCGTGAACGCGCGGCGGTAATCGCTGCGCATCTGCGGCGAGGCCTGCGCGTCCTGCTGAGCGCTCACGGGATTGAAGCCGCTCTGGGAGACCGCCCAGCGGTTGCACGCGTAGCGGTCGCTAGCCGTCTGCTGCGAGCTCTGGCCCTTCAGCGGCGTGACCCGCAGAGCGAGCACCCCGTTCGCGCCCCCCGCGGGCGGCTGCGGCGGTGGCGGGCCCGCGGCGGGCACACCGGAGGCATCCGCCACCGGAGGCGGATCGGCGAGCACGTAGCCGTCGTAGTAGGGATTCCAGACGTAATAGACCTGATTGACGTAATAGTAGGGCACACCGCCGAAGGTGAGAGTCATGGCCCCCAACGGAACGGTCGCCATGAACCAGGGATAGTTCCAGCCGTAATTGACCGGCGGCCAATACAGTCCGTTCCAGTAGCCTCCGACCCACAGCGCGCCGCGCCAGCGTTCATGATCCCATTCGCCGCCGTTCCAACCGGCGTGCCAGCGTTGACCGTCCCAGCCGCCCGGCCAATGTGCGTGCCAGCCGCCCCGATCTGCGCCCCGCCAGCCGCCGCCGTGCCAGCCGCCGCCGTGCCAGCCTCCGTGCCCGTGCCAATCGCCGCGCGCAGCGGGCCCCGCGTGCCATGCCGGCCCAGCGCGGCCAGCCCAATGGCCGCCGCGCGGCGCTCCGCCGCCATGCCAGCCGGCGCCGCCCGCATGCCAGCGCGGTCCGCCAAAATGACCCCCGCGCGGCCCGCGGCCGGCCGCGAAATGCCCGCTGAAGCCGTGCCCGTGCGGAGGATCGGCAAAGGCTGAGCCGGGGAGGAGCCACATCGCCACTGCCATTGCGGCCGTCAGGGCGGCCGAGACACGTACTGCGGCGCGCCACGAGACATCACGGCCAGAGGCCTGCCCCTGGGGCCGTTGAGATCGGGACGGACCAATGAGGCGACGCATCCCGGCCAGGCTTTGACTAAACATCGTGATACTCCTGCGGGCCCGTCAGTCCCCGGCCCGCAGGCCGGGAGACTGCGATGCATATCATTAGACCACTGGGGCCGCGCTCCGTTCAAACCCCCCGGCAAGCCCGTCCGCGCGGCCGATGCTCCGCCGACGGACGCTGGTGAGCACCGCGACGGCCTACGCCTGAGGCGCATCCGGCGCCGTTTCGGAGGTGCTCGCGGCCTCAGGCTCATCCAACAGTCCAGCTCCAGCTACTGTTTCGGGCTCGGCCGTGGACCCGGATTGGGCGCTCGGTTCCTCGGCCGCAGCGCGTTGCGAGGACGGTTCGCCCGGCGAATCCGCGACGAGCGTCACCGGCGGCGCCTCGTCGTGCCGCCGCTGCAGCATCAGGGTGTTCTCCAGGTGCAGCGCGATGCCCTCGGGGAGAATCTCGATGGTCTTGGTCGAACTGCGCGGCATCGGCACGCGCGTGATCAGGCAGTAATTGACGATCGCCGCGGCAATCAGCGGCAGCGTGTAGGTGCGCTTGACGATGCCCTCCTGGCGTGGCGGACGAATCGAGAGCACGACGCTGCGCGCGCCGTCCTCCTTGCCAGCGTGCATCGCCACTTCCACGAGCGCCGCGTTGGCCGGCCAGCGACCGTGCTTGATCTCGAGCTCGATGATCGCGTCGACGACGGTGTCGAACGGCAGCAGGAGACGGCGCGACTCGTGGATGAGGGTGTTGGCCATGGTGCTTCGGTCGCCGTGTTGTTTTGTGTCCCGCCGCGCCCCCGCGGCGAGCGGCGGGGGATCGGGCGCAGTATATCCGGAAAACCCCGCGCCGCCATGCGCCCCGGCGGCGCCGTGCAATCGCAACACTCGAGCGCGACTCGAGCGCGGACGCTCAGGCCGCCGGCACCACAGTCCCGACCGCCTCGCCGAAGCCGATGCGCACAAACCCCGGCCGCTCGCACCACCCCCTGAGGATGACCCGATCGCCGTCAGCCAGAAACCTGCGCTGCTCGGCGCCCGGCAGTGTCAGCGACCGGGTGCCGCCGGCGGTCAGCTCCAGCAGCGAGCCGGCCGCACCGGGCTCGGGCCCGGACTGCGTGCCCGTGCCGAGCAGATCGCCCGGCTCGAGATTGCAGCCGTTGAGCGTGTGGTGCGCCACCATCTGCGCGATCGACCAGTAGCTGTCGCGGAAGTCCGATTGCGAGAGCCGCGCCGGCGCCAGCGCGCGCTCGCGCATCGCCCGCGTCTCGATCGCCACCTCGAGCGCGATCTCGATGGCGCCCGCCTCGCGCAGCGCGGCGCAGTCGAGATACGCGAGCGGCTGAGGGTCCCCGGCCGCGCGCCGCCACGGCGCGCGAAACGGCGCGAGCGCCTCGAGCGTCACCACCCAGGGCGAGACGGTGGTGGCGAAATTCTTGGCGAGAAACGGCCCGAGCGGCTGGTATTCCCAGGCCTGCACGTCGCGCGCCGACCAGTCGTTGAGCAGGCACAGGCCGAACACATGCTCCTCGGCGCGCTCGATCGGCACGGCCTCCCCCAGGGCATTGCCGCGCCCGATGAGCACGCCGAGCTCGAGCTCGTAATCCAACCGCTCACTCGGCGCGACATGCGGCCGCTCGGCGCCGCGCGGCATCAGCTGCCCGTGCGGCCGGCGCACGCGCTGTCCGCTCACCCGGATCGAAGAGGCGCGGCCGTGATAGGCGATGGGCACCCACTTGTAGTTCGGCAGCAGCGGCTGGTCGGGACGGAACAGCCGGCCCACCGCCGTAGCATGGTGGATCGAGGTGTAGAAGTCGGTGTAATCGCCGATGCGCGCCGGCACGGCAAACTCCGCTTGCCTCTGGGGCACGAGCGCCACGCCGAGCGCACCGGCATGCGCCGAGCCGGCGCGCAGCAGGCCCGAGAGCGCGCGGCGCAACGCGATGGCGGCCTCGGGGCCGAGCGCCATCAGCGCATTCAGCGCCGGCGCGGCGCACGCGGCAAGCGCCTCGGCCGCAGGGCCCGCCCCCGGGGCGGCCGCGCCGAGCGCGGTCAGATCGACAATCGCATCGCCGATCGCAACGCCGCAGCGCAGCGGCTCAGCGCTGCCGGCGCGGCGGAACACGGCGAAGGGCAGATTCTGAATGGGAAAATCGCTGCCCGGGCGATTCGCCGAGTCCACCCAGCTGGTGAGCCGGGGATCATGAGTTGCATCGATGCTGCGCATCTGAGGGCCAGGGCCGATCAGCGCGGCTCGCGCGCGCTTGCATTGAAGCGCTTGGCAAGCCCCTGCCAGCAGCGCGCGTAGTCGCGCTGGCGCTGCGGCAGCGCGAGCGCCTGCGGCGCCGGCCGGATCAGCGTTCGGGTCTCGAACATGAACGCCATGGTATCGCTGATGCGCTGCGGGGTGTCGGTGTCGGCACGGCTCGCGCGCTCGAAGGTCTCGGCGTCCGGGCCGTGGCCGGTCATGCAGTTGTGCAGCGATGAGCCGCCCGGCTCGAAGTCGCTCGCCTTGGCGTCGTAGAGCCCATGGATGAGTCCCATGAACTCGCTGGCGATGTTGCGGTGGAACCAGGGCGGACGGAACGTGTCCTGCATCACCAGCCAGCGCGGCGGAAAGATCACGAAGTCGATGGCATCCACCCCCGGAGTGTCGCTCACCGAGTGCAGCACGAGGAAGATCGAGGGGTCCGGATGATCGTAGCTCACCGAGCCGATGGCGTTGAATCGGCGCAGATCGTACTTGTACGGGGCGTGATTGCCGTGCCAGGCCACCACATCGAGCGGGGAGTGATCGAGCGCACCGCTCCAGAGCGCGCCGCCGAACTTCGCCACCAGCTCCATCGGGCCCTCGCGCTCCTCGTACCAGGCGACGGGAGTGAGGAAATCGCGTGGATTGGCGAGGCCGTTCGAGCCGATTGGCCCGAGGTCGGGCAGCTTCAGCGGCGCGCCGAAGTTCTCGCAGATGTAGCCGCGCGCCGTGCCGTCGGGCAGCTCCACGCGAAAGCGCACCCCGCGCGGCACCACCACGATTTCCTGCGGCTCGACCTCGAGCACCCCGAGCTCGCTCGCCAGGCGCAGGCGGCCTTGCTGCGGCACGATGAGCAGCTCGCCATCGGCGTCGTAGAAGAACCGCTCCTGCATCGAGCGGTTGGCCCGGTACCAGTGGATCGCGCAGCCGCTGTGCGCATCGCTCGAGCCGGTGCCGCCGGCGCTGAGCAGCCCGTCGATGAAGTCGGCCGGCTCGGCCGGCACGGGCAGCGCGCTCCAGCGCAGCGGGTCCGGGGGGGCCGGCAGCTCGCCGAAGCGCCCGAGCAGCCCCGGGTGCGCGAGCGGGCGGAACTCCCCCTGCACCGCCGCCGGACGGATGCGGTAGAGCCAGCTGCGCCGGTTGGCGTGCCGCGGCGCGGTGAAGGCCGTGCCGGAGAGCTGTTCGGCGTACAGGCCGTAGGCACAGCGCTGCGGGGAGTTGCGGCCCTGGGGCAAGGCGCCGGGCAGCGCCTCGGTCGCGAAGTGGTTGGCGAAGCCGGTGAGGTACTCGAGAGGGCGAGTGGTCTCGCCGGCGAGTGCGGAGGCGGAGCGCATGGCGGACTCCCGGTATGCTTTAGGCTATGATGACACAAATGGTTGCGCTCGCAACCTTATCGGAGATGCGCCGGTGACCGCCCGCCCGACGCTCGAGCGGACGCTCGAGCTTGCCGCCTTCGTGCCGTTCCGCCTGAACCGCCTGGCGGCCGGCACCAGCCAGTACCTGGCCATCGTCTATCAGGAGCGTTTCGGGCTGGACATTCCGCAATGGCGCGTCATGGCCACGGTCGGCTCGAAGCAGGACTGCACGGCCCAGTACATCGCCGCCAGCACCCGCATGCACAAGACCCGCGTCAGCCGGGCCATCGCCGAGCTCGAGGTCCGCCAGCTCATCGAGCGTGTCTCGAGCGCACAGGACCGCCGGGAACGGCAGGTTCGCCTGAGCAAGTCCGGCCGGCGCATGTACACCGAGCTGCTGCCGCTCGCGCTTGCGCGCGAGTCGAGCCTGCTCGAGTGCCTCTCGCCGGAGCAGCTGGCCGGCTTTCTCACGGGCCTCGAGACGCTCGAGCGCTTTCTGCAGCTGGAGGACTGACCCGAATGCCGCGCCTCTCACCCACCGCCCTCCTGCTCGCCCTGCTGCTCGCGCCCGTTGCGCCCACGCTTGCGGGCAACGCCACTGCCGACGTGCAGATTGCCAGCTCCGCGATGCTGGTGGTCGATGCAAGCGTCCACGAGCGCGACATCGTGCTGTACATTGCGCGCACCGCCAACCACGCGCCGATCGAGGGCGCCGGCAACGTCACCGCCGAGATCGGCGGCCACCCGGTGCCCATCGCCGCCCACGGCGCCACCTATGTGCTGTCCACGCGCGGCCTGAAGGGCGGCCCGCACGCGCTGCAGGTGATCGTCGCGCACGACGGGATTCACGAGCTCCTGAGCGGCACCGTCACGCTGCCGAAGCCGCCGGACCGGCTGGCCGCGCTCGAGAAGCACGGCTACGCAGCGTGGTGGGTGCTCAACATCGTGGTGCTGCTGCTCGCAGCGCGTCTGATCATGCGCCGCAAGAAGCCGACGCCGAAGGCCTCCTAGCGTCCCGAGCGGCGACCGCGCGCGCCGTCAGTGGATGACGCGAGAGCACAGATCGAGCAGCGGCGCGGGCAGGACACCCAGCACGAGAACCGCCGCTGCATTGAGGCCCAGCGCGAAACGCACGCCGAAGGAGCGCGCGGTCTCGGGAGCAGACTCGCTCGCCTCATCGAAGTACATCAGCTTGATGACCCGCAGGTAGTAGAACGCTCCGACCACCGACATCGTCACCGCGATGATCACCAGCCAGGGGTGACTCGTCTCCCACAGCGCCTGGATGATCCTCAGCTTGGCCCAGAACCCGACGAACGGCGGCACGCCGGCCGTGGAGAACATCAGCATGGCCATCGCGAGCGCGAGCAGCGGATCGCGCCGGTACAGGCCCTTGTAGTCCTCGAGCCGCTCGGCCTCGAAGCCCTTGCGGCTGGCGAGCACCACCACGCCGAAGGTGCCGAGCGTCATCAGCACGTACACCAGGGTGTAATAAAGCGCCGCGGAGTAGCCGCTCGCCGTCCCGGCGATGAAACCGAGCAGGATGAAGCCGACGTGGGAGATGGTCGAATAGGCCAGCATGCGCTTGATGTTGCTCTGCACGATGGCGACGAGGTTTCCGACCACCAGCGTCAGCACCGCGATCGGTGTCAGCATGCGCGTCCAGTCCACGGTCGCACCGCCAAGTCCGTGCGTGAGCAGCCGCAGCGCCAGGGCGAAATAGGCGATCTTGGGCGCCGTGCCGATGAACAGCGTCACGCAGGTCGGCGCGCCTTCATACGCGTCCGGCAGCCACATGTGGAACGGGACGGCGCCGAATTTGAAGGAGACCGCCACGACGATGAACGTCAGCCCGAGGATCACGCCGAGATTGTTCGGCGCGTTGAGCGCCACGGCGATGCCGTCGAGATTGAGCGTGCCGGTCAGGCCGTAGATGATGGACATGCCGTAGAGGAGCATTCCCGAGGCGATCGCGCCGAGCACGAAGTACTTCATGGCCGCCTCGGCCGCAACGCCCGACTCGCGGTCGAACGCCACCATCGCGTACACCGAGAGGGCGAGCAGCTCCACGCCGAGGTATACCGTCAGCAGGCTGTTGGCCGAGATCAGCACGAAAATGCCGAGCAGCGCCGAGAGCGCAAGCACGTAATACTCGCCCTTGAGGATGTCACGGCCCTGCAGATAACTGCGCGAGTACAGCAGCGCGACTGCCACCGAGAGGAAGCTGGCGAGCTTCAGCACGAAGGCGAGCGGGTCGGCGACATACGAGCCGTCGAACAGCACCACCCGGTGCGTCACGTCGGCGAAGACGACGGTAAGCGCCGCGCCGATCACGAGCACCAGCAGCGTCAGTGTGCCGGTCGCGCCGGGCCGGCGCGCGCCGACGAACGCCTCGAACAGCAGCACGAGGCAGATCGCCGCGGTGAGATAGATCTCCGGGATCGCGGCGGCAATGGAATGCAGGTTCATCATGGACTCGGGCATCGCCTCTACACCGGAATCTTGGTGGCAGCGGCCTGGGTGACCAGGTGCTGGATCGAGGGCTCCATGATCTTCAGCAGCGGCTCCGGCCACACGCCGAGCAGCAGCACCGCGAGCGCAAGCGCGCCCAAGATCAGGAATTCCCGGCCGTTGATATCGTTCAGCTTCGCCACGTGATCATTGGCCACCGGGCCGAACACCACGCGCTTGACCAGCCACAGCGTGTAACTGGCCCCGAGGATCAGGGTCAGGGCCGCGAGCGCCGCATACCAGAAGCTCGCCTTGAAGCTCGCGAGAATCACGAGGAACTCCCCGACGAACCCGGAGGTGCCAGGCAGTCCGGTGTTGGCGAGCGCGAACAGGACCATGAACCCGGCGAACACCGGCATGGTGTTGATCACGCCGCCGTAATCGGCGATCTGCCGGGTGTGCATGCGGTCATAGAGCACCCCGACGCACAGGAACAGCGCCCCGGAGATCAGTCCGTGGGAAATCATCTGCACCATCGCCCCGTCCATGCCCATCCCGGCGCCCTGCGTGCTCGCGGTGGCCTTGACGATGGCGTACACCAGGAACGCCCCCAGAGTGACGAAACCCATGTGCGCGATGGAGGAATAGGCGATCAGCTTCTTCATGTCCTGCTGCACGATCGCGACGAAGCCGATGTAGATCACCGCGATCAACGAGAGCGTGATCACCAGCAGATCGAGCTCGCGGCAGGCATCCGGGACGATCGGCAGACTGAAGCGCAGAAAGCCGTAGCCGCCCATCTTCAGCATGATGGCCGCCAGGATCACCGAGCCGCCGGTCGGCGCCTCGACGTGCGCATCCGGCAGCCACGTGTGCACCGGCCACATCGGCACCTTCACCGCGAAGGCGAGCAGAAACGCGGCGAAGATCCAGCGCTGCTCGGTGAGGGTCAGCGGCAGCGCCTGGAAGGCTGAGATGGAGTAGCTGCCGGCCTTTACGTACATGTAGATCAGCGCCGCCAGCATGAATACGGAGCCGAGAAAGGTGTACAGGAAGAACTTGATGGTGGCGTACACGCGCCGCGGTCCGCCCCAGATGCCGATGATGAGAAACATCGGGATCAGCATCGCTTCCCAGAAGAAGTAGAAAAGCAGCGCATCGGTGGCCGAGAACACCCCGATCATCAGCCCTTCCATGATGAGGAACGCCGCGTAGTACTGCGCCGGGCGCTTGCTGATCACCTGCCAGCCGGCGATCAGCACCGGAACGGTCATCAGCGCGGTCAGGACCACGAGCGGCATCGAGATGCCATCGACGCCGAGCGCATAGTACGCATGGAAGCGCGGAATCCACGCTGCCTTCTGCACGAACTGGTACGCCGCAGTGTGCGTATTGAAGTCGCGCCACAGCGGCACGCACAGTGCCAGCGCCACGAACGAGGCGGCGAGCGACAGCCAGCGCCCGGCGGCGATGTTGCGCTCTCCGAGCAGCAGCACCACGACGCCGGCGGCAATGGGCAGCCAGATCAGCAGGGACAGCAGGTGGTCATGCATTCTTGTGCTTGCTCCGAAATGCTCTGCCTGGCCTTAGGCGTGGACCAGGAACCAGCCGAGCAGCGCTGCCAGGCCGATGACGATCCAAAAGGCATAGGAGTACAGATATCCGCTCTGCACCCGCCGCACCACACCGCCGAACCAGCCGACCGAGGCGGCGGTGCCGTTGACCAGTGCCCCGTCGATCACCCCCTGGTCGCCCGCCTTCCACAGACCGGTGCCGATACCCCGGCCGAGCCGCGCGATGACCTGCTCGTTGAACCAGTCGAAGTAGAACTTCTGATCGAGAATGCGCTTCAGCCACGCGAACTTCACGGCGGCCGCATCGGCCAGAGCGGGCCGCTTGAGGAAAAACAGCCACGCGGTGCCGAAGCCGGCCAGCGCAAACAGGAACGGCCAGCCGGCGAAGCCCTGCAGCGCGAGCCGCAACGGCCCGTGGTAATCGGCCGCCAGGTGCGCGAGCACATCGTTCTGCGGGCGCACCATGATGGCGCTGCCGAAGTAGTTGCCGTAGAGCACCTTGCCCACGGTGAGATAGCCGATGATCAGCGAGGGGATCGCGAGCGCAATCAGCGGCAGCGTCACCACCAGCGGGCTCTCGTGCGGCACGTGAACCGCGTGCTCCTCGTGCCCTGCGTGGCTGCGGTCGGCCGCGGCGTGCCGGAAGCGCTCCTCGCCGTGGAAGGTCATGAACAACAGCCGGAACGTGTAGAGCGAGGTGATGAATGAGCCGAACAGCACGCACCAGTACGCGTAGGTCGAGCCCCAGCGGTGGCTGAGGCCGACCGCCTCGATGATGGCGTCCTTGGAGTAAAACCCGGAGAAGAACGGCGTCGCCACGAGCGCGAGCCCACCGATCCAGCAGGTGAGCGCCGTGATGGGCATGTACTTTCCGAGTCCGCCCATCTTGCGCATGTCCTGCTCGTGGTGCATGCCGATGATCACGGAGCCTGCCGCAAGGAACAGCAGCGCCTTAAAGAACGCGTGCGTCATGAGATGGAAGATCGCGGCGCTGTAGGCGGAGGCGCCGAGCGCTGCGGTCATGTAGCCGAGCTGCGAGAGCGTCGAGTAGGCGATCACGCGCTTGATGTCGTTGTTGACGACACCGAGGATGCCCATGAAGAACGCGGTCGTCGCCCCGATCACGAGCACGAACGACAGTGCGGCATTCGAATACTCGAACAGCGGCGACATGCGCGCCACCATGAAGATGCCGGCGGTGACCATGGTCGCCGCGTGGATCAGCGCGGAGATCGGCGTCGGGCCCTCCATCGAGTCCGGCAGCCACACGTGCAGCGGCACCTGGGCGCTCTTGCCCATGGCGCCGATGAACAGGCACACGCAGGCGAGGGTCAGCGCGTTGACCCCGCCGAACACCGGCAGCGTCTGCTGCGCAATGTGCGGCGCGGCGGCGAACGCCGTGGTGTAGGACAGGGAGTGCGTGTACGAGAACAGCGCCGCGATGCCGAGGATGAAGCCGAAATCGCCCACACGGTTGACGATGAAGGCCTTGAGGTTGGCGAAGATCGCGCTCGGGCGGGTGTACCAGAAGCCGATCAGCAGGTAGGACACCATGCCAACGGCCTCCCAGCCGAAGAACAGCTGCATGAAATTGTTCGCCATGACGAGCATGAGCATCGCGAAGGTGAACAGCGAGATGTAGCTGAAGAAGCGCGTGTAGCCGGGATCGTCGCTCATGTAGCCGATGGTGTACACGTGCACGCACAGCGACACGAACGTCACCACCGACATCATCAGCACGCTCAGCCGGTCGATGAGGAAGCCGACCTGGATGTGCACCCCGTCGCTCACCAGCCAGGTGTAGACCGGTCCATTGAAGGTCCCGACACCGTCCCAGTACATCTGCTTCAGCACGTACAGCGACAGGCCGCAGGCGATCGCGACGCCCGCGATGGTGAGGGTATGCGTCGCGGCGCGGCCGATGCGGTGGCCGGCCAGGCCCGCGATCACGGCGGCAATGAGCGGCGCTAGGGGTATGGCGATCAGCAGATGCGGATTCATGCGGCCTCAGCCCTTGAGAGTGTTCAGATCTTCGACATTGATGCTGCGCCGCTCACGGAACAGCACCACGAGGATCGCCAGTCCGATGGCCGACTCGGCCGCAGCCACGGTGAGCACGAAGAACACGAACACCTGGCCGGTGAGGTCGCCGAGCATGCGCGAGAAAGCGATGAAGTTGAAGTTCGCCGCGAGCAGCAGCAACTCCACGCACATCAGCAGCAGAATGACGTTCTTGCGGTTGAGGAATATGCCCGCGACCGCGAGCGCGAAGAGGATCCCCGAGAGGGTCAGGAGGTCAGCGAGCGTGATCATGAGCGCTTCTCCGCGGAGACCTTCACCACGCGCAGCCGATCCTTGGCGCGCACCGCGACCTGGCGCGACACGTCCTGCGCCTTCATCCCCGGGCGGTGGCGCAGCGTGAGCGCGATGGCCGCCACGATCGCCACCACCAGCAGCACCCCGGCGAGCTCGAACGGATACGCATAACGCGTATAGAGGACCCGGCCGAGCTCCAGGGTGTTGCTGTAGTTGGCCGGCTCGCTGACGAAGCCGCGGCCGACGTCGACCCCGCCGAGCCCGTGCCCCCAGATCACCCCGACGATCTCGACGATCACCGCCGCAGCGGTGATCCAGCCGAGCCAGGCGAAGCGGGTGAATCCCTGCCTGATCTCGGCCAGGTTGATGTCGAGCATCATCACCACGAACAGAAACAGAACCATCACCGCGCCGACGTACACCAGCACCAGCACGATGGCGAGGAACTCCGCCTCGACCAGCAGCCAGATGGCCGCTGAGTTGATGAAGGAGAACACCAGGAACAGCACCGAGTAGACCGGGTTGCGCGCGGTGATCACCCCGAGGGCGCCGGCCACGAGCAGTGTGGCGAAGAGGTAGAAAAGAATTTGAACTAGCACGGCCTCGGTCTCACCGGTAGGGTGCATCGGCCGCCTTGTCGGCGGCGATCAGGGTCTCGTAACGCTCACCCACGGCGAGCAGCTTGTCCTTGCTCATGATGTTCTCGCCACGGTTCTCCATGTGGTACTCGTGAATGCGCGTCAGCACGATGGCATCGACCGGACAGGCCTCCTCGCAGAAGCCGCAGTAGATGCACTTGAACAGATCGATGTCGTAGCGGCTCGTGCGCCGGGTGCCATCATCGGACACGTCCGAGTCGATCGTGATGCACGTCGCCGGGCAGACCGTCTCGCACAGCTTGCAGGCGATGCAGCGCTCCTCGCCGTTCGCGTAGCGGCGCAGCGCGTGCAGGCCGCGAAAGCGCGGTGACTGCGGAGCCTTCTCCTCGGGATAGTTCAGCGTGTACTTGCTGGTGAAGAAGGTGCGAACCGTGACCGACATCCCCTTCAGGAGGTCCGGCAGCAGGAAAGTCTTCAGCGGATTGGCCATTGCCTCCTCCGTCAGTGGAACCAGGGCCTGGCCCACGGTCCGATGTGGATTGCCGCCATCACCATCTCCACGCCAATCCACACCAGCGTCACGGGAATCAGCGCCTTCCAGCCGAGCCGCATGATCTGATCGTAACGGTAGCGCGGGAACGTCGCGCGGAACCAGAGGAACAGGAACAGCGCGCAGAACACCTTCAGGCCCAGCCAGAAGAAGCTCGGGTCTGCGAGGAAGGTGTGACCGATCAGCGGGTAGCCTGCGACCGGGGAGAGCCAGCCGCCGAAGAAAAACACCGCGGTCAGCGCCGAGATGAGGATCATGTTGGCGTATTCGGCGAGGAAGAACAGCGCGAAGGCGATGCCCGAGTACTCCACGTGGAAGCCCGCGACGATCTCCGACTCCCCCTCGGCGACATCGAACGGCGCACGGTTGGTCTCGGCGACGCCGGCGATGAAGTACACCACAAACATCGGGAACAGCCAGAACCAGTTCCAGGCGAGGAACCCGCCCTGCTGGTGCTGCACGATCTGCCCGAGGTTCATGCTGCCGGCGGCCATCAGCACCCCGACGAGCGCGAAGCCCATCGCGATCTCGTAGGCCAGCATCTGCGCCGCCGAGCGCATGGCCCCGAGCATCGCGTACTTGGAGTTGGCCGACCAGCCCGCGAGGATGATGCCGTAGACGCCCATCGAGGACAGTGCCAGCAGGTACAGCAGCCCCGCGTTGGCCTTGGACACCACGAGCTCGGGCGACAGCGGAATCACCGCCCAGGCGGCGAGCGCCGGCACGAGCGCGAGCGCAGGCGCGATGCGGAAGAGGAACTTGCTCGAGCCGCTCGGCACCACCACTTCCTTGGTGAGCAGCTTGAACACGTCCGCGAACGGCTGTCCGAGCCCGGGCAGCAGTCCGAAGATGCGCACACGGTTCGGACCGCGGCGCAGCTGCATCCAGCCGATGACCTTGCGCTCCCAGAGCGTGAGGAAGGCCACGCACAGGATGACCCCGATGGTGATGATCAGGATCCACACGAGGGTGCGGACGATCTCCGGGATCGTGGCCCAGAGCGCGAGCAGGTGATGGATTGTCGTATGCATCGTCAGTAGGTCACCGCAGAACTGCGGCCCTCGAGCGTCTCTTGCAGCGAGGCGGCGCGGCGCACGAGCGGATCGATCTGGTACATCGGCAGATCCACCACCCGCACCGTCTCGGCGCCAGGGGCGACCGTGTGGGCGGCGCTGTAGGCCGGGGCCGCGTAGGCGGTGCTGGCGCCGCACAGGCCTGCGAGCTCCTCACGGAGCTGCTCGCTGGAGAGGTAGTCGAACTTGCCCAGATCGAGCAGCGTGCCGAGCACGCGCAGAATCTTCCAGCCCGGCCGCGCCTCGCCCACCGGCTGCGCCGCGCCCGTCTGGCTCTGCCAGAGTCCCTCGAGGTTCACATAGGTGCCGGAGGTCTCGGCGAACGTGCCGGCCGGCAGCAGCACCTGCGCGAGGCGGCGCAGCGTCTCGCTCGCGAACGGCGTCACCGCCACCACGAACGGCGCCTGCCCCAGAGTGCGCTCGGCAGCGCTGTCCGGCACATCGAGCCACGGCTCGGTACCGAGGAGCAGATAACCCGACAAGGGCTGCCCGAGCATCTGCGCGGCGCTGAGCCCGACTTTGTCGGCGGGCTTGCCGCCGGGTGTGCGGTGCGGCACCGCACCGGCGAGGTACGCGCCGGCGGCATTGGCGCCCTCGGCGAGCACGCCGAGCGAAGCGCCCGACGTCTGTGCGATCGCGGCTGCAAGCGCGCGCAAGTCCGCGAAGCGCGGATGCCTCAGCGCCAGCGCGCCGAGCCATACCGCCCGCTTCTCCCCGCGTGCGAGCGCCGCAGCCGCTGCGCGGTGCGTCTCGCCGATGGCGGCGGCGCCTACCGCCTGCGCCAGGTGCGCCGGAGCGGGCTTGCCCGCCGTCTCGAGCGCCGCACCCAGCACGGCCGCGAGGTCGTTCACCAGCGCCGCGCTCGAGGACTCGAGGGAGGCTGCGAGCGGGAAGTAATAGCGCAAGGCCGCCGGATTGACGAACGCCACCTGCGCGCCGCGCAGCGCCGCCTTGCGCACCCGGTGCGCCAGGATCGGCACCTCGCGGCGCAGATTCGAGCCGACGACGAGCAGCCCATCCAGGGTGTCGATATCGGCGATGCGCATCCCGAGGCCCGGGAAGAGCGGATCGTTCGCCTGATCGCGCACATCGGACTGGCGCAGGCGGCTGTCGATGTTCGCGCTGCCGAGCCCGCGCGCGATGCGCCCGGCAAGGTAGAGCTCCTCCAGGGTGCTCGAGGGGCCCGCGAGCACCCCGAGCGAGTCCGCGTGAGCGCGCAGTCCCTCGGCGGCCTTGGCGAGCGCGCTCTGCCAATCCGTCGCGAGCCACGCGCCGTTCTCGCGCACCATCGGGCGCTCGAGCCGCTCGGGGCTGTAGACGCCCTCGTAACTGAAGCGGTCGCGATCGGAGAGCCAAATCTCGTTGATCGCCTCGTTCTGCCGCGGCACCACGCGCATCAGCCGCCCGCGCAGCACGTGGCCGTAGAGGTTGCTGCCGACGCCGTCGTGGGGCGAGATCATCGGCACGGCGGTCATTTCCCAGGCGCGCGCCGTGAAGCGGTAGGGCTTGGAGACCAGCGCCCCGACCGGGCACAGGTCGATCACGTTGCCCGAGAGCTCGTGATTGACGGTGGTCTCGATGTAGCGGCGCACCTTCATCTGCTCGCCGCGGCCGATCATGCCGAGCTCCTGGATGCCGGCGATCTCCTCGGTGAAGCGGATGCAGCGCGTGCAATGGATGCAGCGCGTCATGTCGGTGGCGATCAGCGGCCCGAGGTTCTCATCCGGCACCGAGCGCTTGCGCTCGGAGAAGCGCGAGTAATCGCGGCCGAAGCCGAGCGACAGATCCTGCAGCTCGCACTCCCCGCCCTGATCGCAGATCGGGCAGTCGAGCGGGTGATTGATGAGCAGAAACTCCATCACCGCGCGCTGCGCGGCGATCGCCTTCGGCGAGCGCGTGAAGACCTTCATGCCTTCCATGACGGGGGTCGCGCACGCCGGCAGCGGCTTCGGCGCCTTCTCGACCTCCACCAGGCACATGCGGCAGTTGGCCGCCACGGCGAGCTTCTCGTGATAGCAGAAGCGCGGCACGTAATCGCCCGTGGCATCCGTGACGCGGATGATCATCTCGCCCTTGCGGGCCTTGACGGGCTTGCCGTTGATCTCGATGTTGACGAATTCTTCAGCCATGTTATGCCGCCCGTTCCCCGAGCTGATCCGCGACGATGCTGCGCCCGCCGTGATCGACCATGTACTCGAACTCGTGGCGGAAATGCTTAAGGAAGCTCTGCACGGGCCAGGCCGCCGCATCGCCGAGCGCGCAGATGGTGTGCCCTTCGATGTGGTTGGCCACATCGACGAGCAGGTTGAGCTCCTCGCGCCGCGCCTGGCCGGCGAGGATGCGCTTGATGATCCGGTTCATCCAGCCCGTGCCCTCGCGACACGGCGTGCACTGGCCGCAGGACTCCGCCATGTAGAAGCGCGAGATGCGCTCGAGCACGCGCACCATGCAGGTGGTCTCGTCCATGACGATGACCGCAGCCGAGCCGATCGCCGAGCCCGTCGCGCGCAGCGAGTCGTAGTCCATGTTGGTCTTGAGCATCACCTCGCCCGGCACCACCGGCACCGAGGAGCCGCCCGGAATGACCGCCTTCAGCTTGCGGCCGCCGCGCACGCCGCCGGCGAGCTCGAGCAGGTCCGCGAAGGCAACGCCGAGGGGCAGCTCGAAGTTGCCCGGCCGCGCGACGTGCCCGGACACGGAGAAGATGACCGTGCCGCCGGAGTTGACCGGCCCCAGATCGGCGAACCACTTCGGGCCCTTGCGCAGAATGGTCGGCACCGAGGCGTAGCTCTGCGTGTTGTTGATCGTGGTCGGCTTGCCGTACAGGCCGAAGTTGGCCGGGAACGGCGGCTTGAAGCGCGGCTTGCCCGGCTTGCCCTCGAGCGACTCGAGCAGCCCCGTCTCCTCGCCGCAGATGTACGCGCCCGCGCCGACGAAGGTATGGAGATCGAAGTCGACGCCGCTGCCGCGGATGTTCCTGCCGAGCAGCCCCGCCTCGTAGGCCTCCCTCAGCGCCTGCTCGAAGCGCGGCACCGGCTCGCCGAGGAACTCGCCGCGGATGTAGTTGTAGCCCACGGTGGAGTTGGTGGCGTAGCCCGAGATCGCCATCCCCTCGATCACCGCGTGCGGGTTGTAGCGCAGGATGTCGCGGTCGTGGCAGGTGCCGGGTTCGCTCTCGTCCGAATTGCACACCATGTACTTCTGCACCGGCGAGTTGCGCGGCATGAAGCTCCACTTGGTGCCGGTCGGGAACCCCGCCCCGCCGCGCCCGCGCAACCCCGAGGCCTTCACCGCCTCGATGATCTGCTCGCGCGGGGGCATCTCGGTGAGGATCTGCTCCCACGCCGAGTAACCGCCGATCTTGCGGTACGTCTCCAGGGTCCACGGACGCTCGAGCTTGAGCGGCTCGAACACCACCAGGTTCATCTTGTCGGGGCTGACGGGCATGGGACTACTTCAACTCATCGAGGATCTGATCGAGCTTCTCGGGGGTGAGATGCTCGTGAAACACGTGATCCACCATCAACATCGGGGCGCCGGTGCACGCCGCGAGGCACTCGTGCTCCTCCTTGAGGAAGATCCGCCCGTCGGGCGTGCTCTCATCGAGCTTGATGCCGAGCTTGCGCTCGGCATGCGCGACCAGCTCCTCGGCCCCGTTCAGCATGCACGAGATGTTCGTGCAGATGCTCACGTGATGGCGGCCGCACGGGTGGGTCTCGAGCATCGAGTAGAAGCTCGCCACCTCGTACACCTGGATCGGCGGCAGCGCGAGGTGCGCCGCCACCGCGTCCATCAGCGCCTTGGTCAGGTGGCCCTGATTCTGCTCCTGCGCCGCGCGCAGTGCCGCGATGCACGCCGAGCGCTGACGCCCCGGCGGGAACTTCGCGACCCAATGATCGATCTCGCGGCGGGTCTGCTCCGAGAGGAGCCCCGGGTCGCCGGCAGCCGGCGTCGTGTGCTTGTCGTTGCTCAACGGTCGACTTCCCCAAACACGATGTCCTGCGTGCCGATCACCGCGACCACGTCCGCCAGCATGTGGCCGCGCACCATCTCCTCGAGCGCCGAAATGTGCGCGAAACCCGGCGCCCGACACTTCAGCCGATACGGCTTGTTGGCGCCATCGGACACCAGATAGATGCCGAACTCGCCCTTCGGCGCCTCCACCGCGGCGTAGGTCTCACCGGCCGGCACGTCATAGCCTTCGGTGAAGAACTTGAAGTGGTGAATGAGCGATTCCATCTCGCCCTTCATGTGCTCGCGGCTCGGCGGGCGCATCTTGCGGTCATCGACCATCACCGGGCCCGGATTCTTGCGCAGCCACTCGATGCACTGACGAACGATGCGCGTCGACTGGCGCAGCTCCTCGATGCGCACCAGATAACGGTCGTAGCAGTCGCCGTTGGTGCCGACGGGAATGTCGAAATCCATCCGCTCGTACACCTCATAGGGCTGTTTCTTGCGCAGATCCCACACCACCCCCGAGCCGCGCAGCATGGGGCCCGAGAACCCCAGCTGCAGCGCGCGCTCCGGCGGCACCACGCCGATATTGACCGTGCGCTGCTTCCAGATGCGGTTGTCGGTGAGCAGCGTCTCGTAGTCGGCGATCGCCGTCGGGAAGCGCTCGGCGAACGCGTCGATGAAATCGAGCATGGAGCCCGAGCGCGACTCGTTCAGGCGGTCGACTTCCTTGCGCGAGCGCCACTTCGAGGGCTGGTACTTCGGCATGCTCGCCGGCAGATCGCGATAGACCCCGCCCGGGCGGTAATAGGTGGCGTGCATGCGGGTGCCGGAGACGGCCTCGTACACGTCCATCAGTTCCTCGCGCTCCTTGAAGCACAGCAGGAACACCGTCATGGCGCCGATGTCGAGCGCATGCGCGCCGAGCCACATCAGATGATTGAGAATGCGCGTGACCTCATCGAACATCACGCGGATGTACTGGGCGCGCTCGGGAGGCGCGATGCCGAGCAGCTTCTCGATGGCGAGCACGTAGGCGTGCTCGTTGCACATCATGGACACGTAATCGAGGCGGTCCATGTAGCCGATCGACTGATTGAAGGGCTTCGACTCGGCGAGCTTCTCGGTCGCGCGGTGCAGCAGGCCGATGTGCGGATCGGCCTTCTGAATCACCTCGCCGTCCATCTCGAGCACCAGGCGCAACACCCCGTGCGCAGCCGGGTGCTGCGGCCCGAAATTCATCGTGTAGTTGCGGATCTCCGCGAGCGGAAGATCGTGGGTCGACTCAGCCATCAGCGGGGCAACTCCGGAGCCTTCAGCGCCGGCTCGTAGCGGTTGTCGTGCCGGATCACCTTGGGCACGAGCACCCGCGGCACGATGCTCACCGGCTCGTACACCACGCGTTTCTTCTGCGGGTCGTAGCGCGTTTCGACATTGCCGATCAGCGGGAAGTCCTTGCGGAACGGGTGACCGATGAAACCGTAGTCGGTGAGGATGCGGCGCAGATCCGGGTGCCCGCGGAACAGGATGCCGAACAGGTCGAATGCCTCGCGCTCGAACCAGTTCGCACTCGCCCACACGTCGACGACCGAATCGACGATCGGTTCGCGCGTCTCCGGACAGGTCACGCGCAGCCGCAGCCGCGTGTTGTGGCTGATCGAGAGCAGCTGGTAGACGACCGCGAAGCGCCCCGGCATGTCGGGGTCCGGCGGCGCGGCGGCGATGCGGCCGCGGCTGAAGCCGGTGCGGGTCGCACCCGAGGTGACCCACTCCTCACGGCCGAACTGCAGATAATCGACGCCGGCGACGTCCATCAGCATCTCGAACCTGAGCGCCGGAGTGTCGCGCAGCGACCGGCACACGGTGAGCAGCTGCGCGGCGTCGGCCTCGTAGGCGAGATCCTGCGGCAGCGACGGCAGGCGGCGCACGCCGCTCACTCGCTCCTCGATGGTGCGCGAGAGCGCCTCGATGGCGGCGCCGGTTCCGGCCGGCTGGGCGGTGGATGGTTCCATGGTGTGCGCTTTACCTGGCGATGGTGCTGGTGCGGGCGATCTTCTTTTGCAGCTGGATGATGCCGTACACCAGAGCCTCGGCCGTCGGCGGGCAGCCCGGCACGTAGACATCGACCGGGACGATCCGGTCGCAGCCGCGCACGACCGCATAAGAGTAATGGTAGTAACCGCCGCCGTTGGCGCACGAGCCCATCGAGATGACCCAGCGGGGCTCTGCCATCTGGTCGTACACCTTGCGCAGCGCCGGGGCCATCTTGTTGACCAGCGTGCCGGCGACGATCATCACATCGGACTGGCGCGGACTTGGGCGGAAGACCACGCCGAAGCGGTCGAGGTCGTAGCGGGAGGCGCCCGCGTGCATCATCTCGACCGCACAGCAGGCAAGGCCGAAGGTCATCGGCCACAGCGAGCCGGTGCGCGCCCAGTTGAGGAGATTATCGACCTGGGTCGTGAGAAAGCCCCGCTGCGCGAAGCCCTCCGGCTCTTGCGTCAATCCCACTCGAGCGCCCCTTTCTTCCACTCGTAGATGAATCCCACGGTGAGGATGCCGAGGAACACCACCATGGCGATCAGTCCAGCGACCCCGATCGACCCGAGCGCCACCGCCCAGGGGAAGAGAAAGACGATCTCGAGGTCGAACACGATGAACAGGATCGCGACGAGGTAGTAGCGCACGTCGAACTTCGCGCGGCTGTCCTCGAAGGCCTCGAAGCCGCATTCGTACGCGGAAAGCTTGTCGCGGTCAGTCGGCTCGCGCGAGAAGAAGCGGCCGATCATGGTGCCGGCCGTCAGCAGCACCAGTGCCACCGCTGTCGCAATGGCGAGAAAAATCAGAATCGGCAGGTAATTGTTCAGCATGCTTCCATCGCCTGAGCAAAGCCGCGGACAAAGGAAGGCACCTCACGGCGCCTCCCCTCCGAAGCTGCACATTGTAGCAGCGCACGAAAACAATTTGGTGCCGACGGTCGGATTCGAACCGACACGCCTCGCGGCGCTAGCCCCTCAAGCTAGTGTGTCTACCAATTCCACCACGTCGGCAACATTTATCAATCATCGCCGCGGCGCGCGCCGGCGCGCCGGTCATCATTTCTGCGGCGGCGCTCCCGAGCCAGAAGGCTTGGCGGGTGCGGGAGCGTTCTGCGGCGCGCTCGTCGCCACCGGCGCCTTGCTCGAGGCGTGCGTCTGACCCGCCAGGTCGAGAATCGACTTCTGATGCTCGGGCGCGCGCGTACTGAGATAAGTCAGCGCGATGCTGTTGAGCATGAAGATCGCTGCGAAGATCGCCGTGGCGCGCGAGAGCGCCGTCGAGGCCCCGCGCGCCCCAAACACCGTGCCGGACGCGCCGGCGCCAAAGCCGGCGCCCGCATCGGCGCCCTGCCCGTGCTGCAGCAGCACCAGGATGACAATACAAATCCCGGCGAGCAGCTGAACTACCATTAAAACATCATGAAGCATAGTTAAAACCGCTTAGCGCGATCCGCACGCGGCAAGGATCGCCAGAAATTCCTCCGCATTGAGCGACGCACCGCCGATCAGGCCGCCGTCGACATCCGGCTGTGCGAACAGCTCGGCGGCATTGCTCGCCTTGACGCTGCCGCCATACAGCACGCGAGTCGCCGCAGCTATTTTAGCATCCCGGCCGGCTATCCGCTCGCGAATGAACGCATGCACGGCCTGCGCCTGCTCCGGGGTCGCGGTGCGCCCCGTGCCGATGGCCCACATCGGCTCATAGGCGATGATCCCTGCTTTCAACGCTTCCACCCCGCACAGCTCGAGCACGACGTCGAGCTGCCGGGCGACGACCTCCTCGGTGCGGCCGTTCTCGCGGTCCCACAGATGCTCCCCGACGCACAGGATCGGCACCAGCGCCTTGGACTGGGCCGCAGCGAATTTGCGCGCCACCAGCTGGTCGTCCTCGTGGTAGATCCAGCGCCGCTCGGAATGCCCGGCGAGCACGTAGCCGCAGCCCACATCCTTCAGCATGGCGGCCGAGACTTCCCCGGTGAATGCGCCCTGCGCCTCGGCGCACACATTCTGGGCGCCCATCTGGATCGGGGTATCGCGGATCAGGCGCCCGACTTCCTGCAGGTACACGAATGGGGGGAACACCAGCAATTCCGCCGCCGCACGGTCCGGGTGCCCGGCGATCAGCTCCTCGATCAGACGCGCGTTGTCGGCGCGCGACCCGTGCATCTTCCAGTTTCCGGCAACGATGGGGCGACGCATGCGCGATTCCCGACCTCAAACGGGGGCGCGATGATAGCGGCGCGCCCCCCGCAGTGCAACGCGCGTCGTTCCGGGCGGCCTCAGCGGGCGGCCGCGCCCTGCACGGCCGCGGCGAGCTCCGCGGCTGCGGCCTTGGCCTGGCTCTCCTCGCGCCCCTCGACCATCACCCGGATCACCGGCTCGGTCCCGGAGGCGCGCAGCACGACCCGGGCGTCCCTGCCGAGGCGCTGCTCAACGCGGAGCACCGCATCGCGCACGGCGGGCACGGCGGTGGGATCGAAGCGCTCGGCGACGCGGACGTTGAGCAGCACCTGCGGGAACTTGCGCATCGGCGCGGCCAGCTCCGCGAGCGTGCGCCCGCTCGCGCGCATGACCGCGAGCACCTGCAGGGCGCTCACCAGTCCGTCGCCGGTGGTGGTCTTGTCGAGACAGAGAATATGTCCGGAGGTCTCCCCGCCGAGCGTGCCGCCGCTCTCGCGCAGCATCGACAGTACATAGCGGTCCCCTACGGCAGCGCGGCGGAATTCGATGCCGCATTCGCGCAGCGCCACCTCGAGGCCAAGGTTGCTCATCACCGTGCCGATCACCGGCCCGACGAGCACTCCGGCTTCCTGGCGGGCACGCGCGATGATGTAAAGAAGCTGATCTCCGTCAACGATCCGCCCCAGATGATCGACCAGCACGACCCGGTCGCCATCCCCGTCGAGGGCCACGCCCACGTTGGCGCGCACGCCCGGCACGGTGAGCTGCAGCAGCTCCGGATGCAGCGAGCCGCAACCGTCATTGATGTTCCGCCCGTTCGGCGAGCAGCCGATGGGCACAATCTCCGCCCCGAGGTCGGCGAGAATCCGGGGGCCAACCTTGTAGGCCGCGCCGTTCGCGCAGTCGATGACGATCTTCAAGCCCGCCAGATCGAGCCCCTCGGGCAGCGTCGAGGCGCAGAATTCCTGGTAATGCATGCGCGAGCGGTCGACGCGGATGGCGCGCCCCAGGCTGCGCGAGGCGCGGGTGAGCACGGGCTGGGCGAGCTCGGCCTCGATGCGCGATTCGAGCTCGTCGGAGAGCTTGCCCCCCTGGTCGTCGAAGAATTTGATGCCATTGTCGTCGTACGGGTTGTGCGAGGCGCTGATCACCACGCCGAAGTCGCATTCGAAGCGGCGCGTCATATAGGCAATGCCCGGCGTCGGCAGCGGCCCGATCAGCATGACGTTCACCCCGGAGGCGACGAAGCCGGCCTCGAGCGCCGATTCGAACATGTAGCCCGAGAGGCGGGTATCCTTGCCGATCAGCACGGTGCCGCCCTCGGGGGCGAGCACCCGGCCGGCCGCGCTCGCCAGGCGCAGCGCGAAATCCACCGTCATCGGAGCCTCGCCCACGCGGCCTCTGACGCCATCGGTTCCGAAGTAATTCCTGCTCACCCGCTCAGCCTCGCCATGACCGGTTCATTGCGGCGCGCATTATCGGCCATCGGCTCACCGGGGAGCCAGCGCAGAGCGCACGACTGTGAGCGGACTCGGACTTTGCCGGGCCGGCAATCGTCCTCGTTTCGGTGCCCCGCCCCCGTGGGCCCGCCCGGGGTTCATCTCGATCGGCCATCGCGCGCCTCGATCGACCGCACGCCCTGCACTCGCCCGTGCATGCTGAATACGGCCAGCGGAACCAGCCGGTCCCCGTGCGCACGCGGGGCGGAAAACAGGAAAAACGCAGTGTTCCTCTCCGACTGGCTCCGATCGCCGCCCGAAGACCATCTGCCGTGCGGTAGAATCCAACGGGCAGCCCACGAGCGCCCTTCGCCGGTGGCCGCGCCCAGATACACTCGGTGCTCAAGCCGCAGCGGGAAGAAGCTGAAGAACGCCGGAATGGCGCTCGGAACCCAAGCCGGAGCATGCCGCCTTTCAGCCGTCGCCTCGGCTATGCGCCGCGCACGATCCACCAGCGCGCGTGCCTGCACAGTGCGCGCGGCGTGCCAGCTAAACTTGCGGATTGAATAGCCAACATTGAACGCGTCGAGTTGCTCGATGGAATATGCGTGGTAGCGGCTCTCGAGGACGGGTGCGACTTTGCGCGCCGCACGGCACAGCGCCCGATTCGATCCGCAATAGCGCAGCTTCGCCGCATACGCATATCGGAAGCGAATCGACACGGGACAGGGCCGAGCCCATTTGCCAGCTTGCCACGGCGCAATGAACATCACCTCATCCAGGCTGTGGTGATTGAGCTGCCCGGTCGCGAGGTACGCCGGCTGCCCCAGCACGATGGCGAATTTGGCCCAGCTCCCGTCGCGGCTGCACAGCGAGAGCGGAAACAGCGGATCACCGGTCACCCGCGGACGACCGCCCGGCTTCCAGGCGAAGAACGTGGAGCTCAGGCAGTCCCCCGAGCCGAGGATCGTGTTGGCCACGAACAAACCGGTGCCCTGCAGGGCCTCAATGTTCCGCAGTGGCGGGCGGAAGAGGCCCTTCGGCATTTGCGCCCGCCATGCCGCAGCGATGCGGCCGTAAGCCTCGGTGCCCTGCGGCAGATGCACCGCGGGGAAGGCGATCCACGGCCGCATCCAGTCAGCGCCCGGGGTCGCCTCGTTCAATACGGCCTCGGGGGCGCGATGCATCCGCCGCACGAGTCTCGTGCAGAGCGAGGGCAGCGGCGCGGAGCGGGCGCCGGCGCTTGCGCAGACGGCAGCGGACGCAACGACGGCCGCGAGGCCGGCGCGCGCCGCAAGACGGTGATGCTGACTCATTGGTCCGATCCTCCCGAAACAGAACCCACGGCGCTGCGGCCGCACAGGCCTCATCGCCCGATCGGTGACGCGCGCGCACCGAGAATCTGAATCGACTTCACGCCATCCCGTTGCCAACGCATCCGCACTACGGCGAGCGGGACCAGTCGATGGCTGCGCCCGCCCGGCATCTGGTACACGCCGAACAGCGTCCGCGCTCCATAAGCGATCGGGCCGATCGCACCGAGATAGCTCGTCCCGTTCAACCGCAGCGGAAAGTACTCAACGCGGCCCAGCCGCAAGTGCCTGAGCCAGACGGGCGAGGGACCCCGAACGGCGGCAAGGCTCTTCGCAGTCGCGATGCGCTGCGCGTGATCGATCAGCAACCAGGCCCGTACGCCACGCGAATCGTCGAACTGAACTCGCGCGCCAGACGCGTGCCCAGTAACGGCATCGACCGCGTTGACAGCGTAGAGCTGATACCGACGCCCCACCGCGGGAGCGATCTGGCGCGCCGCCGCGCATACGGTCCGCTGCGCGCCGCAGTAGAGTTGCCGAGTCACCCTCGATCGATGTGTGAAGCGAATCGCGACGGAACAGGGGCGCCCCCAATCACTGCCCCGCCATGGCGAGATCTGCAGCAGCGCATCCGAACGGCTCAGATCGAGCGCCTCGGATTCGACGTACGCAGGCCGCCCCAAGACGGTCGCGAGGCGTCCCGACTGGTCCCGGTACCCGCACGGCGTGCGGTAAAGCGGCGGAAGACTGAGCACGTGCCGCACGCCGCCGCGCTGCCGTTTAAAAAACATGGCGTGCGAGCAGTACCGGTCGATTTGACCGCCATTGCGGCTGATACGGATGAGGCCGGCTGCGGGCAGTCGCTCGATGCGTGTCGGTGCCGCGGGGCCCATCGCGGTCCGCCATTGGGCAACACGCTGCGCTGCGAGGGCCTCGCTCTTCACGGGATGCGCTTGGGCGAATGCGACCCATGGCAGCAGCCACCCGCCCGGCTGCCTCGCGTCCTTCGCGGCGATCCCGGGGGAGCCGCGCAGCTGATTCGCCAGCCGCGCACACAGCGAAGGTGCGGCGGGGCGAGCCGCCCCCGGGCAGAGCGCCGCGAGCCACACGAGCGCCCCGAGTGCTCCGCACCTCATGCGCCAACTGCGCCTTGCCAACGGTGCCGGCCCACCCCTGACAGCCATCACGATGCCACCGCGACACGTGCGTTCGCTCAAGCGCCACCCGTCCGCCGCTCAACCGCTACCGTGCCGGTAGCGCCACGCGTCCACGATTTTAACCCCCGGCGGTGCATTTAACACCTCGCGGTGCGAGGCACGCACCGGGCTCCTGGGCCACGAGGATTCGCGTCGCTTCAGGCATCCCGTCGCCCGCGCACTGCAGCGCATCAATTGCCCACCGCGAGGCGGTCTCTGCGGCCGAGGCAGCGCACATCATGATAGAGCGTGCCCTGCGCGAGGCTCAAGCCTTGGGAGCGGAATTCGTTGTAGAGTTTGTGGATATTCAGCAGGGATGCCGGCTGAGCGAGGCAGTGCCTGAGCAGCTGGCGCAGCGCGTGTGGATAGGTCAGCCGGCAGCGCTCGAGCAAGTCTTTGTAGAATTAAGAGGCCAACGTACTGTAATTCGCCGACGAGGCTGCGCATCGGCCAGAACGATTTCAGGCAGGCCGCCAGTCGCCCGGTACTCGATCAGGGCAGAGGCCAGGCGGGCCCCGTCGCTGCTGGAATTGGGCTCACGAGCACTGCCTCGATCTCGCAAGTATTCCGGCAATGAGAGGCGGAGCACCTCATCGGATTTGCACCTCTTCGGTATCGTCCAGCCGACGGACGAACGTTTCCCAGCCGGGCGCGTTTTGGATCGCCTCGAAGAAGATGTCCTTCTTCTGACCGACGAAATCCCGACACAACTCCTCGTGTACGCGCAGGATCAGATTCAGCTGCCGCGAGCAAATGGGCAACAGGCGATCGTCCTCGAAATTCACGTAGATCAACCGACGCCGATCGACGCCCGCCTTGATCAGGCGCCGCATCGTGTCATAGAGCAGATACGTCTTGCCGCTGCGGCGGATTCCCACCAGCGTGACGACTTTCGGATGTCGAGCGGCAGTTACAGCGCAACGAGACGCCGTCGCAGTCTGCTGAGCCAGAACGTATGTCTGGGTTTCCTTGTCCGCAAGGAAAAGAGTGCTCGATTTCTTTGCTGCCCGGAAAGGAAACGTTCGGCCAGGCTTTTTCGGGCGTCCGACCCACCTCATGGCGCAGGCGGAACCGCTGGCGAGCAGCCGGCCTCGGAGCCCTGCTACTGCCGCTCGGGCTCGCCCGGACCGCCGGTGAGGGCCGCCAGAACCTTCAGCGCATCCACCGTCGCAGCCACATCGTGCACCCTGAGGATACGCGCCCCGTTCTGAGCGGCGATCAGCGCCGCGGCGACACTGCCGTGCACGCGCTCCTGGGAGAGCTTGCCGGTGATCGTGCCGATCATGGACTTGCGCGACAGACCCGCGAGAATGGGCAGGCCGTCGATGCGGACCTCCTCCAAGTGACGCAGCAGCGTGAGATTGTGCTCGAGCGTCTTGCCGAAGCCGAAGCCCGGATCGAGCACCAGGCGCTCATCGGCGATGCCCGCGGCGCGGCAGGCCTCGACCCGCTCCTCTAAAAATGCGCGCACCTCAGCCACCACATCGGTGTACTGCGGGGCGCGCTGCATGGTGCGAGGCTCTCCCTGCATGTGCATGAGACACAGCGCGCAGCCGGACTCGGCTGCCGCCTCGAGCGCTCCCGGCGCGCGCAGCGCATAGACATCGTTGATGAGATCGGCGCCCGCGGCGGCGGCCGCACGCATCAGCTCAGGCTTGCTGGTATCGACGGAGAGGATGGCGCCGGTGAGGGGACGCAATCGCCCGAGGACGGGGAGAACGCGGCCCAGCTCCTCCTCTGCCGACACCGGGGCTGCGCCCGGGCGGGTGGACTCGCCGCCGAGGTCGATGATCGCGGCGCCTTGCCCCGCCAGAGCGAGCGCCCGCCTCAGCGCCTGATCGGGCTCGACATAGCGACCGCCGTCGGAGAAGGAGTCCGGCGTCAGATTGAGCACGCCCATGACGACCGGACGCTGCAGATCGAGCGTCCGTCCGCCACAGCGCAGCTGCATTCTCAAGGTGCGCCCCCCCAGCGCCAGGGGCGGGCGCGGCGCGCCTCAGCCCGCGGGCGAGCCGAGCGGGGCGCCCGGCAGCGGGCCCGGCGGCATGGGCGGCCGGTGCGAGAGCGAATCGTCCCAGCCGCTCGGGGGCTTGGGCGTGCGGCCGGCCATGATGTCCTTGAGCTGATCTTCCTCGATCGTCTCGTACTTGATCAGCGCCTCGGCCATGGCGTGCAGCTTGTCGAGCGCCGCGGTGAGAATCTCACTCGCGCGCTTGTAATTGCTCTCGATGACGCTGCGCACTTCCTCGTCGATGGCGTGCGCGGTGACGTCGGAGACCTGCTTGTGCTGGGTGACGCTGCGACCAAGGAATACCTCGCCGGTCTCCTCGGAGTAGGTGAGCGGCCCAAGCTTGTCGGACAGCCCCCACTTGGTGACCATGTTGCGCGCCAGCTCCGTGGCCCGCTCGATGTCATTGGAGGCGCCCGTCGTGACCGCCTCGGGCCCGAAGATGAGTTCCTCGGCGACACGCCCGCCGAAGAGCGTCGCAATGGTGCTCTCCAGGCGCCGCTTGGACATGCTGTAGCGGTCCTGCTCGGGCAGGAACTGGGTGAGCCCGAGCGCCCGGCCGCGTGGGATGATGGTCACCTTGTAGACCGGATCGTGCTCCGGCACGGACATGCCGACGATGGCGTGACCGGCCTCGTGGTAGGCCGTCATGCGCTTCTCCTCCTCGGTCATAACCATCGAGCGCCGCTCGGCGCCCATCATGATCTTGTCCTTGGCCCGCTCGAACTCCTCCATGCCGACGATGCGCTTGTTGGCGCGCGCGGCGAACAGCGCCGCCTCGTTGACGAGGTTCGCGAGGTCCGCGCCCGAGAAGCCCGGCGTGCCGCGCGCGATGAGCGCCGGCTTGACGTCATCGCCGAGCGGCACGCGCCGCATGTGCACGCGCAGGATCTGCTCGCGGCCGCGCACGTCGGGCAGCGGCACGACCACCTGCCGGTCGAAGCGGCCCGGGCGCAGCAGCGCCGGGTCGAGCACGTCCGGGCGGTTGGTCGCGGCGATGACGATGATGCCCTCGTTGCCCTCGAAGCCGTCCATCTCGACCAGCAGCTGGTTCAGGGTCTGCTCGCGCTCATCGTGACCGCCGCCCAGGCCCGCGCCGCGATGGCGCCCGACCGCGTCGATCTCGTCGATGAAGATGATGCACGGGGCGTGCTTCTTCGCCTGCTCGAACATGTCGCGCACGCGCGAGGCGCCGACGCCGACGAACATCTCGACGAAGTCCGAGCCCGAGATGGTGAAGAACGGCACCTTGGCCTCGCCCGCGATGGCGCGCGCGAGCAGGGTCTTGCCGGTGCCGGGCGAGCCGACCATGAGCACGCCCTTGGGGATCTTGCCGCCAAGCTTCTGAAACTTGCCGGGATCTTTCAGGAAGTCGACGATTTCGCTCACTTCCTGCTTGGCTTCATCGACCCCCGCCACGTCGGCGAAGGTGACGCTGACCTGGTCCTCCCCGAGCAGTCGCGCCCGGCTCTTGCCGAAGGACATCGCGCCCCGGCCGCCGGAGGCGCCCTGCATCTGGCGCAGCATGTAGGCGAACACGATGATCAGCACCAGCACGGGCAGCAGCTGGATGAGCACCTGCTCAAGGATGCCCTCGCCCTTGGGTGGCTTGCCCGAGATGTCGACGTTGTACTTCTCGAGCGTGCCGATCAGTGCGGTGTAGTCCGTTTCCGGATTGAAGGTCTTGAATTCCTTGTGGTTCTTCAAGAGCCCGTACAGCATGGTGCCCTGGAAGGTCACCGAGGAGACCTGATTGGCCTGCACGTCGTGCAGGAACGTCGAATAGTTCAGAGGCTGGGGCTCGTGCGTGCTCGGCATGTAGCGGCTGAACACCGCCAGCAGGATCACGACGATGATTACCCAGAGAATGATGTTCTTGGTCAGATCGTTCATCAGTTCAGCACGCTACACCAAGCGGAAGTCCTTCGCCAGCAGGTAGACCTCGGGGCTGCGGGCGCGCGAGGCCGTGGGCTTGACCAGTTTAACGGCGCCGAACCGGCCGCGCGCCTCGCGTATCAGCGCCTCGAAGCCGGCACCCTGGAAGACCTTGATCAGGGCGCCACCGCCGACCTTCAAGACCCGCCCGGCCATATCGAGCGCGAGCTCGGCCAAGTACATCGAGCGCGGCTGGTCGACCGCATCGATGCCGCTCATGGCGGGGGCCATGTCCGAGAGCACCCAGTCCACCTGCCGCTCGGGCACGAGCGCCAGAATCCGCGCGAAGACCTCTTCCTCCCGGAAATCGCCCTGCACGAACTCGACGCCCTCGAGCGGCTCCATCGGCAGGATATCCGTTGCGACGATGCGGCCGCCACGGCCGAGCCGGCGGCGGGCATACTGGCTCCAGGCCCCGGGTGCCGCACCAAGATCAAGGCAGATCGATCCCGATCGAAGCATTTTTTCGCGCGTATCGAGCTCTTCGAGCTTGAATACCGCCCGTGAGCGCCAGCCCTCGGCCTGCGCTCGCTTCACGTACGGGTCGGAAAAATGCTCCTGCAGCCACCGACCGCTGCTTTTGGACCGCTTCGCCATACCAGCCTGTAGAATCCCCGCGATGTCCCCTGCATTGAATCTCACGGACCGGCAGCGCCGGCATCTGCGCGGCCTTGCGCACGCGCTCAAGCCCGTGATCCGCCTGGGCAGCGCCGGCCTCACCGAGGCGGTCGCGCTCGAGACGGATCGGGCCCTCACCGATCACGAGCTGATCAAGGTCAAAGCGCCGGGCGGCGACCGAGAGGCACGCGACGGGCTGTTCAAGGAGCTCGCCGAGCGCACCGGCAGCGCGCTGGTGCAGCGCATCGGCAACGTGGCGGCGCTCTACCGGCCGCGCCCCGACGTGCCGCGCATCGTGATTCCCGGCGAGTAGGCGCCTACTGGAAGCGCACCTCGACGATCTCGAAGGAGCGCACCCCGCCCGGGGCGGTCACCTCCGCGACGTCGCCCTCGGACTTGCCGACCAGCGCGCGCGCGATCGGGGAAGTAACCGAAATGCGCCCGGCGCCGATGTCGGCCTCGTCCTCGCCGACCACCTGATACACGAGGTGGTTGCCTTCCTCGTCCTCTAGCTCGACCACCGCGCCGAACACCACCTTGCCGGTGTTCGGCAGCTTGCTCGGATCGATCACCTCGGCGTTTGCGAGCTTGGTCTCGATCTCGCGGATGCGCCCCTCGATGAAGCTCTGCTGCTCGCGGGCCGCGTGGTACTCGGCGTTCTCGGACAGATCGCCGTGGCTGCGCGCCTCGGCGATCGCCTTGATGATCGCCGGCCGCGCCTCGCCCTTGAGGCGCTTCAGCTCCGCGCGCAGCGCCTCCGCGCCGCGCAGTGTCATGGGCGTGCGGTTCATAGACTCATGGCTTCCTGATGCAGGTCCTGCAGGCGGTTGACCTCCACCTCATCGAGGTGATCGAGCGCCTCGCAGGTCGCGAGGCCCGCCGCGAGCGTCGTGTAGTAGGTCACGCGCCGGTGCACCGCCTCGCGGCGGATCGAGTTCGACTCGAGGATGGCGAGCTTGCCCTCGGTGGTGTTGATGATCAGATCGATCTCGTCATTCTTGATCATGTCGACGACGTGCGGACGGCCCTCGCGCACCTTGTTCACGCGCTCGCATGGAACGCCCGCGGTCGCGAGCGCCCGCGCCGTGCCCTCGGTGGCGACCAGAGAGAAGCCGCGCTCGAGCAGGCGCCGCGCCAGCTGCACGGCGCCCGGCTTGTCGCGGTCGCGCACGCTGATGAAGCACACGCCCTGGCGCGGCAGCGTCACGCCCGAGGCGCTCTGCGCCTTCGCGTAGGCCTCCCCGAAGGTCCGCCCGGTGCCCATCACCTCGCCGGTCGATTTCATCTCGGGACCCAGTATGGGGTCGGCCTCGGGAAATTTCACGAACGGGAAGACGGCTTCCTTGACCGAATAGTAGCGCGGGGGCGGCCGCTCGCGGACGCCGAGCTCGGCGAGCTTGCGCCCGCTCATGACCCGGGCGGCGATCTTCGCCAGTGGCAGCCCGGTGGCTTTGGAAACGAACGGCACCGTGCGCGAGGCGCGCGGGTTGACCTCGAGCACGTAGATGATGCCGTTCTGAATGGCGAACTGGACGTTCATCAGGCCGATCACGTTCAGCGCCGCGGCGAGCTTGCGGGTCTGCTGGCGCAGCTCCTCCTGCAACTCGGCGCTCAGGCTGTTCGGCGGCAGGCTGCAGCCGGAGTCGCCCGAGTGCACGCCGGCCTGCTCGACGTGCTCCATGATGCCCCCGATGAGCACCTGCTCGCCGTCGCACACGGCGTCCACATCGACCTCGATCGCCACATCGAGGAAGCGATCGAGCAGCACCGGGCTGTCGTTGGAGACCTGCACCGCGCGATTCATGTAGCCGCGCAGGTCATCCTCGTTGAACACGATCTCCATCGCCCGGCCGCCGAGCACGTACGAGGGGCGCACCACCAGCGGGAAGCCCACCTCGCGCGCCAGCTGCACCGCCTGCTCCTCGGTGCGCGCGGTCGCGTTGGCCGGCTGGCGCAGAGCGAGC
>JAJYLP010000125.1 GCA_021787615.1 Pseudomonadota bacterium
TGCCGCCACCACGAGCTCGCTCGGGTGTGAAACGGACTGCCGCTGTCACACGCGTAGAGCAGCAGGTTAGCGTCGGGGACGATCACTTGCGCGAGCGCGGCGCAGATGCTTGGCGGCGCCGTGAGCCCCGGCTCAGCTCGAGGAACGACTCGGCCTCCATTTCATCTGCCCGCTGATTGAGTCGGCCGGGATCGATTCCGGCGCGCAGCCCCATGCGGCGAGCGATCACAACGTATGGAGCATCCTCGACGCGAGGCCCCTCGCCACCGGCAAGGCCCGCACGAATTGCCTGATTCAGCGTCTTTAAAGCTCTGCCGCCGCTCGTGCATTGCATCGCGCAGCAACGGCTCCACGTCGGCATCCAGAGTCACCGTTGTCCGCATGTTGACATCATGACAGCACCGTTATGTGCTGTCATGATGTTTCGGTTCGCTCCAGACTGCCGTCGCCGACAAAAAAGGGCCACCACAAGGCAGTGAGCGATAAATTGCATCTCGACGCGGTCTTGCCCAGAAATGGCTGGGTCGGCAATCGTGATCCGCGTTTCGCTGCTCAATGGAACGATCGAACGGCGCGCGCGGTCTCGCTGACTCGCAGATTTGAGCGCGTGCGCATGCCCAGGCGCGCCATCCCACGAAGGGAATGGCGCCGGGCTAAATATGAGAGCGCCCAAACGTAAGAGCGCGTAGGACGGCTCGACACCGAGCCGCATCGATGTCCGGATCGCAGAAGCGGTCGCAGCTGCGACTCGGCCGCGCGCAGCGCTCCCGGGATCTCGCCAACCGATAGCCTATGAAGCGAAAGATCACGGGATTTCACACTGACGAGGAAGGACACTGGGTTGCCGAACTCGAGTGTGGCCACACCAGCACGTTCGGCACAATCCTCCGTGGATCAATCGCCCCTGGGTGACGACTGCCGAGGGACGTGCCAAGTCGCTCGGGGCCGAACTGCATTGCAAGAACTGCGATGACGGGGCCGCCGCTGGCGCCCGTTCCCCTTAGTCCCGGGCGCGCACGCCTGATGCGCCATCCTGATCGTGCCCGCACCGCGACGACCGGAAAGATCGTGATGCAGCGCGCGAGCACCTCTGGCGCAAGGTCGCGCACTGGACTCGCGCCGAAATTCATGAGGTCCCCCAGACTTCGATCAGGACGGGCAAACGGCAAAGTGGGAAACCGTCATTCGGCTTCAACGCGGCATCAGCCGCAGCGCCATCCGGTCAAGTTCGCGGGCAAGCGTCGGTGGGCGGGCAGATTGTCGGACCGGGCCGTCACGGCCGCGAGTCTTGCCCGGCCGGCCTGCGGCACTCGTGGCGATGCGCCGGAATTCTACGGTTCAGCCGCTCGCCGCCGGATCGCCGCATTCACCCGATCGAGCGCTTCTGTCGCCTCGATGCCTTGCGGGCGGAAGACGAGCGCCTGTTCAAAGTCGGCCTGGGCATGAAACAGTCGACCTTCGGCGAACGCCGTGAAACCCGCACGCACCGCGTGCGCGTAGCCCGCTTCGCCGAAACTGGTCGTGACGCGCGCCAGAGCGACCCTTGCCGGCGCGTAGCCGGAGTCCCGTGCGATCGCGTGTCTGAAATAGAACGCTGCACGCGAGACCCTGCCAGCGCGCACCGCCCGCCGCCCCGCAGACATCAGGGCTCGCACGCGATTCAGCACACGCGCGCGCCGCTGACCCGCAACGGCCCGTCGGCTGCCCGGATCGATGCGCAGCGCAAGCGCGAACGCCCGGGCGGCCGATCGGTCGCGCCCGGCCGCGAGCGCCTCGTGTCCCGCCTTCAGTTGCGTTGCCAGCGCAAGCGGCGCTGCGGCTGCCACGTTTGCGAGCAGTGTCTGCGCCTTCTGCCAATGGCGGCGGGCGAGCTGCGGGTCTGCCATCCGCGCGGCACTGCTTGCCTCAGCGGCCTGAGTCTTCGCAGCCGCGAATTGCGCCGAATCCCAGACTGATGCGCCGCGCGCGCCGAGTGTCTTCAGCCGCCGGTCGAACTGCCTGCGCTGCGCCGCCAGCGCGTCCGCCGACATCGATTCGGGGGCACTCGCAGCAGCGGACGGCGCGGATGCGCCGGAGCGTGCCGGTTGCGCCGATCGCATCAACGGGTCTGCGTGAAACCGCGACACGGCCGCCGAGATCATCTGCAGCGGACCGCGGGACAGATCCGCGTGCGATAGCCACTGCAGCGCGCTGCCCACGGCCACGGCCCCCCCGATGAGTCCGATCAGCAGGTAGCGCAGGCGGCGCGGCCGCCGTGACCGTCTCGAGCCGCCGTAAGCCGGATATGGACCGCCCGACCCGTGACGGCGCATTGCCCGGATTTGCGGCACCTGCTCAAGCAGCGGGGTCACCGCATCACACGGCGGAAGCGCCTCGGTCGGATAAATCATCGGCTCCGGGAGCGGCGGCGCTAAGGGGACGGCTGCGGCCTCAGGCGTCGCCTCGACGGTGAATGGCGGGACTGCAGCGGCGGCGCGGCGCGGCAGCGGACTCGGCGGCGCAGTACGGCGCGGCGTTGCGGGCTTCGCAGCCGCGAGCGGCGAGACGAGCACCGGCCCTGCCGAGAGGTCTGCCAGTTCGGTCAGATCGAGTGCCAACGTTGCATTCAGGGTCGACTCCAGCTCCTGGGCGACCTGCTGCATGGATGCGGGGCGCTCGTCGGCCCACTTGGCCAGCATGCGCATGACCAGCTCAATCAGTTGTACCGGGGCCTGCCGAATCGGTTCCAGCTGCGGCACCGGGCCGTTCTGGATCTGATCCGCATCGAAGTGTGGATGGTAAGGCGGGTGGCCCGCCAGCAGCTCGTAGGCCAGCGCGCCAAAACCGTAGATATCGTCCGCTGGAGTCGTGGGCTCACCGCGCAGCTGACCGGGGCTCGCTGTGAAGGGCGAGCCCGCCAACGCGCCCGAGGCGGGCTGCTCCGCCCCGAATCCAGGCAACACGCCGGCAACCCCGAAGTCCGCGAGCTTCGCCAGACCGCTGCGGTCAAACAGCACGTTGCTCGGCTTGAGATCCCGATGCACAACGCCGCGCCCGTGTGCGTACTCCAGCGCACCTGCGACCTGAAGCAGAACGGGCACGATCTCCAGATACCCTTTTCCGCGCAGCTTGGAGAGGTCGCCACCGTCTGCCAGCTCCATCGGCAGCACCACACAGCCATCGAGATGCTCCGGCGGCAGGACCCGTAGGATGCCAGGGTGGCGCAGCAGCGAGGATACCGCGAACTCGCGCTCGAGCGCCGCCCAGGCATGGGCTGAGCGCGCTGCGGCCGGATTAAGGATCTTCAGCGCCAGACAAACGTCGGCCGCCTCATCGCTCGCCCGCCAAACCTCGCTTTGCCCACCGACTCCGAGGCGCTCGATCAACGTGTACCGACCGATTCGTCTCGGTTGCACCGCTGCATGAACCTGCGACATAACACCTCCTCCTTACGGACTCCTGACGGACTCCTGACGGAAGCGCCGTACGTTCATTTTCGGCGCCTGCTGCCACATTATGTCGAGTACGTGGAGATGGTACCACCAATCCGGCCTTGAGCCGGAATGTCGCTGTTTACCAACATTCTGCGCCCGTGGCTTCGCAATCAGCTGTTGGGGGGCATGGCGGCGGCGCCGGACCTGCCGGCCGTTCGCAAGTTCCGACGGGCACCGGCGAGGTCCCGGCGGAACCCTCCTGAGCGCTCGCGCAGCGCAACTCAGCGGCGGTTCTTGCAGGCGCCGCCCAGCGCGGCAGGCTCACGATGAGTCAGCCGAAAGTTCCGCGGCCGATGAGAGCGTCATCAGATCATGCGCGTCGCGCAATGAACGGTGCACGAGAGCATTCGCGGCCCTCGCCGTTCAGGGCTGCAGCTGCGCGATCGGCAGCGGATTGGCGACGAAGAAGCCCTGGGCGTAATCGACCCCGATGCGCCCGAGCTCATCGAGCACGGACTGCACCTCCACGCACTCGGCCACGGTCTCGATGCCGAGCGTGCGCCCGATCTTGCACACCGCCTCGACCATGCTGCGGTCGAACGGATCATCCGCGACGCGCCGCACGAACTGCCCGTCGATCTTCAGGTAGTCCACCGGCAGGCTCTTCAGGTACATGAACGAGGAGAGCCCCGTGCCGAAATCGTCGAGCGAGAACTTGCAGCCACGGGTCTTGAGCTCGCGCATCACGAAGGCGACGTTCGAGAGGTTCGTCACCGCGGCCGTCTCGGTGATCTCGAAGCACAGCGCGCTGGCGAGGGAGGTCTCCTCCACGTACCGCATGACGAAATCGATGAACGACTGATCGTTGAGCGAGGTGCCCGAGAGGTTCACCGCGAGCAGCGGCAGCGGTATGCCGCGCGCACGCCATTCGCCGAGGAACTCCAGGGCCCGGCTCACCACCCAGCGGTCGATCACCGACATGACGTTGTAGCGCTCGGCCGCCGGGATGAATTCCCCGGGCGGGACCAGGCGCCCGTCGTCATCCCGCAGCCGCACCAACAGTTCGTTGAACGACGGCGCGACGCGCGGCGTGATCGGACGGATGGGCTGGTAGAAGAGCTCGAGCCGGTTCTCCTCCACTGCGCGCGTCACACGCGCCACCCAGTGCATCTCGCGGTGGCGCGGATGGCTCAGGCCATCGGCCTCGTAGAGGTGGATCCGGTTGCGGCCCTCGTCCTTGGCCGCATAGCAGGCGATGTCCGCCGCGCTCATCAGGTTCGCGACGCTCTCGGTATCGGAGCTGATCTGCACGACCCCGACGCTCGCGCCCACCGAGAGCGTGGTCGCGCCCCAGGTGAAGCGGTAATCACGGATCGCCTGGCGCACGCCCTCGGCGATGCGCGTCGACTGCTCGACGGTGCAGTCCTCGAGCAGCACGCCGAACTCATCGCCACCGAGGCGCGCGATGGTGTCGGCGGCCCGGACTCGCGACTGCAGCAGCCCGGTGATGTCGCGCAGCAGCCGGTCGCCGGCCTGGTGGCCGCAGGTGTCGTTGACCACCTTGAACTGGTCGAGATCGATGTAAAGCAGCGCGTGCACACCCTCGCCCCGCTGGGCGGTGAGCACGATCGCGTGCAGGCGGTTGTCAAACTCGCGGCGGTTGATCAGGCCCGTCAGCGCATCATGGCTCGCCTGATAGGACAGCGCGCGCTTCAGGCGCCGCTCGCGCGTGACGTCGTGGAACACCATCACCGCACCGATTACCCGACCCTGGCGGTCGCAGATCGGCGCAGCCGTCTCCTGGATGGCCACCTCGTGCCCGGCGCGGGTCACGAGCACCGCGTGCTCGGTGGCGGCGTTGCGGCGGGCCTTGCCGAGCACGCACAGCAGCGGGTTGTCGATCGGGCCGCGGCTGATCTCATCGATCAGCGTCAGCACCTCGCCGATCGGCCGGCCGCGCGCCTCATCGAGCCGCCAGGCGGTGAGGTTCTCGGCGACCGGGTTGATGTACTCGATGCGCCCCTCGGCATCGGCGCTGATCACCGCATCGCCGATCGACTGCAGCGTGACCTGGGCGCGCTCCTTCTCGGCGAAGATCTGCTGCTCGGCGCGCTTGCGCTCGGTGATGTCGGTGATCGCGCCCTCGTAGCTGATGATCCGGCCGTTGGCGTCCCGCACCGCGCGGGCGTTCTCGAACACCACCACCGACTGGCCATCGCGCCGGCGCAGCACGAACTCGGCGTTGCGGATCTCGCCCTGGGTCTCGACCTGGCGGATGAACTCGGCGCGGTCCTCCGGGTTCCAGTAGAGGGTGGACACATCGCGCATGGCGTAGAGCTGCTCGGCGCTGTCGTAGCCGAGGATGGCCACGAACGCCGGGTTCACCGACTTCAGCCGCCCGTCGCGGCCGCTCTGATAGACGCCCTCGACGATGCTCTCGAACAATCCTCGGTACTTGGCCTCGCTCGCGCGCAGCGCCTCCTCGGCAAAGCGGCGCGAGATGGCGATCCCGGCGATCTGCGCCGCATGCGCGATGATGCGCAGCTCCCGCTGGCCGGGCAGCCCCGCGGTGCTGTGATAGACCCCGAGACTGCCCAGCACCCGGCCGTCGGCGGCCTTGATGGGCGTGGACCAGGAGGCGTTCAGGCCCGCCTTCAGGATCTGCGCGCGGTGGCGCTCCCAAAACGGGTCCTTCGCCACATCCGCCACCAGCACCTGGCGGCCGAGGCACACGGCCGCGGCACATGAGCCGTTGCGGATGTCGACGGCGCAATGCTCGAGCGCAGCGCGCAGCGCGTCCGGCATCTTCGGCGCGACCAGGTAGGCGAACGAGCGGGCATCGTCGGCGAGCACGGAAATCGCACCGACCGTGCCGACGCCGACCGATTCGATGAAATGCGTGACCGAGGAGAGCGCCTCGGCGAGCGGCACGTTGCCGGTGAGCCGTTCGAACACCTCGCGCTCGGCGCGCGCCACCCGCTCGGTGAGCTCGGACTCGCGCGCCTGGTAGGCCAGCTCCGCGGCCTCATCGGCCATCAGGCGCATCGACTGCACGATGCCGCGCCGCTCGGTGTCCATGGCTTCGAACTGCTGGCTGATCAGCTTCAGCAGAATGCTGATATCGGGCAGCGCGCTGCCGCTGCGCAGCGCCGCCTCCTTCATCAGCGTCCGCACCTGCGTGTGCAGGCACTCGTGCTCGCTGAAACCGAGCTCGGCCCGCACGATGGTCGTCGAGATGGTAGACAGCCCCGTGACGGTCTCGGCCGGCGACAACGGTTTCGGTTCAGGGGCAACCATGGTGTGCGGCGCTGTGACGACCGGCGGGATGGGTCAGGCGCGCGCGCGCCGGCGCGAGGCCGCGCGAGGCGCGATCGGTGCGCCGCGCCGCAGCGTCGGCCAATGGAGGAACATCCCAGTGCGCATGGCGTTATGGCTTTATGCTTCTGACACGGGCCCACCCTAGGGCATGTTGTATATTTGACATTAGCGCGCCCGGCCCCCGGCCCGCACCCAGCACATTGAAAAACCGTGAAATTCGCCGCGTTTTGGCCGGAGCGGGGCTGCGACGTCCGTCACACATGCCCCGAGCGCCGGTGCGAGGTGCCAAAGCGTGACGCCGACTCGGATCCGATGCGCCGAGAGACCTCGATGCGCGAAGCCGGATCGCACTGCGCTCAGACCCGGACCGCGCTCGCGATGCCTTTCGCCGGGGTCACTCCATCGGTTGGGCGCGCCGCCGGTGAACTCCGCCGGACCTTGGGCCCATGACCCGCGGAATCGTCCCAAGTCAGTACCCTGCCTCCCTCTGCTGTCGGAGGGCGAGGACGTATACGGCATCATCGGCCGTGTCATAGCGATACAGGGCCAGGTAGCCGGAT
>JAJYLP010000126.1 GCA_021787615.1 Pseudomonadota bacterium
CCGGTAGTGGCGTACGACATCGTGGCAGCGTTCATGATCGGGTGCCTTTCTTTCCGCCAAGCGTGCGGTCAAGGCGCGTCTGCAACTCGGTGCGAGTCTCCGGCGTCCAGCTCCTGAAGCCCTGCCCCGCCGTAACGCCGGTGTGGCCGGCCGCCACCAGATCGACCAGCAGCTTCTGCGGCGCCCGGCTTGTGTCGAGGTCCGGCAGAATGACTTCGTGGATCGCCAGCGTCAGGTTCAGGCCAACGAGATCGGACTGCTCCAGCGGCCCCATGATCCCCAACCTCGCCCCGAAGCTTGATTTCACAACGGTATCGACGGTTTGCGCATCGCAGACTCCCGCCTGTACCAGCGCGATGGCCTCGCGCTTCAGAGCGTGCTGCAGACGGTTGCCAATGAAGCCGGGAATATCCTTGTTCACGCGCACCGGCTGCTGCCCCACCGCCGCCATGATCGCGATAGTGCGCTGCATCGTCTCCTCGGAGGTGCCTTCGCTCCTGACCACCTCGACCAGCCGCACGGCATAGGGCGGGTTCCAGAAATGAGTGCCGACCACGCGCGATTTGTCTCTCACGTCGGCGGCAATACGATGGACGGGGATGACGGAGGTATTCGTGGCAAATATGGCATCCGCGGGACAAAACTCATCGAGCCGGCGGAAAATCTCCCGCTTGAGCTCCGCGCTCTCCGGCGCCGCCTCGATGGCGATCGCCACATCCCCTGGCGCCTCGCGGATATCCGCAACCACCTTGACCAAGGCGATCCGCGCTTGCGGTTGACCCTGTAGACGGAAGATCTGCGCGAGCCGCTCGGCGGCGGTCTCACGAGTCGCACAATTCGGCTCCACCACCATGACTGCAATGCCGGCGGCCGCGAGAATCTGCGCGATCGCGAGGCCCATGCGCCCGCCGCCGACCACCAGCGCCGGCCGGCCCGCCAGAAGATCAACCGGCCGTGTATCCGCCATCGATGTACATCACCTGTCCCGTGCAGAAATCCGAGGCGGGTGCCAGAAGGTAGAGCGCCATGCCCACGAGGTCTTCGACCTCGCCGAGGCGCCCCAGTGGAATGCGCGACAGCGAGCGTTTCTTCGTCGCTTGGCCCAACTCGTCGTCGCCGAACATCCAGGCCGTGAGCTTGGAGCGGAACACCGTCGGCGCGATGGCGTTCACGGTGATGCCGTATTTCGCCCACTCGGTGGCAAGAACGCGCGTCAGTGCGTCGGTGGCGCCCTTGGAGGTGCAATAGGCGGTGTAGCCGGAAATATTGCCGTGGCGCCCGCGCACCGAGGACATCAGCAGAACCTTTCCCTTCACCGAATTGTCGATGAAATACGTTCCCACAGACTTGGCCATGAACCACGCGCCGCGCACATTCGCGTCCATTACCGCCTGCCAATCCTCGTATTTCATCTCCTGGATGAACCCGGCTTTGTTGTAACCGGAGGCGATGACGAGTTGGTCAATCCTGCCGAACGCAGCCAGCGCCGAATCGCGCATGCGGTTGGCGTCCTCGAGACTGTCGGGCCGGGCATACACGACATTAACCGCGCCCTTGCCGAGCGAGCGGATCTCGTCGGCTATGCCGTCCAGGTCGGCTCTCGAGGAGCCGGCCACGGTCACATTGACGCCAAGCGCCGCGAGCGCAAGGGCGACGGCGCGGCCGAAGGCGCCCGAGGCGCCGGTGATCAGCGCCGATTTGCCACCGACATCAAACAACGAAAGCGGATTGCGCAGCGGTTCGGTGATACCGCGCGGTGCGCCGCTCATTTGGCCTCCTTGGCGGGCAACACCACGACCATCATGTGGGTGACGGCATTGCCGCGGTTTTCAATGGCGCGCGCCTCACCCGGCGCGAGATGGCATGAATCCATGGCGCCGAGTGTGGTCTCGCCCGCATCGGTAATGACGGTAACTTCGCCTTGCAGCACCACATAGACCTTCTCGGTCGCCGAGGCCGAACGCTGCGCCCCGCCGCCGGGCAGAAAATACGAGAGCGATACCAGCACCCCGCTGGTCGTCGAGGCCTGCCCCCCTTGCAACATCAGTCCGGCCATCTCGTAATGACCTTTGGTGTCGTAACGCCTAGCGTCGACGAAGCGTGTGACCTGCACGTTCAACCCTCCGCGCCGATGCGGTATTTCTGCTCGGGATCGACGACGGCGATCACCCGCACTACACAGCCCTCGCCTTGCGGCCAGCGCCAGGGAAAAGCCATGAAGGTACAGCGCTTGCCGGTGACGGCATCGAGCTCGCCGCCAATGTTTTCAATGCCCGGAATGCCGGCGCCGAGCATGATCTTGTGCGCCGGCTCCCAATAGGGGAAATCCTCTAGAATATTGCGGCCGGTCAGCGCGCGGTACTCATCATTGAGATAAGGGTGCGACGGGCCGGGGCCGTGATCGGCGAGCTTCGTGCCGAGCGGGTGATCGAGCGCCTGTACGTCCACGCCAACCAGCTTGACACCGCGCTCTACGATCCATTCCGCGGCCTCTTTGTAAAGACCAGGCGAATAAGCGTAGTACTCGTCGTTGTCGCCCAGCTTGTGGTGACTGCCGGTGTTGATCATCAGGATGTCGCCCCGCTGGATCTTGGGCACCGCCCTCTCCAGATCCTCCGGCGTGATCACGCCCCACTTGCCTTTCGGGATCGCCACGGCGACACCAGTGCCGAAAAAACGCCACGGCTCGTAGTCGGTCAGCGTCCTGCCATTCTCCGTCACATGGATCTGCGCATCCATATGGGTGGAGCGGTGCATGATTCCCTCGTACTGCTGCACCAGCATGCCGTCCTTCGCATGGTACTTGAGCGTGCGGATGTTGAGATTCGGGCTCGACGGCCACTGCGGCGCGCCATGATGAATCGGATTGGACAGATCGTAATAGACGAGTCCATTGTCGCTGTTGACGGCCATGTTTGCCTACCTGTAGCCGGTTTCCAGGCGGTACCGCCCGGACGGATCGGTGAGCGCCATCAGCCGCACCGTGCACGCATCGCCATCCGTCCAGCGCCACGGCGCGGCATGGATCGTACAGCGCGTGTTCAGCAGCTGACCGACGTCGCCGCCGACGTTCTCGATGGTAGGAATGCCCGCGGCCAGCAGCAGCCGGTGGGCCGGATTCCACTGCGGGAAGTCCGCCTTCGCATCGCGTCCCGTTTCATCCTGATACTTCTTCGGCAGCCGCTTCATCAGTGGGCCGCCGCGGTGCATGCCGAGCGAGGTGGCGAGCGGATGATCGATGGCGGGCGTATCCATCCCGACGAGACCCGCGCCCTTGTCGAGCAGCCATTGGGCCGCTTCCGTGGCGAGACCCGGCGCCTCGCCGAAATACTCCTGGCTATCGGCGAACTTCACGTGCCAGCCGGTCACGAGGAGCACAATGTCGCCGCTGCGCACCGCGGGCTTCGCCTTGTCGAGATCCGCCGCCGTAATCAGTTCCCAGCGCCCCTTCGGGATCGAAAGGATTACACCGCTGCGGAAGAAGCGATCTATCGACAGCCCGCCGACAAACGTCCCGCCCTGGATGAGATGGATCGGAGCGTTGACGTGGGTCGCCACATGCATGTTGGTGACGATCTTGTGACTCAGCACCCCATCACGGGCGTGATTGACACCGCGCGAAATCTGCACCTCCGCGTCACCGGGCCACACGGGCACGCCGTGCCCCCACTTGTGGCTGAGCTCGATGAACCGCAACCCGGTTCCAGGCTCAATGCATTCGGTCATGTGCTCTCTCTTGCCGCGCTCGCACTTCCCCTTTGGCCGATCGTAGGCGCGCGGGTTTTTGCCGTCTAATGACTTCCACGGGCCGATGCATAACTCGTGGCTATGGCTGGACTTGCGGCTTCACGACAACACCAGCCGCGTCAGCTCGTTCTGGCTGGAGATGCGTAACCGCGCATACGCGCGGCGGCGGAACGTCAAGACAGTGTTCAGCGAGATACCGAGCTTCAGCGCGATGGCTTCGGAGAAAAAACCGCGCACAATTAAAGCGCAGACCTCGAGTTGGCGCCGAGGCATGCTGGGACACAGGTAGCGTAGGCGGTCGAGATATTCGAAGTCTTCTCCGCCGTCGGCTTTCGCGGCCCAGGCATCGTGGCGTGCGATCAGCGCGATGAGCACGTCACCTGCCTCCGCAATGGCATCAATGCCGCCATCGAACGCGCGGTTGCCGCGCCCACGATAAACGTTCAGGCGGATGACGTTGTCACCGGCCCGATGCATGATAGTCAGCCGGTTGACGAGCTTGACCGCCGCGTAGCAATGCGCGCGATACGAGGCGTGTGCGATCTCGTCGGCGCCGATTAGCATGGCGCGGCAGCAGGCCGCACGCGTGACATCGGGCGCCGCTCGGTTGGCCGGATCAAAGCGCCAGTAATCGGCCATGTACTTATCTGCGATTTGACGCGAGACCGGCACATCTCCAACATTTTCGGCGAACAGCAGTCGCGGTGAGCGCCCGGCACCGAATGCGAAGGACGTCATGCTGTGGCAGTCGGTGAATTTGCGTGCCGCCTGGAACAGCCGGCGGGGAAAATCCGGCCGTCCCAGCGCTGCGACTAGGTCGGGCATTTCCGTCTGAAGACCGCGCGAGACGGTGTGCGGTGACGAACGTAATTCAATCATCTTGTCCTCCTCCGCCGGCGCCGGCCGCGCAATGATCAGCACGTCATCAGGACATGCTCATGGCGATGTCGCCGACGTTGACATCCTTGGCCGCGTCAATAGTGTCGATTGTCTTGCTCTTGCCGTTCTTCTCGAACTTCAGCGAGAACGTGCGCCCTTGCGGCAATCCCTCGAACCAGAAGTCTCCGAAGCCGTCGGTTTCGACGTGATAGGTATCCCGGCTCGCCTTGTCGGTCAGCGTGCAGGTGGCACCGATGATGACTTCCTTTTCGGCGGGGTCATAGAGCGTGCCAGCAACGAAGGTCTTCGGTCTGTTGATATAGACCACGCGGCCCTTGCAGCCGTTCGGCTGCTCGTCTGCCTTGGCGATGAGGTCCTTCAAATCCTCCTCTTCGCCGAAATGCAGCGCGCCGCTTGCGCAGGAGTCCACACAGCGTGGCACATCCCAACCGTCGTCGAGCAGATGCGCGCAGCCGGTGCACTTCTGCGCCAGGTTCATCCCCTCGTTGAAGAACAGCGCCTCATGCGGGCAGGAATCCGGACACAGCTTGCAACCGGTGCATTTGTTCGGATCGACGATGACGAGTCCGTCTGCGCGGCGGTAGATCGCCCCCGGCACGCAGATCTTCATGCACGGCGCGTCCTCGCAATGCATGCACATCTGCGGGAAATACGACACCCGCACCTTGGGTACTGTGCCGCGCGTGGTCTCGCTGAGGCGAATCCAAAACTGCCCCGTATCGGGCTGTGGGCGGGCGTAGGGCATCCAGTCGTTGCCGACATGCTCGTCCTTACAGGCGATCTGGCAGCAGTAGCAGCCGTTGCAGATATCTAGATCGAGAACGAAGGTTTTCATTGCGCGCTGTCCTCTTGAACGACCCACGCTTCGAAGCGCAGGCCCGCGGCCGGATCGTAGGGTCTTGCGAAAGCCTTGGGGTTTGCCGCCCGCCACTCGTCCCACTCCTCGCCGGTCACCTTGGCGACCTCGACCAGATAGCCGCTGGTCGCCTGGCCCACCGCGTTCTTCGAGGTGGTGCCGGTGGGAGCGATGGTGTTGATGGCGCCGCCACGATCGACCTTGCCGAGGATGATCGGATCGATGCGCGCGCCGTGATCAATGTAGGCGACCCCCGGGCGCAGCCGCTCGGTGACATAGGCGCCACCCAGCACGATGCCGCGCTCGTTGAATATTTTGATGATGTCGCCGTGCTTGATGCCGCGCTTGGCCGCCTCGGAAGTGTGGATCCAGATCGGCTCGTACTTGTAGCCGTCGGGACCTGTGATCTTGCAGGTCGGCGCCTCGCGCGTCCAGGCGATGTCATCGCATTGGGCGTGCACGCGCCAGCGGCCATGGTTCGACATCAGCAGCAGCGGATACGCCTTGGCGCGCGGGCTGGACAGCCGCTCATCATGCATCTCGCTCTTCTCCACCCATTGGGGGCTCGGCGGACGCTCCTTGTCCTCCGGGAAGTGCTTGGCCAGGCGTTCGGAATAGAACTCCAGCTTCTTCGAGGGCGTGCCCAGGGGGTGCTTTTGCGGATCGTCGGCGAACTTGCGCCAGCCGGGCGAATCCTTCTCCCAGTCCTCGGCCACCTGGTAGAGGTAGTAGCCTTTCTCGCGGAACTCCTCCCAGCTGAGCATCCGTTCCAGGCCCATGTAGCCGAAGACCTTCTTCTGCAGATCCTCGGTAGTCAGGCCCTCGGAGACCTGTTTGTCGTAGCCGAGCTTCTTGGCGATCTCGTAGACGATCTCGTAGTCGCTCTTGGATTCGCCGATCGGCTCGATCGCCTTGTCGCACAGCATCACGTCGGCGAACTGGCCGCCCTGGCGCACATTGGTGACGATGTCGTCCACCTCCATGTAAGTGTTGGCGGGCAGGATGATGTCGGAGAACAGGCAGTCGTTCTCCAGCCATGGATGCTGGGCGACGATGCATTCCACCTGCTCGCTGCGCAGCGCCTCTTCCGTGTCGTTGCCGCCGTTCCAGCAGGTGGTGCGGCAGGGACAGTCCGTCCACATCATGCGGATGCGCGCGCCTCCCTTGCCGGCGATCGGAAACTGATACTCCATGAACTGGTTGGCCACGTTGCCCTCGATGGAGCCTATGCCATGGAACTTCAGCGGCTCCTCGGTGAGCAGATGAGTGTGCACCAGCGTCTTCGGCAAAGCGGATTCCTGCCAGTTGGCGATCGAGGACAGGGTCGGGATAGCCAGCCTTTCCTCAATTTCGGGATTAAAAAACGAGGTGCCGGCCAAGCCCTCCATGCGCGGCATGCCCCAATAGGTGAGCTGCAGCTGGTGCACGCCCGGCTTGCCGAGGCCCTGCATGCCGAGCAGGCACACCTCCATGCGCGCCGGCTCGTGCGAATACGGCCCGCGGGTATAGCCACCGCCGAAGTAATGCGCAATGGAGGTGCGCTTCCTGCCCCACTCGCGCGCCAGCGCCTTGATGGTCCACTCCGGTACGCCGCATTTGGGCGAGGCCCACTCCGGGGTCTTCGGCACGCCGTCGGCCTCCCCCATCACGTACGCCGAGAACTTGTCGAAGCCCACGACGTGGGTGGCCACGTAGTCCTTGTCGTAGGTGCCTTCCTTGATCCAGGTGTACGCGATGGCCAGCTGCA
>JAJYLP010000127.1 GCA_021787615.1 Pseudomonadota bacterium
CTTGCCGTCCTTCTCGATTTTCCAGGTGCGGATCTTGTTGCGGTCATACTTCTCGTCGAAGCGGAAGGGCCGCACGCGCAGCACCTTGCCGTTCTTCACGTCGATCATGCCTTCGGCGCCGCCGCCGTAGAATCCGCCCAATCCGAGCGATCGGTAGACCGTCTTGTCGCCTCTTGTCTCGCCCATCGTCGATCTCCGTAATGTCTGATCTGTAACGCTAGTCTGCCCGCCGGTCGGGTCAGCCTAGGCTGTATCCCATCTCGCGCGAGATATCGGCCGCCGCGCGCGCCAGGTCGTAGCCCAGCTTCTGCAGGCGCTTGCCCAGAACGGTCTCTGGCGTATCGGAAATGCTGAGCGCACCGACGGGCCGGCGATTGCGGCCGTACACTGGCGCGCCGAGCGCGGCAAGTCCGGGAATCATTTCTTCACGCGCGATCGCATAACCGCGCTCGCGCGCCTCCTCGATATCCTTCCGAAGCGCGGCACGATTGGTGATTGTGCTCTTGGTGAGCGCCACGAGCTCGACGGTGCGCAGGTAATCGCCCAGCTCGGCCGGCGCCATATGGGCCAGAATCGCCTTGCCGATGGCCGAACAGTAGGCTGGAGTGCGTGGACCGATCTGATGCGACAGGTAATCCTCCGAGCGCGGCACGGCAAGATGAGTAATCAGCACCGCGCCGTTGTCGAAGATGCCGATGCGCGCGGTAAGTCCAGTGCGCGCTGCCAGATTCTGCGCCAGGCGTGCCCCTTTGACATTGATCTCGAGATTGCCGATGTAGATCATGCCCAGCTCGAAAAGACGGGGTCCCACGCCGTATTTACGCGTGTCCGGATCCTGTTGCAGAAAACCCTGCTGTTCGAGCGTCGTCACCAGCCCCCACGCCGTACCCTTGTTCAGCCCCAGGGCAGTGGCGATCTCCGTCACGCCGAGCCGCTGCGGCGATCGGCAGAAAAGCGAAATGATATCCGTCGCCCGCTGTACCGATTGGATGATCATGTCCGTGCGCGCAGGTTCATGTTGGAGAGACGCCGCAGATGGCGCGATGTCGCGCAGGCTGCCACGGGCCGTGCCGGACGCGTTGTCATCGGGACGCCGCCCATGCTGCAACCTCCGCCACGGCGGCGATCGCCGCGTCTATCTCCTCTTCCGTGTTGAAGGCGCCAATGGAGAAACGCACGGTGCCGCGTCGGGCCGCCGTACCGATCCGCTTGTGCACGAGAGGTGCGCATTGCAAGCCGGTGCGCGTGGCAATGTCGTGCTTAACGTCAAGCCTGAGGCCCGCGTCAGCCGCGTCCAGACCGCCGACATTGAGCGAGATCGTGGATATGTGGTCCTTCAGGCTGTCACAACAGTAGAGCTGGACAGTCGGGATTTCGCGAACCCCCTCGACAAAGCGCCGCGCCAGCCGCATCTCGCGGGCGTATATGTTCTCGAGTCCCTCGGAGTGCAGCCACTCTTGTCCGGCCCAAAGAGCGGCCACGCCCAGCATGTTGATCGTGCCGTACTCAAGCCGCCAGGGATATTCGGCAAGCTGATAGGGATATTCGGAATTCACTCCGGTGCCGCCTGCGCGCACTTGGCGGATGTCTAGATGCTTGCGGACGCACAGCCCGCCGATGCCGGTGGCGCCCATCAGCGATTTGTGCCCCGTGAAAGCCAGCACGTCCACATGCATCGTCTTCATGTCGATCGGCACCATGCCCGCAGTCTGCGAAACGTCGAGCGCGAAAGGGATGTCGCGCTCGCGACAGATGCGGCCGATTTCCGCCGCAGGCTGCACGGTTCCGATGACATTGGAGCCGTGATTGACGATGACGAGCCGCGTATTCGGGCGGATGGCGCGCGCGATATCGTCCGGATCGACGAAACCCCCGCCGTCGAAAGGTACGAACGTCGCCTGCACTCCGCCATCGCGCACCAGATGGTTGATCGGGCGGATAACCGAATTGTGCTCGAGCTCGGTCGTCACCACGTGATCGCCCGCGCCCACCAGACCGGGAATGATCAGGTTCAGCGCATCGGTGGCGTTGTAACCGAAGCACAGGCGTTCGGGCGCATCCTCGTCCGCGCCGAAGAATCGGGTCAGGCGCAGGCGCAGCGCGTCGAGCAATCCCGCCGCCTCGATGCCGAGCTCGTGGCCGCTGCGCCCCGGGCTGACTCCGGTAGAGCGGTACGAATCGATCATGAAGCGGTAAACCGCTTCGGGCTTCGGCCAGGAGGTCGAGGCATTGTCGAAATAGATCAGTTTCTGCCCGGCATCCATTTGGGTCAATTCCCTTCATCCGCGAGCGTTTCGGGCAGGAACGGCAGGAGTTTCAGACCGAGGAGCGTGATGAGCAGCGCAAGCGCGCAGCCGCCAAGACCGAGCGCGCACTCGGGCAGGCTCGGGGCGTAGAAGCCCACCACGCCGTCGTAGAAGGAACTCGAGACCTGCATGCCGGGGAAGATCGAAAGCGGCCAAGCCTGCCCGCCAATGATGATGTCGTACACGAGGGCCAGTCCGCCCACCACGACCGAGGCCGAGCCCCAGCCGACCGCGGCGCGTGAGCGGCGCGTCGGCGGCAGCCAGAAAAGCAACATCGGCAGCACCCCCCCCAGGAACACCACCCCGAACCAGAAAAGCACCGTGTACGGGCCGCCGCTCCACAGGATAAAGGCCTCGGCGCCAAAGAACTTCGCCTCGTAGAGCTTGGTGAGGTGAAAGACCAACAGAAAGTACAGCAGCCCCGCAGCGAAGACGCCGAGCAGGTTCTTCAGGCGCATCAGCGTCGCCTCTCCCAAGGGTCGGGCGCCGGCGCGGCAGGCCGCCATCAGTACCAGGATGAAAATCGCGAGCCCGAAGGCAAGGGACATCACAATGAACATCGGGGCCATGATCGCTTCGTCATAGGGCTTGCGCGCCATCAGAAGACCGAAGATCGAGCCGGTGCCGGTGGTCAGGATCAGCCGCCATAGGAAGGCGACCGTGCCCACCGTGCGGCTATGGCGATTCAGCCGCCGTTCCATCATCACCCACAGATAGCACCCGGTCACCGCGATGAAGCCGGTGTAGAGAAAGATGTTCCAGGCGAAGATCGAGCGGAAATTGTAGTGCGTCATCGCCACGCCCAACCGGTCCGGCCGTCCCAGATCAAGCACTAGGATGGCCAGCCCACCGATGAGCAGCGCAATGGCCAGCAGCCCGGACAATCGCGCCAGCGGCTTGTACGCCACTCTGCCGAACACCGAGGCAATGGAGGCGGTATTGAGCGCCCCGGAGGCCGCCACGATCAGAAATACCGCAAACACGTGCGGCATCCCCCACACCACTTGGTTGGTCATGCCGGTGATGATGTGCCCAATATGCTCCATGAAATACGCCGCCGTCAGCCCGGCGGCGAGCAAGAGCGCCAGCAGCCCCACCAGCGCCCAGAAGCCGCCGCTGCCCTCGATCTCGCGGTAATGGATCGCCCTCATGGCACGCCCTGATACTGCACGCCCGGATCGAGCATCAGATCGGCGCGCAACTGCAGCGAAGGATGCTCAGCAAGAGCGCGGCTGATCGCGCTCGCAGGGTCCTTCAGGTCCCCGAAGGTCATCGCCCCGCTGCCCTCGCGCGCGCAAGCCTGGACACACGCCGGCACCTGCCCCGCATCGATGCGCTCGACGCACAGCGTGCAGCCCTCCACCGTGCCCTTGCCGCGCGGCGCCCAGGGCTTCTGCCCGGAGATCTCCTCACTGACAAAGGAGCGCGCCTTGTACGGGCAGGCCATCATGCAATAGCGGCAGCCGATGCAGATGTGCCGGTCTACCAGCACGATGCCGTCGGCGCGCTTGAACGAGGCGCCGGTCGGGCACACCTCCACGCACGGCGCCTTCGCGCAGTGCTGGCACATCACAGGCACCGAGCGCGACAGACCGGTCTCGGGATCCGTTACCTGCACTTTGCGGATCCACTGCGGATCGGTGGGCCGCCCTTCGTTCTTCCAACCGTTATACGAGGAGCACGCCGTGACGCAGGCCGTGCAGGACGACTTGCACTTGGTGGTGTCGATCAGCAGACCCCAGCGAGTTCTCGCGCTCGCCCCCTGCTTCCCCCCCTGCTCTTCGGCATACGCGAGCAAACTCACCCCTGGGGCCAGCACCAGAGCGCTCACGGCCGCTACGCCCAGGAAGCGGCGCCGGCCCTCATCGACCAGGTGCCCGGTGTCCCGAGGCGCCGCCGGCCTGCCGGTCATAGCCATCTCCACGGCGCCTCTCGGCCGCGCAGCGCCGTGGAGGAGCCACCTGCACGTCGCGGCGGGACGATGGCCGGATTGCCGATGGCTGCGGGCGCCGCAGGTGGCGCCTCGCCGCCAGACTGAGCAACTATGCCGGCGCCGGAAACCGGTCGGTTGCTGTGGCAGGAGAAGCAGTCGATGCGCACTCCGACATACTCATGGCAAGCATTGCAGAAGAACTTGCGGCTTCTCACCGACGGATACTTCCCATCCGCCAGCTTCGAAACGTGGCAGCCCAGGCAGCCGGGCAGGCTCTCCTGCCGGTTGCGGATGCCCTCATGCACCGCCTCGTAACGCACCCGCATCAACAGCTTCATGTGATTCTTGCGCATCCACGCCGCGGGCCGCACGCAATGTGCGCCTTTGGCCCGAGGAATAGCGGGCAAGGCGCCGCCCGTGTGCGAGAGCGCGTCATGCCAGAACGGCGCTGTCAGCAACAAGAGCAGCAGCGCCAGTCCCCCGAGAATCACCGGCCGATCACGCATTCGCCGTCTCCTTCGAGAGTGGCTCGCCGCGCAGGTTGGTGGTGCGCTCCTTTGCGCCCTTCATCACCAGCGCGTTGCCGAGCAACTCATGCACGCCCGCCACCTGCACACCCGGCACCCAGTAATCCATCAGCGTCGGCAGCGTCGCCTTGTCGATGGCGCAGATGCACGCGAGCAGGTTGACGCCGTGCGCCTCGCGCACGTGGCGCACGGCTTGGGCGCGGGGAAAGCCTCCACGCAGGCGCATTTCCATGTTCTCGTCGTTGCCCAGCCCGGCGCCGCTGCCGCAGCAGAACGTGTATTCTCGGATCGTCTTGGCCGGCATCTCGTGAAAGTGGTTGCAGGCGCGATTGAGCACGTAGCGCGGCTCTTCCAGGAGTCCCATGGCGCGCGAGGGATTGCAGGAATCGTGATACGTGACGACGTACTCGTCGTTGCGCGAGGGATCGAGCTTGATCTTCTCGTGATAGAGCAGGTCCGCGGTGAACTCGCAGATGTGCACCATCTTGGTCGAGGCAGCGTTCGCGAAGCGCGTACCAGTGAGCGGCGAGACGGGCACTTCGAGAAAGTCGGCGGGGCCGTTCATCGTATCCATGTATTGATGCAGCACGCGCCACATGTGCCCGCATTCTCCGCCCAGGATCCACCTGACCCCGAGGCGCTTCGCCTCCTCGTAGATCTTGGCGTTCAGGCGCTTCATCAGATCGTTCGAATGGAACAGGCCGAAATTGCCGCCTTCCGAGGCATAGGCGCTCACCGTAAAATCAAGCCCGATCTCGTGGAACAGCATCATGTAGCCGAGCAGCGTGTAGTAGTGCGGCGTGGCGAAGTAGTCCGCCGACGGCATCACGAACAGTATCTCCGCGCCCTTGCGGCTGATCGGGATCTCGATGTCGAGCCCGGTGAGCTCCCGCAGCTCGTCGCGGGCGAAGTCCAGGGAGTCTTTGAAGGCGTGGGGCGCAATGCCGAGATGGTTGCCAACGCGGTAGCAATTGGCCGCCGGCTCCGTGACCCAGTGCGTGCTCACGCCGATCAGGCTGAGCAGCTCGCGGACGATAATGGTGATCTCGGCGGTGTCAATGCCGAACGGGCAATAGATCGAGCAGCGGCGGCATTCCGTGCACTGATAGAAGTAATAGAACCACTCCTTGACCACGTCCTCGGTCAGCTCCCGAGCGCCCGCCAGTGAACCGAACAGCCGCCCTGAGAGCGTGAAATAGCGCCGGTAGACCGAGCGAATCAGCTCGGCGCGCGCAAACGGCATATTCTTCGGATCGCCGGAGCCGAGATAGAAATGACACTTGTCGGCGCAGGCACCGCAGCGCACGCACACATCCATGAACAGCCGGAAGGAGCGGTACTTGGCGAGCCGCTCCTGCATGCCGCGCAGAAGAATTTGCTTCCAGTCCGGCGGCAATTGCCAATCCAGGTCGGTAGGCTGCCATTTGCGCGGATTCGGCAGCCCGAGAGCGATCAGGTCCTTCGGCAGCGAAGCGTTGCTGAAGGTGCCCCTGCGCAACTCGACGTGTGCATCGCGCCAGTCGCCCTTCGGCGCTTTCAGCTCGATGTCGATGACGGGTTTATCCGACATGATCGGTCTCATCGAGCGGAAGTCCGGCGAGCTTCAGTTTGTCCGCGTTCGCAGCCTCCCACTCCGCGTAAGGGTGGGTGGGCACGGGGCGGTTCCAGGAATTGATGTGGCGCACGCGCCGGCTGTTGTTGGCCAGATTTCGCGTCGGGCTGAGAAACACCCCGCCGAAATGCATCAGCTTCGAGAACGGCAGATAGATCGCGAGGGTCGACACCAGCAGCAGATGGACCAGAAGCAGCGCACTCGGCGCCGCAGGAACCACGGGATGAAATGCCGCCAGAGCGAGCGCAAACTGCTTGACCGACACGAGGTTCACCGGCGCGACGTAACGCATCGCGACGCCCGACAGAGCGATGCCGAGCAGCAGCAGCAGCGCAAAATAGTCGGTGAAGAGCGACATATAGCGCAGCAGCGGATTGACAAGCCGCCGTCCCAGCAGGTACATCAGCGCCGCGAGGATCAGCACGTCCGTGATGAACAAAGGAGGCGCGCCGATCCGCAGGAAGCCGTCGAGCGCGTCCAGCGGCGGCACGAAGAACGGCGTCGGCTGAAGCGCGAAGCGCAGATGCCGCAGCAGGATTACGAGCAGCGACCAGTGCAGCACCAGTGACGCCAGCCACAGCAGACGCGCCTCCGAAAGTTCGAGTCGCCCCTCCGCAATGCGCGTGCGGCTGTTGCGCAACAGCGAGCGAAACAGCAGCGCCTCGATCGCTACGCGGATCGCCGCCATGACTCCGGTGTCGGGATTGTCGATGGGTGCAGTGCGGATCCAGGGGAGCGAGCGCTGCTGACCGCAGGTGGTGGGAATGCGATACGGCACCGGGCTCGCCGCCCACCACCAGACTCGCCAGGCGATCCCGGCAATGAGCGT
>JAJYLP010000128.1 GCA_021787615.1 Pseudomonadota bacterium
TCGATGTCGTCAGCGCCGAGGGGGAGATCTTCTCGGGGCCGGCGACCATGGTGTTCGCGCCGGCCTCGCAGGGCGACATCGGCGTGGCGCCGCGCCATGCGCCGCTGCTGTCGATGCTCAAGCCCGGTGAGGTCCGGGTGCAGACGCCCGAGGGCGAGGAGCTGTTCTTCTTCGTCGGCGGCGGAGCGATCGAAGTGCAGCCGCATCGGGTCACGGTGCTCGCCGATACGGCGCTGCGCGCCAAGGATATTGACGAGGCGGCGGCCCTGGCGGCGAAGCAGCGCGCCGAGGAGGCGCTGCGCGACCGCAGCAGCCACATCAGCCAGGCCGAAGCGCTGGCCGAGCTCGCGCGTGCCGCCGCCCAACTGAAGATCATCGCGCGGCTGCGCAAGGTGCGAGGCTGACTGGGCGCGGCGGCCCCGCCCGCGCCATAATGGCCGCATGAGCAAGCCGACGCCCGCGCCCGCCCCGCAACTCTCGGTGGTGATCCTGGCCGCAGGCGAAGGCAAGCGGATGAAGTCGCGCCTGCCCAAGGTGCTGCAGCCCCTTGCCGGACGGCCGCTGCTCGCCCACGTGCTCGATACGGCCGGCGCGCTCTCGCCGGCCAGCATCCGCATTGTCTACGGCCACGGCGGGGAGCAGGTGCGCGCGGCGTTTTCCGACGCCACGCTGAGCTGGGTCAGACAGGCCGAGCAACTCGGCACCGGACATGCGCTGCAGCAGGCGGTCCCCGAGATTCCCGATGCGGATACGGTGCTCGTGCTCTACGGCGATGTGCCCCTGCTGCGCGCCGAGACGCTCGAGCGCCTGACCGCAATCGCCGGTGCGGGCGAGCTCGCGCTGCTGACCATGGAGCCCGAGCACCCGGCGGGCTACGGCCGGATCGTGCGCGACCCGGCGGGCACGGTGGCGCGCATCGTGGAACAGAAGGATGCCTCCGCCGAGGAGCTGCGCATCGGGGAGTGCAACACGGGCATCCTGGCCGCGCCGGCCGGGCGGCTGAAGGCCTGGCTCGCGAGCCTGCGCAACGACAACGCGCAGCGCGAGTATTACCTGACGGACGTGATCGGTCTGGCGGTTCGCTCCGGGGTGACCGTCACGCCGGTACGGCTCGCCGATCCCATCGAAGCCCTCGGCGTCAACGACAAGGAGCAGCTGGCGCAGCTCGAGGCGCTCTGCCGGCGCAACGCGGCGCGCAGTCTGATGCGGGAGGGGGTCACGATCGTCGATCCGGCGCGGCTCGACGTGCGCGGCAAGGTGACTCACGGGCAGGACGTCTGCATCGACGTCAACGTCGTGCTCGAGGGGCGGGTGAGGCTCGGCGACAGGGTGCGCATAGGCCCGGGCTGCGTGATCCGCGACAGCCGGATCGGCGATGACACCGAGCTGTTCGCCCACTGCGTCCTCGACGGCGCGACCATCGGGGCGGGTGCGCGCATCGGCCCGTACTCCCGGATCCGCCCGACGACCGAGCTGGCCGACGGCGTGCACATCGGCAATTTCGTCGAGGTGAAGAACTCCCTGCTCGGCGCCGAATCCAAGGCGAATCACCTGTCCTACGTGGGCGACGCCGAAGTTGGCGCCCACGTCAACATCGGCGCCGGGACCATCATCGCCAATTACGACGGTGCCAACAAGCACCGCACGCACATCGGGGACAAGGCGCACACTGGTTCCAACAGCGTGCTGGTCGCGCCCATCACCGTCGGCGAGGGCGCCACGATCGCCGCCGGCTCGACCGTGACCCGCGAGGTCCCCGCGGGCAAGCTGACCATCGCCCGCGCGCGGCAGACGACGATCGAAGGCTGGCGGCGGCCGGTCAAGCCGAAGAAAAAGTAGCCGCCGGGCAACCGCCGTCAGTGCGGCGCCGCCGCGACCCGTACCGCGAATATCGCCGGCGGGTCGCGAAATATCCGCCGAGCCAACACGAGAGCCCGCCCGATCAGACGCTCTCGCCGCGCATCGATGCGCGCCAACAGGCGCTTCTGCGCGCTCGGTGCCAAGGATGCCTGCAGGACCTTGCCGCGCAGCACGGTGAGGTTGTGGTCATCGCCGAGCAGATCCGACAGGCGGTGCGCGGCGGCGGCAAGCGAACGTGTGCCGCCGCCGTCCGATGCCGCGAGTGCCTCGAGCTGGTGCCACAGGTATTTCGTCTGCTTGCGCAGCTCGTGCAGGTCCTCGGCCGTACGGTGCGCCCGGGCGCGCCCGAGCGTGATGCGAGCGCGCCCGTAAACCCGGCAAACACCCTGCCTCAAAACGAGCCAATCGTAACGGTCGGCGGGTCCGCGCGACAAACTGTGCCGGACCGAGCGCAACGACTTGTATGAGCGCCTGACGCTCGTCCCGTTGCCGCGCAAGGTGCCGCGCGAGCGCACGTGCTCGCGCCGCAAGCGCGCGCGCAGCTGCGCCCGCGATCGGTCCGGAGCCACCGCGCTGCGCTTCGGCAGGCTCTGCAGAGTATCGAGCAGCACCTTGCTGTCGCGAACCTCGCCTAGAGCGCGCGCCACGTCGCGCAACGCGGCATTGTTGCGGCGATAGGCCTCGTCTCCCAGCGCCGCGCGCATCAGCCGCAGCATGGCGCGCGCGCGCTTGAGGGCCTTGCGCACCGCGTGTACCGACCGATCGGATAATGGACGGCGCTCGAGCAAGGCCATCGCCTCGGCAAGGCTCTGCCGAGCGATGTGCCGAACATCGGGGGGGCACGGGGGCAGGGCGCGGAACGGCGCGGTCACGGCCAGAGGCTAGGCGGCGGCTGAGTCCGGGACCATCCGCAATGACCGAGGCCAGTCGGCTGATGCGGCAATCTGGCTGTCATCTGCGCCCATCAGGCTGCCCGAGCACGCCAATTCGTGCTGATGAGCCTACCGGAGAGACGCATGCGCGAGAGCCCCCACGCCGTCCGGCCGATCCTCCGGGCGCGCCTTGCGCCGCGCTGGATTCCGGCGCTGGCGAGGCTGCACCGCATCCGGGACCCGGTGCGCCAGGCGACAGATTCCGACACGCTCGCCGAACAGGCGCTGCGCGCGCTCAAGGTTGAGGTTCTGACGGCGCACAGCGCGGCGCGGATTCCCGCGAGCGGCGCGGTGATCATCACCGCGAACCATCCGTTCGGTGGCCTCGATGGCCTGGCGGCCATTGCAATCCTGGCGCGCGCGCGGCGGGATCTGCGGATCCTGGCCAACGCGCCGCTCGCCCGACTCGAAGAGCTGAGCCGGCTCGTGATTCCGGTCGACCCGTTCGGCGGCCCGCGGGCCGTGCCCGCCAACCGGCGAGGGGTGCGAGAGGCGTTGCGCTGGCTCGCCAACGGCGGTGCCTTGCTGCTGTTCCCCGCCGGCGAGGCGTCTCATCTGCGCCTCGAGAGCGGCACGGTCACCGATCTGCCCTGGAGCGCGACTGCGGCCCGGCTGGTGCGCCGCGCGGGCGTGCCGGTGGGGCCAATGTTCATCTCCGGGTCCAACAGCACGCTGTTTCAGATCGCGGGCCTGGTGCATCCGCGGCTGCGGACGGCGCTGTTGCCGAACGAACCGGCGAACAAAGCCGGCATGCGCATCGAGTTGCGCGTCGGTTCCGCAATTTCACCCGAACGCTGCCGGCGCATCGGGTCCGATATGCACCTGGCCGCGATTCTGCGCCTCAGCGCCTACCGTCTGCAGCCGCGTCACGCGCCGTCTCGGACGCACACCGCGCTGCGCGAGCCGATCGCCCCGCCGATCGAAACCGGCGTGCTGCGCCGCGACATCGCGGCGCTCGCGCCGGACTCGCTCCTGCCGAGCGCCGGGTCTCTTTGCGGGTGCACCTGGCCATGGCGCGGCAGATTCCCCAGACTCTCCTGGAGCTCGCGCGCGCGCGCGAGATCACCTTCCGGGCGGCGGGCTGGGCGCGCGATCTGGATCGGCTCGATGCCCACTCTGAGCACCTGATTTTGTGGGACGAGCCGGCAGGGCGCATCGCCGGCGCGTATCGCCCGGCCCGCACCGACGCGGTCAACCGCACCTTAGGGCGCGAGGGGCTCTACCGCTCGACGCTGTTCGATTACGGCGCGCTGTTCCTGCGGCTGCTGCGTCCCGCGCTCGAGCTCGGCCGCTCGTTCGTGGGCCTGGAATACCAGAAGCGCTTCGCCGCCCTGATGCTTCTCTGGAAGGGCATCGCCGAATAGGCCGGCCGCAATCCCCGCTACCGCCGGCTGATCGGGCCGGTCAGCCTCAGCAGCGAGTATCAGCCGCTCACCCGCGAGCTGTGGGTCGCCGTTCTGCGCGCCCGCGGCTACGATCCTCTGGCCGCGGGCATTCGCGCCAAGCGGCCGTTCCGCTCCCGCCTGCCGCGCCGCACCCTCGGGCTTGAACCGCGCTGCGCGCGCGGCATCGACGGGCTCTCGGAACTGATCGCCGGTCTCGAGCCGCACGGCAAGCGGGTGCCGGCGCTGTTGCGTCATTTCCTGCGTCTCGGCGGCCGCATGCTCGCACTCAATCGCGGCGCCGCATTCGCCGACGGCATCGACTGCCTCATCCTGGTGGACCTGCGGTCGGTCGACCCGGCGGTGCTGCGCCGGTAGATGAGCCCGCAGGCGTGGGCGGCCTTCAGCCGGCGCCATCGCCGGCGCGCGGCCTGCGCGCCGGCGGACCAGGCCGCCTGAGCGGCACTGTCATGCTCAAACTCACGCTCAAAGTGTGCGCCGTTCCTGCCGCCGGACCGGCACTTGAGGCAAACTGTCGGCCCTTTCGGGCAGCGAAGGTCTGAGCCATGTGCGGAATCGTCGGCGCGATTGCCGAGCGCAATATCGTCCCGGTCCTGATCGAGGGCCTGCGCCGCCTCGAGTACCGCGGCTACGATTCCGCCGGCCTTGCGGTGATCGATGCCGGCAGGCTCGCACGGGTGCGCACGGTCGGCAAGGTAAAGAACCTCATGGAGGCGCTCGCGGCCGCCCCGGCCGCAGGCGCGACCGGCATCGCCCATACCCGCTGGGCCACGCACGGCGTCCCGAGCGAGCGCAATGCGCATCCGCACGTCTCCCTCGAGGGGCTTGCGATCGTCCACAACGGCATCATCGAGAACCACGAAGCACTGCGCGCCGAGCTCGAGCGGCGCGGTTACCGCTTCGCCTCGGAAACCGACACCGAAGTCATCGCGCACCGCATCCATTTTCACTTGCAGCAGCTGCACGACCTGTTCAAGGCGGTACGCGCCACGGTCACGGAACTCAAGGGCGCCTATGCGCTCGCGGTGGTCAGCGAGCAGGACCCGGAGTGTCTGGTGGCGGCCCGCGAGGGCTGCCCGGTGGTCATCGGTCTCGGCGTCGAGGAGAACTTCGTCGCCTCGGATGTCGCGGCATTGCTGCCGGTCACCCGCCGCTTCATGTTTCTGGAGGAGGGTGACGTCGCCGAGATCCGCCGCAAGACCGTGCGCATCGTCGATGCGGACGGTCATGACGTCGAGAGGCCGGTGCGCGAGAGCGAGCTCAGCGCCGATGCGGCCGACAAGGGTCCGTACCGCCACTTCATGCTGAAGGAGATCCACGAGCAGCCGCGCGCCATCGCCGATACGCTCGCCGAGCGGATCGCACACGGTCGGCTCCTCGAGGCCGCGTTCGGCCCCGCCGCCGCCGAAGTGTTCAAGCGCACCGCCTGCGTGCACATCGTGGCATGCGGCACCAGCTATCATGCGGCCGCCGTCGCCCGCTATTTCATCGAGCAGATCTGCCGCGTTCCGTGCGCCGTCGACATCGCCAGCGAGTACCGCTACCGCAACCCGCTGGTGCCGCCGGACTCGCTGTTCGTCACCATTTCCCAGAGCGGCGAGACCGCCGACACCTTGGCCGCGCTGCGTCTCGCCAAGCAGTCGGGCTATCTCGCGACGCTCGCGATCTGCAACGTCCCGGAGAGCTCGCTGGTGCGCGAATCGGAGCTGGTGATGCTGACGCGCGCCGGACCGGAAATCGGCGTGGCATCGACCAAAGCCTTCACCACACAGCTGACCGCCCTCGCCATGCTCACCGTTGCGCTCGCCCGTCATCACGGCGGAGATGCCGAGCGTGAACAGAGACTGGTGACGCGCCTGATCGATCTGCCCGCGCTCATCGAACAGACACTCACGCTTGACCCGGTCGTGCACCGCCTTGCCGAGCGGTTCGCCGACAAGCATCACACGCTGTTCCTCGGCCGCGGCGCGCTGTACCCCATCGCCATGGAGGGCGCGCTGAAACTGAAGGAAATCTCCTACATCCACGCCGAAAGCTATCCGGCCGGCGAGCTCAAGCACGGGCCGCTGGCGCTGGTCGACGCCGACATGCCAGTGATCGCGGTCGCGCCGAACAACGATCTGCTGGAGAAGCTCAAGTCGAACCTCATGGAAGTGCGCGCACGCGGCGGCGAGCTCATCGTATTCGCCGACCCCGAATCGGGACTGCAGCCAAGCGACGGCGTGACGGTCATTGAGATGCCGCGGCACGTGACGTACTTCCAAGCGCCGGCCGTATACACCATACCGCTGCAGCTGTTGGCTTACCACGTGGCCATTCTGAAGGGAACCGACGTCGACCAGCCACGCAACCTTGCCAAGAGCGTGACGGTCGAGTAATAGACGTGTTAGAAAGAGACAATTTGTGCGACCGAATTAAAGTCGTTACGCCGATAATAAAGTCCTTACTTCGGTATTAAAGTCGTTACGCGCCAATTCAACATAAATAGCCAAAAAGGCATTAGTGCTCCGGAGCGGAATCCGCAACAAGGGACCGCTTCCGGCGGGTCAATCGGCGGGTAAAGAGCACCTTCGGCAAGCCCTCCCGCCGCCGACGTCTCTCTCAGGGACGTCGGGCTCCACGGAAATCACAGCACCGGGACCTCTCTCGATCGCGGTCGCCCTCAACCCTCGTCGTGAGCGACTGGCCGGCGGGTATCGACCCTTCGGAGACATTGGTGACTGGCCGCTTCGGGGAAGGCAAAATTCAGATGCGGCACGATGACGGCCAGCCATATCGGAAGCCGAAAATGTTTACGAACCAAGCCATACCCGTTGCAGAACCCCTGCGTTTCCCGCGCGAAGTGAGATTCGCGCGCAAAGACGAAATCCCTAGCTGCACAGATGAAATCGTCGAACGGATTGCTAACGCAAGAATCACCACCGGGTTTACGAGCAAAGCTTCTCAAGACAACGGCTGTTCTGCATATGTGGAAGCGAATATCCACGCCGATGAGCTATGGACCGCGTTC
>JAJYLP010000033.1 GCA_021787615.1 Pseudomonadota bacterium
GCCGCCATCACCAACTGGCACATTGCTTCGGGGCGCGCCTTCACTACCGCGGATGCGAACTCTTCAGCGCTGGTGGCGGACATCGGACAGACCGTCTACCGTGAGCTGTTCCGGTCGTATGAAAACCCGGTCGGCGCCACCATCCTGATCAAGGGCGTGCCGGTCAAGGTAATCGGCCTGTATCAGTCGAAGGGCCAATCGCCGATGGGCCAGGATCAGGACGATCTGGTGGTGATCCCATTCACGACCGCCGAGCGGCGCGTGCTCGGCGTCGCGGCCCCGACTCAAACCGAGGCACAGAACGCGGGCACGACCTACCTGCCGCCGCCCAACCCCTTCGGCATGCAGCCGCGCATGACCGGCTACGTGAATGTGATCTACGTGCAGGCTGCCGCTGCCGATCTCGTGCAGCGGGCGATGCAGGAGGTGACCGCGACGCTGCGCCGCCGTCACAACATCCGCCCGGGCGACACGGACGATTTCAGTGTGCGCAATCTCAGCCAGATCGCCACCGCGGCCGAGGGCAGCAGCCGCGTGATGGCGCTGCTCCTGGCCACGGTCGCCTCGATCTCGCTGTTGGTCGGCGGCATCGGCATCATGAACATTCTCCTCGTCTCGGTGACCGAGCGGACGCGCGAGATCGGCCTGCGCATGGCGCTCGGCGCCCGGCGCGCGCACGTCATGCTGCAGTTTCTCACCGAATCGGTCTTGCTCAGCGCGGCCGGCGGGACGGCCGGCATACTCATCGGGGTCGGAGCCTCGGAGCTGGTTTCCGCAGTCGCGGGGTGGCCGATCGCGCTGTCGCTCACGGCCGCGCTCGGCGGGTTCGTGTTCTCCGCGGTGGTGGGCGTGTTCTTCGGCTATTACCCGGCGCGCAAGGCCGCGGCGCTGAACCCGATCGAGGCGCTGCGCTACGAGTGACGGACGCCCGAGCGCCTAGCGCCCCTGACCGAACGCCACGGAGAAGGTCAGCAGCCCGCCGCCCGGCAGCGGCGAGAATGCGATGCGCTGGCGGGGGCTTCGATTGAAGCCCATGAAGGTGTTGGTGAAGAAATCGGCGCAGAAATTGCCGAGCGCCATGCCGAAGAGGGTATCGGAGGGATAATGCCAGCCGCCCTCGATGCGCGCCCAGGCGGTGGCGAAAGTCAGCCCATGCAGGCCGACATCGAGCGCGTCGCGCACGCCGGGAGTCATGGGAATCTGCTCGAGATTGAGCGTCGCAAGGCGGGTATACACGGCGGATGCCGTGGTGTGGTTCGACGGGAAGCTGTGATTGTTGGCGCGATTCGGCCGCTCGCGGTACGCGAGGCGGCTGATCATCGAATTGGTCTCGATCGCCGTCGTGGCGGCGACCAGGTTGACCAGGTACCCCTTGGCCTTGTCCTCGAGCCAGGCCTTGCCGAAGTGACCGCTGGGCGCGAACAGCAGCGCGGCGATGTCGACGCCGACCGAGGCGCTGCGCAGCGTGTAACTCCAGCTCGTGGCATTGGCGTTGGAGCCGAATAGCGGCGTATGCGTGCGCCCCCAGCGCGAAATGCGGTGGTCGAAGTTGCCGAACTGCAGCGCCGCCGCACCGGCGAGCGGACCCCAGACCCAGGGATCCGTGGCCGCCGAGACGGCCGCCCGGCGCACCCGCGCCCAGCCGGGCTTGATCGTCACATTCTGGCCCCAACGCGGGCCGCCGGGCAGCGTCGCGCAGCCGGTCAGCGCGAGCGCCGTCAGCGGCAGAGCGGCCCGCAGCCCGCGCATTCAGAAGTCCTTGACGAAGCCGACCGATACGCCGCGCGGCAGGATCTCAACGAGCAGCGGGACCTTGCGCTCGGAGGCCCAGTAGCCGAAGGCAGAGCCGAGCAGCCATCCGGCGATGACATCGGACTGCCAGTGCCCCTGGCTCTTCATGCGCCCGTACGCATCGTAGACCGGCAGCAGCTCCGCGGCCCAGATCCACGGATAGCGATGCCGATAGTGCAGGATGAACGGCGTGACGAAGCTTGCCTGCAGCGTGACCTCACCACTCGGGAAGCTTTGATCGGTTCCCTGAAAGAACGCGTTCGGGCCCTCGCCCTGGTAGGGCCGTGCCCGCCGGAATGTGTACTTCAGGGCGTCGGCGGCAAAGCCCGCGAACACCGACGAGTCGGCCGCCTGCCAGAACACGTGGCCGAGCCCTTTGTGATTGCCGAGGAAAAGCGCCCCGGCCGCCTCGAAGGCGACGGTGCCGTATTCCAGGCCCAGCTGGTTCGAGCGCGAGAAGATGCCGTTGTTGTCCTGCGCCTTCAGCCGGTAATCGATGCCGAAGGGGCCGTGACTGGAGCCCTCGTGCAGCCGCATCGCGGCGAGGAAGGCCGCGGCCCCCGCGGCAGGCAGCACCCAGCGCCGCCGCCACCATGAGTGCGCCCCGGCGCGCAGTTTGGACTTCACTCCCCTCTGGCTTGATGAGGGGCGGCTCGAAGCCGGCCGGCTGGGCGCTCCCTCGCCGGCATATGCCCGGATCGGCGCGACAACCAGAAGCGCAATCAGCGGCGCACCGGCCAGTGAGCGGCGCGGATTGCTCGAACGGGCTCGCAGCGTGTTCATTAAGGTCATCCCCTGAGTCAGGCGTTCCAGCACAGCGCGCCAGTCGGCACGCCTCCCAACAGAAATCCACTCGTGTCGGCCTCGGGAATCATCGGCGGAAGCGGTGCGGCAACAAGAATCAGGCCGGCGTTGCGCGCGGACGCGCACACCGAGCGGCTCACGTGCTGTGCAATGCGGGCTCGGCGGATCGACGGCTGCGGTCACGTGAACCTCGAAACAAACCACGCGCTCTGCAGTTCCCGGCGCCCGATCCTTGACGTGGAGTCATTCTCGCGCTCGACCGCGGCGGCTCGGCATCGACGGGAGTCGCGCGCGGCGGGATGGTCTGCCGCGCCGCCCGATCTCCCCTTAGAAGAGTCCAATCGCGGAAGGTTCCCACTGCGGGTGCCTCGCGCCGTCTTCGAGCATCACACGGCGTCGCGGGTCCCGCACGTGTCTCGCTTCCGGCACGCCGGCGTGCCGGACGAGACGATTGCACCCGAGCCTGCGGCTGGTAAGCTCCCGGTCATGCGACCCCCGCCACCTGCAGGTTTCGATGACGCGCTCGAGCGCTGGAACGAGCGCTTTTCGCAGCCCGGTTATCTCTTTGGACTCGCGCCGAATGCCTTCCTGGTCAGACAGAGCACGCGTCTGCGGCCCGGCTCGCGCGTGCTGTGCGTTGCGGACGGTGAGGGGCGCAACAGCACCTGGCTCGCCGCGCGCAGCCACGAGGTGACTGCGTTCGACCTGTCGCCCGTGGCGGTGGGCAAGGCGCGGGCGCTGGCGGCCGAGCGGGGCGTTGCCGTCGATTACCACGTCGCGGGCACCGACACCTGGGATTGGGCGCCGGGGGCGTACGACGCGGTGGCGGCGATCTTCATCCAGTTCGCCTCGCCCGCCCAGCGCCCGCCGCTCTTTGCAGGCATGTGGCGCACGCTCAAGCCCGGCGGGCTGCTGCTGATCCAGGGGTATACGCCCAAGCAGCTCGAATACGGGACCGGCGGGCCCGGCAGGCTCGATCATCTTTACACGGCCGAGATGCTGCGGGAGCTCCTGCCGCAGGCGCAGTGGCTCGAACTCACCGCGCATGAGGCCGATCTCACCGAGGGTGGCGGCCATCGGGGGCGCTCCGCGCTCATCGATGCGGTGGCGTGCAAATCATAACGGTACGCCGGGAAAGCTCGTGCGCACAGTGCCGGCTGCGCGCCGGCTGAGCAGAGGAGGAACGTGCGCTTGAACAGACGGCCGCTGCCCCGCGACGCGTGGCTCCTGTGCTTCTCGGCATTCAGCGCCGACCTGGGTTATCAGGGCGTGACGGCGCTCTATCCGCTGTATCTGGTCTTCCAGCTGCACGCTTCGCTGTATGCGTATGGGCTGGTCACCGCGATCGCCTTCGGCGGCGGCGCGCTCGTATCGTATCTCGGCGGCCGCGCCGGCGATCGCCTCGACCGCAAGCGCGTCGCGGTGGCGGGCAACGTCCTGATTCCGCTGATGGCGCTCGCGGGGCTCGCGCATTCTCTGGGGCTCTCGGCCCTGCTTTACATTCTCGGCTGGTGGGCGCGTTATTTCCGCAGCCCCGCGCGGCGCGCGCTGCTGGTGGGCGCAACGCCGCCCGAGGAGCGCACGCGCGCCTTCGGCACGCTGCACGCGCTGGACATCGGCGGCGGCATGCTCTCGGCGCTGGTTGCCCTCGGCGCGCTGTGGCTGAAGGTGCCGGTGGCGGCCGTGATGCTCTGGGCGATCGCGCCGCTCGTGGTCTCGACGCTGCTGCTGCTGTTCGTGCGCCGCAGCGAGGTCTATTCCGGCCGGACACCCGAGGGCGCGGCCGCGGGGGCCGGCCGCATGCCGCCGCGCACGATGCTGGCCGCGCTGCTGATTGCCGCGACCCTCTACGGGTTCAGCTTCTACAACCTCGGCTTCCCCATCGTCACCGCCACCGAGGCGCATGTCGCAGCGCGCTACGAGTGGGGCGTGCTCGCCTACGTCGTCTATCTCGGCGTTTCGGCGCTGAGCGGCTATGCGCTCGGTGCGCGCCGAGGACCCCCGGCGCGCTCGCTGTGGCTGCTCGGCTACCTGCCCTCGGCGCTCGGCTCGGGGCTGATCGGGCTCAGCGTTGCGGGGCACATGCAGACGCTGGCGTTTTATCTGGCGGTCGCGGTGCTCGGCTTCGGGATGGGCGCGGTCGAGACTTTCGAGCCGACACTGGTGTCCTCGCTCGTCAGCCACACGCGCCTGGGGCGCGGCATGGGATTTCTCTCCGTCTCGCGTGCGACCGGCCAATTCCTCTCGAATCTGATCATGGGCGCCCTGTTCGTGTTCGGACAGTCGGTGCCGTACTTCTACGCGTTCGCCTCCGCGCTGCTCGCGGCGCTGGTGCTTGGTGCGATGGAGCTTGCCGCGCGCCGGCGGCTTGCGGGGTAGCGCGGCGCGGCGAAAGGGTGTTACGACGCACATGCCCAAGGAAGCCGAAAACATGTTCCTTCCGGGGTCAAGCCGATGGGATAGGCTAAGGAGTTGGGCGCTAGGCGCGGGGTACCCTCAGAAGCTGCCGCAAATGCCCACGCGCCATACGAGCGCCGTGCTCCTCGGAGACCTGCGGGCCAGAGTCGCAAATAGCAGGCGTTCGACGTCCTCCGTGACGTGCCCGGTGCGCTGACCCAGGGGGTGGCACCGCAGCCGGATCGTGACGCAGGCTCGCTGGTCTCAGGAACTTTCGTCCCATATCATGACATATCATGATAGTGCGTGAGATTTGACAACATGGCATCCAAGACGTCGACGAGCCGGCTCCGCGGCAAGCAGTTGCCTGTCTCCACGCTGCTGCCGCCCGAGCTCGTCCGCGAGATCAAGCGCCTCTGCAGCATCACGCACGCGCCGCTGGCGGCCTACGTGCGCGAAGGCCTCGAGCTCGTGCTGGTGAAGCATGCCGAGACGCTGCGCAAGGCGGTGAAGTAGCCCGCGACACGACATAGCAAAAAGGCTATACCGCGCGGGACCGGACGGTACGGGTTCACCCTCAGGCGCAAGCCGAGCTCAAGGCGATCCCGGCGGACATGCGGGCGCGGTTCCTCCGCATCGCCGAGCTCCTCGAGCCCTTCGGGCCGCAGACGGTGGGCATGCCGCACGTGCGCCCGCTCGAGCGCAAGCTCTGGCAGATGCGCATGCATGGCCGGGACGGCGCCGCGCGAGCGGTGTATGCCGCCGCCCAGGGGCGATCGCTCCGCGCGCTGCACGTCTTCGTGAAGAAGACGCAGGCGATACCGCGAAGCGCCATCGAGACGGCCCTGAAGCGACTGGAGAGCGTGAAGTGAAGACCTTGAAGATCCTGAAGCGGGAACTCCTCCGCGACCAGCGGACGGCGCGGGCCCATGCGGACCTCGCTGAGGAGTTCGATGTTGCCCGAGCCCTCATCGATGCGCGCGTCCGCGCGGGGCTCTCTCAGATCGAGGTCGCCGAGCGCACGGGCGCCACGCAGAGCGTCGTCGCGCGCCTCGAGGGCGGCCGGCGGCCGCCCTCGATGAGAACCGTCGAGCGGTTCGCCCGCGCGGTGGGCGGCAGGCTGATTGTCCGCATCGAGCCTGCGAGAGCGGCTCCGTAGACATCGGGCGCCAAGCGGAAATCGCGCATGCCTCCTGAGTACGTGCTCACCCTGGGCTACGCGGCCGACAACGATGTATAGCCCGTTGCTCTGCTCGAGGGCGCACTGAGCTTTGCGAGGATCGCGGCTGCCGCGGTTGTCAACTTGGGGCCGGTGGATAACGGCTCATCTGACGCCCTCACGCTGCCACTGTTACGTCCAGTTCGGGAGTTCGCGGAGACCTGGTCGAGGCGCATCGCGCACTGACATCCGGCATTGCGGATCGGCGTGAAGTGCGCGGCCTCGGCATTGATCCGGCCGCAGACGACGGGCAGAGGTCGCTCGAGCAATTTCGGGCCGGCGCTGAGGGCCTGCGCGGCCTGAGAGCGCCGCAGGAGTCGCGAGACAAGGAACGGCGCCGCCAACCAGGACCCTGTCTTGCGGGCTAAAGACGCCAGCGCCTGTTTCGAAGCCTATGTAAGCCACTGATCATAAAGGAGAGTGGTCACCTGCTTGGTAACACCCCGGCGAAAAAAGAAGACCCCGCTTGCGCGGGGTCGGTCGCTTGCTTGCATCGAGTCGTGCTTCTTGTTTTTTTTGCCTGGCACGGTACGGCATGCGTCTGTGGCGCGCATGCGAGCCCGTGCTTTCTCGTAATTTCCTTGCTGTGTGGTTCTTCCCCGTCGGACCGCATGACGGCCCCAAGTGGGTTATTCGTAGCAATACCTATGCCAACTTGAACTCTCTGGATCGATCGCTCGCTGATCGGCACCCGCTCGGCGCATGAATGTGACGTAATGTCCATTGGCGTGACATGATTTGGCCTATCCTTCGCGCGAAACCATCTTCCGCTCCCGTTGAGACGCCTCAAACCGCTGCGAATGTAAAAAACTTCGACGAGTTTAGGGCCTCATCGCGTGCGGAAATGCCGCTGCCCGGTTCATAACGCTCTGAATGTCTTTGCGAATCAGACCAGCATCGAGGTGTAAATGAAATCGACGGACGGCTCCAGGAAGGCGCCGGGCGTCCTGCGCCTGTTCTGGATGGCTTTGTTCCTGGCATCGGCGGCCCGCACGCTTGCGGCCGATCGGGCGCTGCCGTGCCCGCCGCCGCTGCGACCCGCAGTCCATTTCTGGATCCGGGTCTACACGCAGATCGACACCGACGCGGGCTTCCTGCACGACTCGAGCAATCTCGGCGTGGTCTACGAGACGGTGCATTTCACTCCCGACAGCTCGCGCTGGGAACGCCAGCGCCTGGTCGATCGCGAGCGTGACCGTCTCGTCGCGGAACTGCGCCGTATCGCCGCGGGGGTGCGGCCGCTGACACCCGATGAGAAGCGCATCGTGGCGTTATGGGGGCCGCATGTCAGCGCCGCACGGCTGCGCGAGGCGGCGGACGATATCCGCTTCCAGCTCGGCCAGGCCAACCGCTTCAAGGCCGGCCTGATCCGCTCAGGTGCATGGCAGGATGCGATCGCACGCGCGCTGGCCGCGCGCGGATTGCCCCCCGAGCTGGCCGCGTTGCCGCTGGTGGAGTCTTCCTACAATCCCCGCGCCTACTCCAAGGACGGAGCGGCCGGGCTGTGGCAGTTCATGCCCGGCACGGCGCGGCGCTTCCTGCGCATGGGCGCGGCCGTCGATCAGCGGTTCGATCCGTTCAGCGCCACCGTGGCGGCCGCGCAGCTGCTGGCCTACAACTACCGGATCCTGGGGACGTGGCCGCTGGCCATCACGGCCTATAACCAGGGAGTCGCCGGCATGCTGCGTGCCGTGCGCGTCATCGGCTCACGCAACATTGCCACCATCGTGCAGCGCTATCACTCCGCCACCTTCGGGTTCGCGTCACGCAACTTCTACGCGTCCTTCCTCGCCGCGCTGTACGTCGAGCAGCATGCGCAGCGGTTCTTCGGTGATCTGCAGCGCTTGCCGGAGGAGCATTTCCAGGAGGTGACGCTCCCGGGCTACGTCGCCGTGGCCTCGCTCGAGCGGGCGGCGGGCGTGACTTCCGCCCGGCTGCGCGAGCTCAATCCGGCGCTGCTGCCGTCGGTATGGGACGGCGAGCTGGATGTGCCGAGGGGATATCGTCTGCGCCTGCCGGCGGGCGGACCCGACTGGACCGTCGCCGCGCTCACCGCGCGGCTCGGTCCGCAGGCGTTGCTCGCGGCGCAGCTGCGGCCGCCCGTGTACCGGGTGCGCTGGGGCGATACGCTCTCCGGTATCGCGGCGCGCTACCGGCTCAGCCCCTGGACGCTGGCCCGATTCAACGGCATGCCGCTCGATGGGATGCTGCGCGCCGGCGAGCGTCTGCGGCTGCCGGGGGCCAGCCAGCCGCCGGCGGTCCTCGCCGCCGCGAGCCTGCCGCCGGGCGCGAGGCCCGGGACCTACCGGGTGCGTCCCGGGGATACGCTCTCAGGCATTGCGACGCATTACGGGGTGAGCGCAGAGGCTCTGGCGCGGCTCAACGACATTCCGGCCAACGGCCTTCTGCGCGTGGGGGAGCCGCTGCATTTGCCGGGCGCCGCGCCGCCGGCGCCGCTCGAGGTCGCGACGGCGACGGCCGCGGTGTTGCCGGCGCTCTATCGGGTCCGGCCCGACAATACCCTCTCCGGCATTGCCGTGCGCTATGACGTGAGTCCCTGGGCTCTGGCGCGGCTCAACGACATTCCGCTCGACGGCGTCCTGCGTGTGGGGGAGCCGCTGCGTCTGCCGGGCGCCGCCCAGCCGGCGCGGCTCGCGGCCGTGGCACCGGCCGGCGCGGTGGATGACATCCCCGCCGCCGCGCACGCGCTGAGCCCACCGCTCGGCTCGACTCTGGCTGCGAACGCCTCAGGCGCTGCAGTCCCGCTGCCGCCCGCAGCCTCGCGACTGGCGTCGGGTCCGAACCAGGCGCTGGCGGATGCCGAGGCCGGCGCGCGCGCCGCGCCGCGCCCGGCCGCGGGCGATCCGCAGCCCGTCTCGGCTGGTCAGGCCGAGGCTCTGGGCCCCATGCTGGGTCCCGAGGGTGAGCCGGCGCGCAGCGTCGACCCCACGGACTACACGGTGGCGCCGAATGGCACGATCCGCGTGGCGGCCGCCGAGTCGCTCGGCTACTACGCCGAATGGCTGGGCGTCAGCGCCATGGACCTGCGCCGCATCAATCATCTGGCCTTCAGCCAGCCGGTGCGTATCGGTGAGCGGATCCGGCTGGATTTCCGTTATGTGACGCCCCAGCAGTTCGAGCAGCGGCGCATCGCCTACCATCGGGCCCTGGAAGCGAGCTATTTCGCCAGCCACCGAATCGACGGCACTCGGACCTACGTGACCCGCAGCGGCGACTCATTGTGGACCCTGACGCAGCGCTTTGCGGGGCTGCCGGCGTGGCTGCTGCGCCAGTACAACCCCGATACCGATTTCTTCGCGCTGCGGCCCGGGACCCGCCTGGTGATCCCGCGGATCGTGCCGGACCGGGCCGCCGGGTGACCAGGCGCTGCGCCTCGCGAGCCATGTCATAATCCATCCATGCGACTGCCGAAGATCATCCTGACCGCCGCCGTGCTCGCGTCCGTGGCCGCAGGCGCCTGCGCCGCGCCCGCGCCTCGCACGGGGCGCGTCCCCCTGCTCTCCGACCCGCACCTGCCGCACGTGCAGTATGTCCTCGTCAAGAAATCCGCGCGGCGGCTCTACCTGATGAACGGCGAGCAGGTGGTGCGCGCGTTCACAATCCACCTCGGCCTGATGCCGAACGGGCCGAAGGAGCGCTCCGGCGACTACCGCACGCCCGTGGGCTGGTATCGGCTGGTGCGCCGTGATCCGCGCAGCGATTTCTTTCTGTCCATCCAGATTTCCTATCCCAATCGGGCCGATCGGGCGCGCGCCCGCGAGCACCACTGGCGGCCGGGCGGGGAAATCATGATTCACGGTCTGCCGAACCGGCTGAACAGCCCCCTGTCGTATTATCTGGACAGCGATTGGACCGACGGCTGTATCGCCGTGTCCGACGCTGACATGATGCAGATCTGGATGATGACCCGCGACGGCATGCGCATCGACATCCAGCCTTGAGCCCGTCCGGTCCCTGATGGAAAACAACGACCTCGAACCCGAGTTCATCGAAGCGCGCGTTCATCCTCGCGGTAGTCTCGAGAACCTCTCACAGGAGGAAATCGCCAAGCTGCTCGACTCGGGGCAGGGCGGCCTGTACCCGCTGTTCCGCAAATGCGCGCTGGCGGTGCTCAACAGCGGTGCTGCCACCGACAACGCCAAGGAGATCTTCGACCGGTACCGCGACTTCGAGGTGCGCATCATGCGCCAGCCGTGGGGCATCCGTCTGGAGATGCACCACGCGCCGGGCGCAGCGTTTGTCGACGGACAGATGATCCGCGGCATCAAAGAGCACCTGTTCGCGGTGTTGCGCGATGTGGTGTTCACCTCGAACGAGATCATGGCGGCGGGACGGTTCGACCTGAACGAGTCGCCCTCCATCACGAATGCGGTATTTCACATCCTGCGCAACGCCCAGCTGCTCGAGTGCAAGGCGCGCCCCAATCTCGTGGTGTGCTGGGGCGGGCATTCGATCGGCGCCGAGGAGTACAAGTACTCCAAGCGCGTCGGCTACGAGCTCGGCCTGCGCGGGCTCGACGTGTGCACCGGCTGCGGTCCGGGCGCGATGAAGGGGCCGATGAAGGGTGCGACCATCGGGCATGCCAAGCAGCGCATCGAGCATGGCCGCTACATCGGCATTACCGAGCCCGGCATCATCGCCGCCGAGCCGCCCAATCCGATCGTCAATCACCTGGTCATCATGCCGGACATCGAGAAGCGCCTGGAGGCGTTCGTGCGCTTCGCGCACGGCATCGTGGTGCTGCCGGGCGGGGCCGGCACCCTGGAGGAGATCCTCTACCTCCTCGGCATTCTTCTCGATCCGGCCAACCGCGATCAGCCCTTCCCCGTGGTGCTCGCCGGGCCGCACGCGAGTGGCGGTTATTTCGAACACATCCGCCACTTCATCCGCGGGACGCTCGGAGAGGCGGCGCTCGCGCGCGTGAACATCATCGTCGACGATCCGGCCGAAGTCGCGCGGCAGATGGTGCGCGGCATCGAGGCGGTGCGGGAATTCCGCCGCCAGCGCAAGGACTCGTACAATTTCAACTGGCTGCTGTCGATCCGGCCGCAGTTCCAGCAGCCGTTCGAGGTGACGCACGAATCGATGCGCGCGCTCGCGCTCGGACGCGACCAGCCCGCGCACGAGCTGGCGGCCAATCTGCGCCGGGCCTTCTCCGGCATCGTCACCGGCAACGTCAAGGAGCACGGCATTCAGGCCATCGATCGCCACGGCCCGTACGAGCTCGCCGGCGATCGGGGCCTGATGCGCCTGCTCGATGAGCTGCTCGCGGCATTCGTGGAGCAGGGCCGCATGAAGCTGCCGGGCAGCCTCTACCGGCCGGTGTACCGACTGGTCGCTTAGCCGCGTGGCCGAGTCCGCAGCGGATTGCGCCGCTTCGATGTGACATAATGGACTGTGATGGTTCATAACCGGACCGTCGCGGTTTTCCGCAGTCTGCGAGTGAGGAGCCTGTGAACCAGTACCTGCGCAGGGAGCGCGTGGACCGTACCCTCAAGCCTCGTTGCCCGAGGTGCGTCCATGAGTTCATCGTTCAGGGAGCGCGGCGTCCCGCCCGTCGCTCGAGAGGAGACCGCCGGCACCAGTCCGCCGGCCGCAGCGCCGGTTGCACCGTTCCCGAACTGGTACGAACGCATGCAAAACGTTCGCGCCCGGCACGATGCCATCACGCGCAATCTCAATACCTGGTCGAACTACAAGAACTGGGCCGAGCGCATGCGCACGGTCTGGAGCGAGGAGGCCGCCGCGCACGACTCGGCGCCGCATTCCGGCGATTCCACGCCCAATCATTGAGCACCGGAGACCTCTGATGGAATGCGTCATGCTCTGGTGGGACGAGCTCGATGATCTCACCGCCGCCCTGGCTCACCTGGCCCGCTCGGCGTTCGCCGAAGTGATCGCCTTCCCGCCGCTGCCCGAGTGGGGCAGCCTCATCGGTCAGTGGCTGCGCCTGCCGGCCTGAGCCGCCCGCCCGCCCCCCATCCCCGACGCTCAAGCCCGCGCGCGCCGTGAACGGCGCGTCTCGCCGCCCGGGCGCGCATTGAAAATCGGCCGATCGCGCCCAAAATGCTCCGCTCCGGTAGAGATTTAAGGAGTGGACCGTGACCCGCCCAGAGACCCCGTCGAGCCCGCCTTCCGATCGCCAGACGCACGGCTTTCAGGCGGAGGTGCGCGAGCTGCTGAAGCTCATGATTCACTCGCTGTACAGCCACCGGGAGATCTTCCTGCGCGAGCTGATCTCCAATGCCTCGGACGCCAATGACCGCCTGCGCTTCGCGGCGATCGGCGCGCCCGAGCTGCTCGGCAGCGACACGGAGCTCGGGATCCGCATCGAGGCGGATCCGGCGGCGGGCACGGTCACGATCGCGGACAACGGCATCGGCATGACGCGCGAGGAAGCCGTCGCCAATCTCGGCACCATCGCCCGCTCGGGCACGGCGGAGTTCTTCCGCTCCCTCTCGGGAGACCGCCAGAAGGACGCACAGCTGATCGGGCAGTTCGGCGTCGGCTTCTATTCGGCATTCATCGTCGCGGACCGGGTCGAAGTGCTTTCGCGCCGCGCCGGCGAGCCTGCCGGAGCCGCGGTTCGCTGGGAGTCGCGCGCCGACGGGGAATTCACCGTCCAGACCGTGACGCGCGAGGCGCGTGGGACTGAGGTTACGCTGTACCTGAAGAGCGAAGCGAAAGAGTTCGCCGATCCTTTCCGGCTGCGCACGCTCATCCGCCGCTACTCCGACCACATCGCCTTTCCCGTGCGCATGCGCAAGGAGGGCGAAGCGTCGCTCGAGTACGAGACCGTCAACCAGGCCACGGCGCTGTGGGTGCGGCCGCGCGCCGAGATCACGGACGAGGAGTACCGCCAGTTCTATCAGCATCTGGCGCACGATTTCACCGAGCCGCTCGCCTGGAGCCACAATCGCGTCGAGGGCAAGCGCGAGTACACCAGCCTGCTGTATCTACCGGGGCGCGCCCCTTTCGACCTGTGGCAGCGCGAGGCGGTGCATGGGCTGAAGCTGTACGTCAGGCGCGTGTTCATCATGGACGATGCCGAACAGTTCCTGCCGCTGTATCTGCGCTTCGTCAAAGGGGTGGTCGACTCGAGCGATCTGCCGCTCAATGTCTCGCGCGAGCTCCTGCAGCGCGAACCGGAGGTTGAGGCGATCCGCGCCAGCCTTACCAAGCGCGTGCTGGACATGCTCGCAAGGCTCGCCCAGGACGAGCCGGACAAGTACATCGCGTTCTGGAAGGAGTTCGGCCTGGTTCTGAAGGAGGGAGTCGGTCAGGACACGGCCAATCGCGCCGCGCTCCTGCCGCTGCTGCGCTTTGCGAGCACGCACGAGGCGGGCGATGAGCCGGTGGTGAGCCTCTCGCAGTACGTGGCGCGGATGAAGCCCGGCCAGGAGCGCATCTATTACATCGCCGCCGAGAGTCTCGCTGCGGCGCGGCGCAGCCCCGCCATCGAGCGGCTCGCCGAGCGGGGCATCGAGGTGCTGCTGCTCGGGGACCGGATCGATGAGTGGATGATGGGACAGCTCGAGGATTTCGAGGGCAAGCGTTTCAAGGACGCCTCGCGCGGGGAGCTGGAGCTCGGCACCCTGGAGAGCGATGCCGACCGGCGGGAGCGTGAGGCGGCGCTGAAGGAAAGCAAGGGCCTGCTGAAGCGCATCAAGGACGCGCTCGGCGCGCGGGTGACCGAGGTGCGCGTGAGCTCGCGCCTGAAGGACTCTCCGGCCTGCCTGGTTCGCGATGAGCACGATCTCGGGGCGGGCATGCGCAAGATCCTCGCCGCTGCCGGTCAGGCGGTGCCGGAGTCCAAACCGGCGTTGGAGCTCAACACCGTCCATCCGCTCGTGAAGTACCTCGACGGCCTTGCCGATGCGGGACGTTTCGAGGCGCTCGCCGTGCTGCTTTACGAGCAGGCCGAGCTCGCCGAGGGCGGCGAGCTCGGCAACCCGGCGGAGTTCGTCCAGCGGCTCAACCGCCTGCTGGTCGAGCTGGCGGCGGGTCACGCCGCGTGAAGCTGCCACGCGCCGAGCGCCTGACGCTACCCGGCCCGGCGGGCGCCCTCGAGGCCCTGCTCGAGACGCCGGCGGGCGAGGACGGCGCGGCGGCGGTCGCGCCCGCTGTTTTCGGGGTGGTGTGCCATCCGCACCCGCTCTACGGCGGGACGCTCGACAACAAGGTCGTCTACACGCTGGCGCGCGCGTTCGAGGAGTGCGGCGCGCCGGTGGTGCGCTTCAACTTCCGCGGTGTTGGCGCAAGCGCGGGGACCCATGACGCGGGTCGCGGCGAGACCGAGGATGCGCTCGCCGTGGTCGCCTACGGCCGTGCGCGTTGGCCGGGGGCGGCGCTGTGGCTCGCCGGCTTCTCCTTCGGGGCGGCCATCGCCGTGCGGGCGGCCGCGCGGGCCTCGCCGGCCAGGCTGGTGCTGGTGGCCCCCGGGGTGAGCCGGGTTGCAATGGACGCCGTGCCCTCGCCGCGCTGCCCGTGGCTGCTCGTCCAAGGTGATGCCGATGAGGTGATCGAACCGGCCGATGTGCTGCAGTGGGCGGCGCGCCAGACGGTGCCGCCGGTGCTGCGCACCTTCCCGGGGGCGGGGCATTTCTTCCATGGCCGGCTGCACGAGTTGCGCCGGACGGTCGTGCAGTTCATGAATCGCCCCGACTGACGGGCGCGGTCCGCGCGGGGGCGCTGCGAAATGAACGGGGTTCGCGAAGCGAACCCCGTCGTATCTCGCGACTCAGCGCGTGCTCAAGAGTTGACCATCGCCTTGAGGTTCTTCAGCGGCATCACACGGACCTTCTTGCTGGCCGGCTTCGCCTTGAACATCATCTTCTCGCCCGTGAACGGGTTGATTCCTTCGCGTGCCTTCGTGGCCGGCTTCTTCACGACCTTCATCTTCAGCAGCCCCGGCATGGTGAACAGGCCATTGCTGCGCAGGCTCTTCTTGATCACGCCGTTCAGCGAATCGAACACACCGCCGACCTGCTTGCGCGAGAGCCCCGTGTCTTTGGAAATTTGAGTCAGGACTTCCGACTTGGTCGGAGCGCTACCCTTTTTCGCCATATTGCGCCACTCCTCGAATAAATGAATGTGCGCGCTGTGGTGCAGCCACGCAACGTAAGAATCGCCGCGGAAAATAGCACATGCGCGCGCGTGCGCAACTGTTTTTTTGCGCGCGCTCGCGCTGAAACAGCTTTTTTTCAAAGGTTTTCGCACGACCCGCGGGTCGGCGGTTCAGATTTTGGCGGCGAGTTGCGCGGCCGCCGCGGCCGCGCCTCGTATCAAAACGTCCTTGTGACGGTTTTTTGCGCCGCGGATCAGAGAAACGTCCGCTTTCGGCACGCCAAGTGCATGAGACAAGAGGTGTATGAGCCTTTCGTTCGCAGCGCCCTCGACGGGAGGCGCCGCGACCCTCACGAGGAGTCTTCCGTCGCGTACGCCGTCAATACACTCTCGCGATGAGCGCGGCTGAATACGTATGCGCAGCACGCAGTCGCTTCCGCGAATCTCCAACCAGTTCGCGACCTTGGCGCGCTTGGTTGATGTGTCGTGCATGGCGCGGTTCAGCTTTGCGGGGCGCACCGGCTGCAGGGATCGCGCCGGCCGCGCCTCACACGTGCAGCAGGATCAGCAGCGCCTGGATCAGGATGCAGGCCCACAGCGGTGACAGATCGATACCGGCAATCGCCGGTATCAGACGTCGGAAGGGCCGCAGCGCCGGCTCGCACAACGAGGCCAGGATGGACTGCAGCGGCGAGTAGCCCCCCGGGGCCACCAGGCTGAGCAGCGCGTAGAGAATGATGGCGTAGAAATAGGTCCACAGCAGGGTGCGCACGATCTCGAGCGCGACCGCGTGCAGCCACACCCATAGGCCGACCCAGCCCATGCCCTCGAGCCCGAACACCACGGCCACTTCGAGCGCGGCAACCAGGATGACCGCCACCACCGAGGCGGAGTCAACCTTGCCGATCGGCGGCAGCACGCGCCGCAGCGGCAGGATCAGCGGATTGGTCAGGCGCACGATCGCCTGGCAGAGCGGATTGCGGAAATCCGCGCGCGAGAGCTGCAGCAGCAGTCGCGCCAGGACGACGAACAGCGCCAGCGAGAGCAGCGTTTCGATGATGTAGATCAGGGCGCTCATGACGGTCTCGGCAGGCCGGATCAGGCGGGATGAAACTGCTCGGCGAGCTCCCGGCTGCGCGCCGCCGCCGCCTGCACCGCGCGCGCGACGATCCGGTCGAGGCCCGCGGCCTCGAAGGCGCGCAGCGCCGCCTCGGTCGTGCCGCCCTTGGAGGTGACTTCGGCGCGCAGCTGCGCCAGCTCGGCGATACCGCTGTGCGCGAGCACTCCCGCCCCATGCAGCGTCGCCACGCTCAGCGTGCGCGCCGCCGGCGCGGGCAGTCCCAGCTCGGTGCCGGCCTGCGCCAGCAACTCGGCCAGCAGGAAGAAATACGCCGGCCCGCTGCCGGAGAGCGCGGTGACCACATCGAGCGCCTCCTCGCTCTCGAGCCGGACCACCTCGCCCACGGAGCGCATGACCCGCTCGGCGAGTTCCACGTGCGCCGGGCTGATGTGCGGGGGCGCGTAAAGTCCCGTGACCCCCGCGCCGACCAGGGCCGGGCGGTTGGGCATGGCGCGCATCACCGGCACCTGCGCTCCGCACCAGTGCCGCAAGGCCGCAATGCGCACGCCCGCGGCCACCGAGATCACGAGGGGGCGCTTGTGGGCGAGTTCGCCGGCGAGAGGGCCGAGCACCTCGGCGACATTCTCGGGCTTCACGGCGAGCACGACCACGCTCGCGCCGCGCACGGCGGCGGCGTTGTCGGCTGCCGCCGTCAGGCCGAATTCGCGCTGCAGCGCCTCCCGGGCCGCCGGCTCGCGCTCCCCGACCGTCAGGCGCTCGGGACGCATGCCCTGGCGCAGCAGCCCGCCGATCAGGGCGCGGCCCATGTTGCCGCCGCCGAGCACCGCCAGATCGAGATGATTCATAGGCCTGCGATTGTAGCGGCTGGCGCGCGCCGGCGCGCTGCGTTCATGCCGGCGGGCTGCGCGGGCCGAACAGCGCCGTGCCGACGCGCACCACGGTGGAGCCCTCGAGGATGGCGCTCTCGAAGTCTGCGCTCATGCCCATCGAGAGCGTATCGAGCCCGGCGCCCTGCGCGTTCAATGCCTCGCGCAGCTCGCGCAGCCGGGCGAACCAGGCGCGCTGGCGCTCAGGATCGCGCTCCGCCGGCGGGATGCACATCAGCCCGCGCAGGCGCAGCCGCGGCAGCGCACCAAGCGCCTCGGCGAGCTGCGCCAGCTGCGCGGGCGCCACGCCGGCCTTGCTCGCCTCGCCGGCGAGGTTGACCTGGATACAAACATTGAGGGGCGGGGCGTGCACGGGCCGTTGCGCCGAGAGACGCTCGGCGACGTGCAGCCGCTCGAGGCCATGGACCCACTGAAAGCGCTCGGCGATCGGGCGCGTCTTGTTGGCCTGCAGGCGGCCGATGAAGTGCCAGGTGAGCGCCAGCCCCGCGAGCGCCTCGAGCTTGCCGAGCGCCTCGTTGAGGTAGCTTTCGCCGAACTCAGTGAGGCCCGCGGCCGCCGCCGCGCGCACCGACTCGGCGGGCTGGGCCTTGGACACGGCCAGAAGTGTGATGTCGGCCACATTCCGCCCTGCGCGCGCGGCTGCCGCGGCAATCCGCGCCTGCACCTCGTGCACGCGTTCCGCCAAATTCTGCGAAGCCCTTATCATATGGGTGGCCGAAGCCCTCCGTTATACTGCACCGACCGGTCAGGCGCAGGATGCGCTCGACCCGACTCCGATCGGAGACCCGATGGTCGATATCGCGCAATTGCTGGCCTTCGCCGTGAAGAACAACGCCTCGGACCTGCACCTGTCCGCCGGGGTGCCGCCCATGATCCGCGTCGACGGCGACATGAAGCGGATCAATATGCCACCGCTGGCGCACAAGGAAGTGCACAGCATGGTGTATGACATCATGAACGACAAGCAGCGCAAGGCCTACGAGGAGTTCTTCGAGACCGATTTTTCGTTCGAGATCCCCAAGCTCGCGCGCTTTCGCGTCAATGCCTTCACTCAGAATCGCGGCGCCGGGGCGGTGTTCCGCACGATTCCCTCGAGCATCCAGTCGCTCGATGACCTCAATGCGCCGAAGATCTTCCGCGACCTGTGCATGCTGCCGCGCGGCCTGGTGCTGGTGACCGGCCCCACGGGCTCGGGCAAATCGACCACCCTCGCCGCGATGGTCAATCACTGCAACGACAACCGGCCCGACCACATCATCACCATCGAGGATCCGATCGAGTTCGTGCACGATTCCAAGCGCAGCCTGATCAACCAGCGCGAGGTGCACCGCGACACGCTCGGCTTCAGCGAGGCGCTGCGCTCGGCGCTGCGCGAAGACCCCGACGTGGTGCTGGTCGGTGAGTTGCGCGACCTCGAGACCATCCGCCTCGCGCTGACGGCCGCCGAGACCGGCCACCTGGTGTTCGGCACCCTGCACACCAGCTCCGCAGCCAAGACCATCGACCGCGTGGTCGATGTGTTCCCCGCGGCCGAGAAGGAAATGGTCCGCTCGATGCTGTCCGAATCGCTGCGCGCCGTAATCTCCCAGACGCTGCTGAAGCGCATCGGCGGTGGACGCGTCGCCGCGCACGAGATCATGATAGGCACGCCGGCGATCCGCAATCTGATCCGCGAGGGCAAGATCGCGCAGATGTACTCGGCGATTCAGACCGGCCAGGCCTCGGGCATGCAGACGCTCGATCAGTGCCTCTCGGAGCTGCTCGCCAAGGGCCAGGTGAGCAAGGAGGAAGCGCGCTTCAAGGCGCAGAACAAGGACAGCCTGTGATGAGCGGCGCGGCGATTCACTTATAAAGAGGGGCGTGCGGGGGGGTGCCTATGGACCGCGATCAAGCCATCAAGCTGATTCACGATCTGCTGCGGCGGATGGTCGAGCGGAGCGCCTCGGACCTGTTTCTCACCGCCGGCTTTCCGCCTGCCGTGAAAATCGACGGCGAGGTCCGGCCGCAGAGCGAGCGGGCGCTCACGGCCGAGCAGTCTGCCACGCTGGTGCGCTCGCTGATGAACGACCGGCAGACGCGCGATTTCGATGCCACCAAGGAGTGCAATTTCGCGATCGCCCCGCCGGGCATCGGCCGCTTCCGCGTCAGCGCCTTCGTGCAGCAGAGCGCGGTCGGGTGCGTCATCCGCATGATCAACGCCAAGATCCCGAGCTTCGAGGAGCTCGACCTGCCGCCGATCCTCAAGGAACTCTCCCTCTCCAAGCGCGGCCTGGTGGTGGTGGTCGGCGGCACCGGCTCGGGCAAGTCGACCACACTCGCGGCGATGATCGGCTACCGCAACGAGAAGACGCGCGGCCACATCGTCACGGTGGAGGACCCGGTGGAGTTCATCCACCAGCACAAGGGGTGCGTCATCACGCACCGCGACGTGGGCGTCGATACCGACTCCTGGCAGGTGGCGCTGAAGAATGTGCTGCGCCAGGCCCCGGATGTCATCTATATCGGCGAGATCCGCGACCGCGACACTATGGAATACGCCGTGCAGTTCGCCGAGACCGGCCATCTGGTGTTCTCCACGCTGCACGCCAACAACGCCAACCAGGCGCTCGATCGCATCATCAATTTCTTCCCCGACGAGCGGCGCGAGCAGCTGCTGATGGACCTGTCGCTGAACATCCGCTCGTTCATCTCGCAGCGCCTGGTGCCGCGCGAGGGCGGCTCGGGCCGCATCGCGGCCATGGAAATCATGCTCAACTCGCCGCTGATCCAGGACCTCATCTTCAAGGGCGAGGTGGTCAAGATCCGCGACGTCATGGCGCGCTCGAACCGTCTCGGCATGAAGACCTTCGATCAGTCGCTGTTCGAGCTGTACGAGACCGGGTTCATCTCCTACGAGGATGCGCTGCGCAACGCCGACTCCAAGAACGAGCTGCGGCTGCGCGTGAAGCTCGAGAGCCACCGCGAGAGCCCGGCCCTCGATGACGGCAGTCTCGCCATCATGGACGAAGAGGAGAAAAAGCCGTGAGCGATGCGGCCACGCTGGGCGCCGGAGAGGCGCCGCCGGAGCCCAAGGGCGAGGATACGGCTGCGCTGCAGATCAACACCAAGCCGCTATTCAAGCTGATGGTCGAGCGCAAGGCGTCCGACCTGTTCTTCACCAGCAACGCGCCCATCAAGATCAAGATCGAGGGGCAGATCTACCCGATCAACAAGCAGGTGCTCACCCCGCAGATGGTGCGCCAAGCGGCGCTCGCGCTGATGACGGGCGAGCAGCGCGAGCAGTTCGATCAGGAGCTCGAGCTCGATTTCGCCATCTCCGAGTCCGGTCTCGGCCGCTTCCGCGTCAACGTGTTCATGCAGCGCGGCTATCCGGCCGTGGTGCTGCGCTACATCACCGCCGATATGCCGCGCCTGGACTCGCTCGGGCTGCCGGAGGCGATCGGCGAGCTGGCGATGCACAAGCGCGGCCTGGTGCTGGTGGTGGGCGCGGCCGGCTCGGGCAAATCGACCACCCTCGCGGCCATGATCAACCTGCGCAACGAGACCGCCTCGGATCACATCCTCACCATCGAGGATCCGATCGAGTTTCTGCATGCCAACAAGCGCTCGATTGTCAATCAGCGCGAGGTCGGCTGCGACACCAAATCCTTCGCCCGCGCGCTGCGCGGCGCGCTGCGCGCCGCGCCGGATGTCATCCTGGTCGGGGAGATCCGCGATCAGGAGAGCATGGAGGCGGCCATTCATCTGGCCGGCACGGGGCACCTGGTGCTGGCGACGCTGCACGCGAACAACTGCGCGCAGACCCTCGACCGCATCATCAACATGTTTCCCTCCGGGCAGCACGCGCAGATCTTGCTCGATCTGTCGCAGTACCTGCGCGGCATCCTGGCGCAGCGCCTGGTGATGGGCAAGGACGGACATCGCCTCGCCGCGGTCGAAGTGATGCTCAATACCCCGCACATTTCCGACCTGATCAGCAAGGGCGATGTGGTGGGGGTCAAGGAGGCGATTGCGGCGAGCGCCGAGCAGGGCATCCGCAGTTTCGACGCGGCGCTGCACGAGCTGTACAAGCAGAGCCGCATCGAGCTCGCCGATGCGCTCGCCAACGCTGATTCGCGCGCCAATCTCGAGGCGAAGATCAACTTTGGATGAGCGAGGTGCGAGGGCACTTTGAAAGCCTCGTTGCCCCTGCCGAACGAGCCGCCCGGATGGCGGGGCCGGGCGCCTGACCGTCAGGGACGGCCCGTGAGACGGGCCTCTCGTGGCGGCTTCAAAACACCTGCAGCGCGTCGAACACCGGTCCGTCGACGCAGACCCGCATCATGGCATCGCCCTCGCGGGTGCGCACCCGCACGGTGCAGCCGGCGCAGCCGCCGACCCCGCACGCCATGAACTCCTCGAGCGACACCTGACAGGGCACCGCGTAGCGGCGCGCCAGCTGGGCGGCCGCCGCCAGCATCGGCGTCGGCCCGCAGGCGAAAAGCTCGACCTCGGCGAGCGCTTCGCCCGTGAGGGTTGCCAGCCACTCCCCGGCGAGCTCCGTGACGTAGCCGTCGAAGCAGCCCGGGAATCCCGCGCGGCTCGCGAGGCGGCTCGGGACCGCCCACTGCTCGAGCAACGGCATGCAGGCAATCGCGCCGGCCGGTATCCCGGGGACGAGCAGCGTCGAGGGGCGCGCAGGGAACGGGAAGGGGATCTCCGAGCCGATCAGCGCGAGCGGCCGGTAGCGCCGCTCGGGCTCGGCGCGCAGTCGCTCGGCGAGGAAGATCATGGGCGGTATTCCCACGCCGCCGCCGATCAGCACCGCCCGCGGCCGCTCGGGGTGCGGCGTGAACGGCCGGCCGATCGGGCCGATCACGCTGACCGTTTCACCGGGTTTGCGCGCAGCGAGCGCCCGCAGCCCGGGACCGACGATCTTGTAGAGCAGATCGATCCAGCCCGCCGCGGCATCGGCGCGCATGATCGACAGCGGCCTGCGCATCGGGATGGCCGGATCGCACGTCACGTGCACGAAGCTGCCCGGCTCGGCGCGCGCCGCGCAGGAGGGAGCCTCGAGGCGCAGCACGAACTGCTCGGCCTCGTAGGCGCTCTGGCGCACGATGCGGGCATCTTCCAGATGCACCGTGCCGCGGTCTGCGCGGCTCACGCGGCGTTTCTCCAGGCCAGCGCCTCGCTGAGCACCGCCATGCGCACGGCGACGCCGTTGCGCACCTGGTCGCGGATCACCGAGTGCGGGCCGTCGGCGACGTCGGAGGCGATTTCGATGCCGCGGTTCATCGGCTGCGGGTGCATGACGATGGCGTCGGGGCGCGCGAGGGCGAGCCGCTCGGGCGTCAGTCCGTAGCTCGCGTAATAGCGGTCCGCATCGGGCAGGTCGACCTCGGTCATGCGCTCCTTCTGAATGCGCAGCATCATCACTACGTCCACCTCCGCCAACCCCTTCTCGAGCGAGGTATGGCGCGCGCAGCCCCGGAACTCATCCGGCCCGGGCATCAGCGCCGGCGGCGCGACGATGCGCAGATCGGGCACGCCGAGCGCCTGGAATACGTGCCAGGCCGAGCGCGCGACCCGCGAGTGGCGGACATCCCCGACGATGGCGATGCTCAGGTCCTCGAAGCGGGATTTGTGCTGGCGCACGGTCAGCGCATCGAGCAGGCCCTGCGTGGGATGCGCCACGTGCGCCTCCCCGGCCGACAGAACGCTGACGTGCGGAGCCACGTGCGCGGCGACCGTCGCGGGCACGCCTGCCTCGGCATCGCGGATCACCAGCGCATCAACGTGCAGAGACTGCAGCGTATAGACGGTATCGAGCATGCTCTCGCCCTTGACGCGCGAGGACAGCTGAACCTCCAGATTCACCACGTCCGCGCCGAGCCGCTTGGCCGCGAGCTCGAACGACACCCGCGTGCGCGTGGAGGGCTCGGTGAACAGGTTGGCCACCGTGCAGCCGGCAAGCGCGCGGCTGACCGGCGGCCGCTCCCCGAGCGGCCTCACCAGACTCTGCGAGCGCTCGAGCAGCCGCTCGATCAGGGGCCGCGGCAGGTCTTCGAGGGTGATGAGGTGGCGCAACGAGCCGTCGGCGCGCAGCTGTCTCATGCGGCCTCCGGCGCAGCGGCCCGCAGCGCACCGGCCCGGGGCCGATCGCGCTCGAGCGGGATGGTGGGACTCATGGCAGTTCTTCTCCAGGCTCTCCGGACAGCCAGCGCTCCAGGATGACCGCGGCCGCGGCGCTGTCGATGTCCTCGCGCCGCAGCCGGCGCCGCTCGCCCCGCGCCCGGCGCCTCTTGAGCGCCTCGCTCGCCTCCAGGGACGAGAAGCGCTCGTCGATCAGGCTCACCGGCAGCGCGAAGCGGCGCTTGAGCTCGCCCGCGAAGCGGCGCGCGTGGGGCAGCATTGCCCCGGCCGTCCCATCGGCATTATACGGGGCGCCAACCACCAGCCGCGCGGGATTGAACGCGCGCAGCTCACGTCCAATCGAGTCCCAGTCCGGGGCGCCCGCGCGCGCGGTGGCGGCGGGCCGCGGCGCGGCGGTGCCCGTGAGGGTATCCCCGGTGGCAATGCCGATGCGTCTGAGTCCGAAATCGAAGGCGAGGACGCGCAGGACCGGCTCAGGCATGTCCGGCCGTGAGGCTCAGCTGCCCGGCATCGATGCCGAGCAGCCGCAGCGCGCCGCTCCAGCGCTCGGCGAACGGCAGCTCGAACACCACCCGCGCATCCACCGGCACGGAAATCCAGGCATTGTCGAGCATCTCACGCTCGAGCTGCCCGGAGTCCCAGCCGGCATAGCCGAGCGCAATGATCGCGTCCTCGGGTCCCTCGCCGCGCGCCATGGCCGCGAGCACGTCGCGCGAGGTCGTGACCTGGATCGTCTCGGAGACCTTGTGGGTGTGGTCCCAGTGGCCGCCCGGTCGATGCAGGACGAAGCCGCGGTCGATCTGCACCGGCCCGCCGCGCAGCACCGGCTGCGCCGCGATGCTCTCGTTCGAAGGGGTGATCTGCATCTGCGAGAACACGTCCGAGAGGCGCATCGGCAGCGGCTTGTTGAGGACGATGCCGAGCGCGCCGCGCTCGGTGTGCTCGCACACGAGCGCGACGGTCTGCGAGAAATTCGGGTCGGTGAGCGAGGGCATCGCGATCAGCAGGTGGTTGGTCAGACTCGCGGAGTCTTCGGGCTGCGGCGGCGGCGCGCCACGGCGTGTCTGGTCGCCTCGCGCGGGTCCGTCGTCTGCTGCCAGCTCGACCTCAGGCTGTGCCTCGCCGCCCGGCTTGCCGCTGTGCTCGCCCATGCGCCCAGTATGGGGACGCCGGGCGCGCGGCTCAAGGCACGCTGACCGATCCGCGCATGCGCCCGCCCTCGAACTGCCATTCATACGTGAAGCGCAGCACCCGGTAACGGCGTGCCAGATTCGGCGGAAAGGGATCGAAGGGGCTGGCCAAGCGCAGGATCGCGAGCGCCGCCTGATCGAGCGCCGGATCGCCGCTCGAGCGGCGGATCACCGCGTGCGCCAGGCGTCCGTTGGAGTCGATCTCGACCTCGATCACCGGATTGGCGTGCGGACCGGCCTCGCGCGCGGCCACCGGGAAATTCAGCGTGCCGATCCGCTCGACCTTGCGCCGCCAGGCCACCAGGTAGGGCGCCACGATGGCCGAGCGGGTGTCCGGGCTCACCCACAGCTCGCGTTTCGGGCCGCGCAGCTGGACGGGCCCGCTTGCGCTCGCGCCGAGCGCGCCGTTGGCACCCTGTCTGAGCGCGCCTTCGAGCGAGCCCGGTGCGCTGCCGATGCGGTACGTGACCCGGGTGCTCCAGCCCGTGGTGGCGAGAACCCGTTCCTGACCGCCTTGCGCCGGCCGGCCCGGCGGGGCCGCAGTGCGGCCACTGTGCGCCGCGGTGGGCAGGCCGGCGTGCAGCCGCGGCGTGTTGGGCGGTACGTCGCGCTGGGTGTTGCCTGCGCCGAGCTCGGTGCGCTGCGCCAGATACGCCGCGGTGGCGTTGTGCCGTGCCGCCGGCAGCTGGTCGGAGACCAGCAGCACGCGCAGGCCGGGCGCGCCGCGCCCCCCGGCGAGCGGGGAGTTGAAGGTCACCCCGAGAATCACCAGCCCGTGCAGCAGAGTTGCCAGGAACAGCATCGCGAACAGGCGGTCGCGGGGGGCGCGTCCGGCCTGAAGCGATGCGGATTGAGCCGTCACGGACCCCCCCTCACCGGCGGGCGGGCGCCAGGTGCCGCTCGATCGCCTCCATCAGCTGTGCGCCGATGTCGAGGGGGTGCTGCCGCTCGATTTCACGGATGCCGGTGGGGCTGGTGACGTTGATTTCCGTGACGTAGCCGCCGATGACGTCGAGTCCGACGAACAGCATCCCGGCCGCCGCGAGCGTCGGGCCGATCTCGCTGGCGAGCCAGCGTTCCCGCTCCGTCAACGCCCGCACGTGCGCACGCGCGCCGGCGGCCAGGTTGCCGCGGTTGTCGTGCGGCTGCGGAATCCGCGCCAGCCCGTAGGGCAGCGGCTGCCCGTCGATGAGCAGCACCCGGGTGTCGCCCTTGGCGGCGATCTCGGGCAGGTAGCGCTGCACAATGGCGAAGCGCTGGCCGTAATCGGTGAGCGTCTCGAGCACCACGCCCATGTTCTTGTCGTGCTGCTCCAGGACGAAGATCGAGCGCCCGCCCATGCCGTGCAGCGGCTTGCACACGATCTTGCCGTGCTCGGCCAGGAACGCCGCCATGTCTCCCATGTCGCGCGTGATCAGGGTCGGGGCGCAGCACTGCGGGAACCACGCGGTGTAGACCTTCTCGTTCATGTCGCGCAGCCCGCGCGGCCGGTTGACCACCTGCGCGCCCTGCGCCTCGGCCCGCTCCAGGATGTAGGTGGTATAGATGTATTCGGTGTCGAACGGCGGATCCTTCCGCATCAGGATGCAATCGAGCTCCCCGAGGCGCATCGCGGCGGGCTCGCCGAGCTCGAACCACCCCGACGGGTCGGCCTTCACCGCGAGCGGCCGGACCCGGCCCCAGGCGATGCCGTCGCGCAGCCACAAGTCGCGCTGCTCCAGGTAGGCGAGCGACCAGCCGCGCCCCTGCGCCGCGAGCAACATGGCGAGCGTCGAGTCCTTGGCGTAATGAATGGCGTCGATCGGATCCATGACCACGCCGAGTCGATGGGACATGACGGGATGATGCCAGGACCCGCCGCCCGTGTCCGGCCTGGCTCGGTTGCGGGCATCGGCATGCCAAAAGCGTGACGCAGCCGGCATGGCGGGGGTCCATCCGATATGTTAAAAGAAAATCTGCGTGAGTTCTCGGGGCCCGCAGGGCCAATGGCGGCGCTTCGGGCATTGCGTGTACGCTCCGGACTCGAGGGGGTACCGCCATCGTGGCGGCCGCCCGAGCCTCGCCTCGACAGAGAAGGAGTTGCGTGGCCGTGACTGCCAGCAACACGAAGCTCCAGGGCCTGAAGGTCCTGGTCATCGATGACAGCAAGACGATACGCCGAACGGCCGAGACGCTCCTCGCCAAGGAGGGGTGCGAGGTCTACACGGCCATCGACGGGTTCGATGCGCTCTCGAAGATCGCCGACCATCAGCCGGACATCGTGTTCGTCGACATCATGATGCCGCGTCTCGACGGGTATCAGACCTGCTCGCTGATCAAGCACAACAAGGTGTTCCGCTCCATCCCCGTGATCATGCTGTCCTCGAAGGACGGCCTGTTCGATCGCGCGCGGGGGCGGATCGTCGGTTCGGAGCATTATCTGACCAAGCCCTTCACCAAGGACGAGCTGTTGAGCGCGATCGAGTCGCATATCGGGAGATGACGGCCATGGCGCTGATTCTCATCGTCGACGATTCGCCGACCGAAGTGCATGTCATGCAGAAGGCGCTCGAGAAGCACGGCTTTCGCACCGCGGCGGCCGCCGACGGCGCCGAGGGCGTCCGGCTGGCGCGCGAGATGAGCCCGGACCTCATTTTCATGGACATCGTCATGCCCGGCATGAACGGCTACCAGGCGACCCGCGCGCTGGTCAACGATCCGCGCACGCGGCAGATTCCGATCATCATGGTGACTTCCAAGGGCCAGGAGACCGATCGGATCTGGGGGCTGCGCCAGGGGGCGGTCGATTACATGGTCAAGCCCGTCTCCCCCGACCAGCTGATCGCCAAGGCGCGCCTGGCGCTGGCGAGCTGAACCGCCCCATGCCGCACCATTCGTTCCATCCGCATCGCGGCGCGCAGGGGCAACACCGGTATGAGTGAGGCGCCGTCGCTCGAATCGTTGCGTGACCGGCCCTTCGAGCTGCTCTGCGAGCTCGAGCGGCGGGCCCGTGCCGTCTCGGCGCAGCCCGGCCAGGAGGGCACCGCGGAGCGCGAGTGGGTGGGCGTCGCGCTGCGCATGGCCGGAGATCTGTATCTGGTGGCGCGCGAGGAGACCCGCGAGGTGTTGGGGATGCCGGCGGGGATGACGCGCGTGCCGGGCGCCAAGCCCTGGATCAAGGGCCTCGCCAACGTGCGCGGCCAGCTGCTGCCGATCGTCGATCTGCGCCAGTTCCTCGGCAGCGGCGCCACCCCGATCGGGCGCACCACCCGTGTGGTGGCGGTGAACCATCGGGAGATTCCCGCCGGGCTGATCGTCGATGAGGTGCTCGGCTTCCGGCGCTTCGCCGAGGCGGACTTCTCCGCCGAGGCGCCGCCGACCATGGCCCGCTGCGAGCACTATCTCGCCGGGGCATTCCGCCGCGCCGGGGAGCAGTGGCCGGTGCTCAGCCTGCGTGCGCTGCTGGAAAGCCCCGCATTCGCGGAAGCGGCAGCATGAGCGCACGGCCGGCCCTCGCTGCACAATCACGCGGGCTCGCGGCACTGCTCGCCGCGAGCGCCGGCTGCACGCTGCTCGGCGCCGTGGGCGCCTACCTTGCCGCCCGTGGCGCCGCCTCCCCGCTCGAGCGCATCGGCCCGCCCGCCCTCGCGGCGGTGGCTGTCGTGCTGCTCATCGCGGCCATCGTGCTCGCCGGGCGCATCGAGAAGGCGGTGCAGGATCAGCGCTTCGCCGCCGAGACCCAGCGCAAGGAGAACGACCGCAATCAGCAGGCCATCCTGCGCCTGCTCGATGAGCTATCGAGCCTCGCCGACGGCGATCTGACCGTGCAGGCCACCGTCACCGAGGAGATCACCGGCGCGATCGCCGATTCGATCAACTACGCGGTCGATGCGCTGCGCGGCCTGGTCACGACCATCAATCACTCGGCCATCCAGCTCGACAGCGCCGCGCGCCAGACCCAGGCGCTCTCGCAGCACCTCGCCAAGGCGAGCAGCGCGCAGTCGAAGCAGATCGCCTCGGCCACCGAGTCGGCCTCGGGCATGGCCAGCTCCGTGGCGGAAGTCTCGGGCAATGCCGAGCGCGCGGCCGACGTGGCGCGCCACTCGGTGGAGATCGCCCACAAGGGCGGCGATGCGGTGCGCCGCACCATCGACGGCATGAACGCGATCCGCGAGACCATCCAGGAGACCTCCAAGCGGATCAAGCGGCTCGGGGAGAGCTCGCAGGAAATCGGCAACATCGTCGAGCTGATCAACGACATCGCCGAGCAGACCAACATCCTCGCGCTGAACGCCTCGATCCAGGCGTCGATGGCCGGGGAGGCCGGCCGCGGCTTCGCGGTGGTCGCCGACGAGGTGCAGCGGCTCGCCGAGCGCGCCGCCAATGCCACCAAGCAGATCGAGGTGCTGGTGCGCACCATTCAGACCGACACCAACGAGGCGGTGGTGTCGATGGAGCGCAGCACCACCGATGTGGTCGGCGGGGCGCTGCTCGCGGAGAACGCCGGGGCGGCGCTCGATGAGATCGAGCAGGTCTCGAACCAGATCGCCAGTCTCGTGCAGAACATCTCCGCCAGCGCGCGCCCCCAGGCGAGCGGCGCGCAGAACATCGCGCGCAACATGCAGGTCCTGCGGGAAATCAGTGTCCAGACGGCCGAGTCGACCAACGCCACCTCCGCGGCCATCGCGCAGCTGGCGGAGCTGTCGGCCGGCCTGCGCCGCGCGGCCGCGGGCTTTCGGCTGCCGGGCGGCCTGCCCCCGGGCGCCACCGGCGCCTACAAGCGCCCTGAGAACCTCGCGGCCGCGAGCCGCGCCGCGCCCATCACCGCCGCCGGCGGCAACTGAACACTCTGCCGCGGAGCCACTGGATGTCGGAAGTTGCCTCGCAGACGCTGGAGCTCGTCGGGCACGAACTCGCCCAGACGCTCGCCGAGGCGCGCGCCGCAATCGAAAGCTACCTCGAGCAGCCGGACAACGTGACGCTGCTCGAGCGCTGCAAGCACGAGCTGCATCAGGCGCAGGGCGTGCTGCGCGTGCTGGAAATCTACGGCGCGGCCCTGCTCGCCGAGGAGATGGAGCTGGTCGCCGATTACCTGCTCGCCACCGTCACCGAGCGCAAGGGTCAGGCTGAGAGCCTCGATGCGCTGCTGCGGGCGCTGGTGCAGCTGCCGGGCTATCTGGAGCGGGTGCTCGGTGGCGGCCGCGATATCGCGCTCGTGCTGCTGCCTCTGCTGAACGATCTGCGCGCGGTGCGCGGCAGCGCGCTGCTGTCCGAGGGCACGCTGCTGCTGCTCAACCTCAAATCGGACAAGCAGGCCCAGCCGCAGGCCACCTCGCCCGGGGAACCGCAGGTCACCGTCGAGCAATGGTCTCGCCGCCTGCGCGCGCAGTTCCAGGCCGGTCTGATCGGCTGGATCCGCGGCGAGCGCATCGAGCAGAACCTCGCGGCGCTCGCCGGCGTCGCCGAGAAGCTCGAACAGTCCGCCACGCGCCAGCCGGTGTTCCAGCTCTGGTGGGTGGTCGGGGCCGTGATCGAGGCGCTGCGCGAGGGCGGGCTCGAGGGCGGCGTGTCCATCAAGCGGCTGCTCGGACTCGCCGACCGGGAGATCCGCCGGCTCTACGAGCTCGGCGAGCCCCGCTATTGCCAGAGTCCCTCGGTGGATCTGCTCAACAACCTGCTCTATTACGTAGGCCGCTCGGCGAGCAGCGGCACGCGCGTCTCGGCGGTGCGCACCTCGTTCCGCCTGACTGAGCTGCTGCCGGTCGATGAGAGCATCGAGCAGGAGCGCGAGAGCCTCTCGGCGCCGAACGTGAAGCTGATGCAGACCGTGGCGGCGGCCATCCGCGAGGATCTCGCCAAGGTCAAGGAGGTCCTTGAGCAGTTCGGGCGCCGCGGGGCCACCGAGAGCGAGGAGCTGCGGCCGCAGGTCGCGCTGCTGCGCAAGATCGGCGATACGCTCGGCGTGCTGGGCCTCGGCGCACAGCGCGCCACGGTGCAGACGCAGACCGAACGGCTGGAGCGCATGCTCGGCGGAACCGAGCCGGCCGATGAGACGGCGCTGGTGGAAGTCGCCGCCGCGCTGATCGCCGTCGAGGACCGCCTGGACGACAACCTGGTCGGCATGATCCGTCCGGCCGGCGCCGAGGCGGGCGAGGCGCCGGGCGAGGACCGCGAGTTCCAGCAGGTTCAGGCCGCGGTGCTGCGCGAGTGCATCCAGAACCTGGCCTGGATCAAGGAAGCGGTCACGCAGAGCATCGGCGGCACCCCCGACCCGGCGGCGCTCGACAGCTGGCAGGGCCTGGTGACCGGCGTGAAGGCCGCACTCCTCATGCTCGGCAAGGCGCGCGCCGTGGAGGTCGTCGAGGGCATCGCGACGCAGCTGCGCCGGATCATGCGTCCAAGTGCGCCAGCGGTGCCGCCCGGGTGGCTCGACCGCCTGGCCGATGCGATCGTCAGCATCGAGTACTACATGGAGACGCTGCAGGCCGGCCGCAGCGATCCGTGGTACATGCTGGACAACGCCCAGTCGTGCCTGCAGTTTCTCGAGCGCACGCCGCAGACGGTGTCGCTGCCGGCCCTGGAGCCCTCCGCGTTCGCCAAGACGGTGCTGATGACGCCGGGCGAGACACAAGTCGCGGCCACCTTCCCGGACTTGGCGATTGCGCCGGCTCCGGCTGCCCCGCGGGTGTCTTCCACGGCCAAGCTCGCCGCGCTCGCCGCGAGCGCCAACCCCGAGCTGGTCGGGCTGTTCGTCGAAGAGGCGCACGAGGAGCTGGCCAAGATCCGGCGCCACTTCCCGCTGTGGGATCAGAACCCGCTCGACCGCGATGCGCTCGAGATCGTGCGCCGCGCCTTCCATACCCTCAAGGGCAGCGGGCGGATGGTCGGCGCGCGCGAGCTCGGCGAGCTCGCCTGGTCGGTCGAGAGCCTGCTCAACCGGCTGCTCGACAACACCCTGACGCGCAGTCCGACCATTCTCGAGGAGCTGCGCCAGGCCATCGCGGCGCTGCCGCAGCTGATCGAGCAGCTCGAGTCCGGGCGCCCCGTGCAGACCGACGTCGCCGGGATCACCGCCGCGGCGCATGCCATGGCGGCGGGGCGCGAGCCCGACGGGGCGCTTGAGCCGGCCGCCGCAACGGCGCCCGCGCCGAGCGGACCGCAGTCCCCGGCGGCCGCGCCCGCCGGGATGGACGAGAGCCTGCGCGAGATCTACGCGCGCGAGACCGAGACCCATGTGGCCACGATCCGCGCCTTCCTCAAGGGCGAGGCTCAGGCCCCCCCGCCGCACGCCCTGCCCGAGGACGTCTATCGCGCCTGCCACACTCTGGCGGGCAGCTCGAAAGCGGCTCAGGCGCGCCACGGGGTGCGCCTCGCCGAGCCGCTCGATCACTGGATCCGACGCGTGTTCACGAGCGGCGCGGGGCTCGGCACGCAGGATCTGGCCCTGCTCGCCGACTGCATGACCGCGATGGAGTCGGTCGCCGAGCACCTGGAGGAGCCCACGGGGTACTTCGCCAGCCACCTGCTGCTGGTCGAGCGGCTGGGCGAGGCGGAGAAGGCGCTCGATCAGCGCATCGCGGCCGCCGAAGCCCCGGCGGACGAGACCTCAGCGGCGCCGCAGGCAGCCGCGGCGAGCGCCCCCGAGGCGCCCGAACCGACGGCCCCGGCGGCCGAGCCGGTCATCGACTACGACCCGGAAGTCGCCGCGGTCTTTACCGAGGAGGCGCTCGAGCTGATCGAGGGCTCGGAGCGGGCGCTCGCGCAGTGGCGCGCCGCCGCAGGCAGCGCCGAGCGCGCGTTTGCGCTCAAGCGCGCGCTGCATACGCTCAAGGGTGGAGCGCGCATGGCCGGCATCATGGCCATGGGCGATCTGTCGCACGAGCTCGAGACGCTGGTCGGACAGGCCGAGAGCGGCTCGCTGGCCGCCGGCGATGCGGTGTTCGATGTCATTCAGGCGAGCCTCGATCAGCTCGCGGGCATGCGCGAAGCCGTCGTCAACGGGCAGGGCGTGCCGCCGGCGCAGGCGATGATCGCGCGGATTCGCGCGTTGACCCAGACCGGCGTGCCCGGCGCGGCCGCGGCCGCGGCGGCCCCGCCGCCGGCCGCGCGCATCGAGCCCGATCTGCCGGTTCTCGCCCCCGCCGGGCCGCGGCCGCTGCCGCAGGAGCCCGTTGAATTGACCGGGATGACGGAGCAGGCCGCTGAGGCCGTGCCCGTCGAGAGCGTCGCGGTCGATCCGGACGCGGTGCCGGTTCTGCAGCCGGCCCAGAGCGCCGCGCCGGCGCCGCCGCCTGTGACCAAGGCTCCCCCGCCGAGCGCACCATCGGAGGCGCTGGCCGCCCCCTTGCCGGTGCCGCCGGGACGCGAGCCGGTCGGGCCGCCCGAGCGCCAGGAGATGGCGCGCGTCGACGCCGAGCTGCTCGACAAGCTGCTCAACGTCGCCGGCGAGGCCAGCATCGCCCGCTCGCGGCTCGATCAGCAGATCAGCTCCATCGACTTCAACCTCGGCGAGCTGTCGCGCACTGTGACGCGCCTGAAGGAGCAGCTGCGCAGTCTCGAGATCGAGACCGAGGCGCAGATCCTGCACCGGCACGATCCGGAGGGCGGCCATCGCAGCGACTTCGATCCGCTTGAGCTCGACCGCTACTCCTCGATTCAACAGTTCTCGCGCGCACTCGCCGAGACCGCCAATGACGTGGCGAGCCTGCAGCAGCTGCTCGAGAACCTGACCAAGGACGCCCATACGCTGCTGCAGCAGCAGGCGCGCACCATGACGGAGCTGCAGAACGGACTGATGCGTACGCGCATGGTGCCGTTCCAACAGCATGTGCAGCGACTCTCGCGCATCGTGCGTCAGGCGGCGGCCGACACCGGCAAGCGCGCGGAGCTCGTCGTCGAGGGTGCCGCCGGCGAGCTCGACCGGCAGGTGCTCGAGCGCATGCTGCCGCCGTTCGAGCACCTGCTGCGCAATGCCGTGGTGCACGGCATCGAGTCCCCGGAGGAGCGCGCCAAGCGCGGCAAACCGCAGGCCGGGCGCATCGAGCTGCAGCTGCGCCGCGAGGGCGCGCAGGTCGTGGTGCGCCTGATCGACGACGGCGCGGGCATGAATCTCGAGGCGATCCGCGCCAAGGGGCGCGCGCTCGGCTTGATTGCGCCCGGGCCGGTGAGCGATGAGGAGGCCATGCAGCTCATTCTCGAGCCGGGCTTCTCGACCGCAGGCAGCGTGACGCAGCAGGCCGGCCGCGGCGTCGGCATGGACGTGGTGGCCACCGAAATCAAGCGGCTCGGCGGCGCGCTGCACATGGAGACGCACCCGGGCGCGGGCACGGAATTCACCATCCGCCTGCCGTTCACGCTCGCGATCAGCCACGCCCTGATCGCGCGGGCGGGCGATGAGCTGTACGCGCTGCCGCTGCCGACCGTCGAGGGCGTGCTGCGGCTGCCGCTCGAGCAGGTCAATCAGTATCTGGGCACCGACTCGGCGCCGTTCGAGTACGGCGGTCAGCGCTACCGCTTCCAGCACCTGGCCGTGTTCATCGGCCTGCCCCCCTCGCCGCTGCCGGAGCAGGAGGCCACCGTGCCGGTGGTCCTGGTGCGCGCCGGGGAGCACTCCACGGCGCTGGTGGCC
>JAJYLP010000034.1 GCA_021787615.1 Pseudomonadota bacterium
CTCGTATACGTTGTCATTCAGGCTCGCCATGGGACAGCAAACGCACCTGTGGCCGCGATCAGGCCAGTTTGGCCGCTTGCCGCTGACCCTGCAACAGCCTCGTTGGCAATGGCGCGCAGCCGTGCGGGGGGCGCTGCAGGTCGTGCGCAGCTGGGACCACCGCGGCAAGAAGCTCGTAGAGCCGAAAACGAACGCGGGCCGTCGCGAGGTGCGCCTCGTGCCCGAACTCGTCGCCGAGCTGAAGGCCTACCGGGAAGCGACCAGCGGCGAGGGACTGCTCTTTAGGACGCGGGAGGGCAATCCCATGAACCCGGCGAATGTGCGCCGCGACATCTGGAAGCCGTTGCTCAAGCGTGCACAGGTCGCTGCCCGTGACATCTACTCGGCGCGGCATACCTATGCGTCGCTCGCGCGCGGGGACGGCCAGTCAGCGTTCAACGTCGGGCAGTCGATGGGGCACCGGCACTCGAAGCTCGTGGATGACGTCTACGCGGACATCCTGCCCGAGGGGTTCGCGAGCGTCGCCGCCGCAGTGGGGGCGCGTGTGTTCGGCAAGCCGAAATTGCGCGCCATTGACGGGGGCAAGCAGGACGTTAGCGAAACGTTAGACGCCGCCTCGAACGACGACGACAAGGTGGCCGCAACTGGTTGATTGTATTGGCTCCCCGGGTTGGACTCGAACCAACGACCAACGGATTAACAGTCCGACGCTCTACCGACTGAGCTACCGGGGAACCGGTTCGCGGGATCCGCGAAAGGCCGCGAATTCTGCGGCGCGCACCCGGCGTTCGTCAAGAAATCCGCAGCAATAAATTTCGCATGCGATGCCAGCCGCCACCCTGAGCGGCGCGCCGCCGAGGACGCCTCAGCGATTCTCCGGTGAGCTGCCAAGCGTCCGTGCCTTGCGTCGCACCAGTATCCGTCCATAGGCGAGCGCATTGAGGCCGAGCAGCGCCGCTGCGAGAACCCACTGATCCGGCCGGGTGAGGCCGGGCGGGTAGAGGATGGGTAGCAGGTAGTGGTGCATGAAGCCGCCGGGATAGCCCGCTTCGCCGGCCCAATGGCGCAGCTGATTCTCGAGATCAGTGAGGGGGCAGATCTGACCGGAGACCTCCACCCACACTCCCCAGGCGAGCGCCGGGATGTGGGCGAAGATCGCCCGTGACCATCGCCACGAGAGGAAACCACCAAAAATCACGAACGCGACGAAAGCGAGGTGCAAGACGACCACCCCATCGGCCAGCGCCCGCCACATCATGGCCTCATGCGCCGCGGGCGGCGCTTCCCTTGGCGAGCACGGTACCGATGCGCTCCATGGCCTGCTTAAGCGTCTCGAGGCTGCAGGCGAAGGACAGCCGAATGTGCCCGGGGGCGCCGAAGGCCGAACCCGGGACCACCGCGACTTCGCTCTCGGTGAGGAGCGTTTCCGCGAAATCGGTGTCCGAAGTGCATCCCATCGCCGTCATGGCCTGCGTCACGTCCGCAAAGGCGTAAAAGGTTCCCGCTCCCGGCAGGCAGCTGACCCCTGGCAGGCGGTTCAGCGCCTCGATCAGGTAATCGTGTCGGGCCTTGAAGGCCTCGTTCATGCGCGCCACGCAGCTCTGATCGCCGTTGAGCGCCACCGCTGCGGCGTGCTGCGAGACGCTGGAGGCGTTCGAGGTCGATTGGCCCTGGATGGTCGCCATCGCCGAGACCAGCTCCTTCGGCGCGCCGCAGTACCCGATGCGCCAGCCCGTCATGGCGTAGGACTTCGATACTCCGTTGATGGTCACGGTCCGGCTGTAGAGCTCGGGGACCGCCGTGAGCAGGCTGCAGAAGGGCTCCGCACCCCAGTAGATCTTCTCGTACATGTCATCGGTGCCGATGACGATGCGCGGCTGATCGATCAGGACCTCCCCGAGGGCGCGCAGCTCCGCGCGCGTGTAGGCCGCGCCGCTGGGATTGCACGGACTGTTGAGAATCACCAGGCGCGTCTTCGGCGTGATGGCCGCCGCAAGCTGGCGTGGCGTGATCTTGTAGCCCTGCGCGGCGCCCGAGGTAAGGATGACCGGCTGCCCGTCGGCGAGCAGCACCATGTCCGGATAGGACACCCAGTAGGGAGCCGGAATGATGACCTCATCGTCCTTGTCGAGCACCGCCATGCACAGGTTGTAAATGGCCTGTTTGGCGCCGGAGGTGACCAGGATCTGCGAGCGCTCGTACTGGATACCGTTGTCGCGCGCGAATTTTCCGATGATGGCATCCTTCAGCTCGTTGGTGCCTTCCACGTGGGTGTAGCGCGTGAGGCCCCTCTTGATCGCGTCGATGCCGCCTTGGGCGATGTGCTCCGGTGTGTCGAAGTCCGGTTCCCCTGCACCGAGGCTGATCACATCCTTGCCCTCGGCTCGCAAGCGCGCCGCACGGGCAGAGACGTTGAGCGTGGGCGAGGGCTTGACGCGCTGGACGCGCCGCGAGATGGTTACGGTCACTGGGATTCCTGTGATGCGCCAAAGCAACGGGCACGGCTATATTAAGCCATCGGCGTCATCGCCACCATCCGGCGATACCACCATGCGACGAGGACCGCTTCGGAGTGGAACAGATTCCATTCAAACTTCAAGCTGAGTTTCAACCGGCGGGGGACCAACCCGAGGCGATCGATAAGCTCTTCGAGGGGCTCAACGACGGTTTGAGCGCGCAAACGCTGCTCGGGGTCACCGGGAGCGGCAAAACCTACGTCATCAGCGAGGTTATTGCGCGCGCGCAACGCCCGACGCTGGTGCTTGCGCACAACAAAACGCTGGCGGCGCAGCTCTACGGAGAGTTCCGCGGCTTCTTCCCGCGTAATGCCGTCGAGTACTTCGTTTCGTATTACGATTACTACCAGCCAGAGGCCTACGTCCCCTCCTCGGACACCTACATCGAGAAGGACGCCTCGATCAACGAGCACATCGAGCAGATGCGCCTCTCGGCAACCAAGGCGCTGCTCGAGCGGCCCGACGCCATCATCGTGGCGACGGTCTCATCCATCTACGGCCTGGGCGATCCGCAAGCCTACCTCGCGATGATCCTGCACCTGGTGCGCGGCGATCGCCTGGACCAGCGCCGGCTGCTGCGCCGCCTGGCGGACATGCAGTACACGCGCAACGAGCTCGATCTCACCCAGGGCACTTACCGGGTGCGCGGCGATGTGATCGATATCTTTCCGGCCGAATCCGAGCGTGAGGCGGTGCGCGTGGAGCTGTTCGATGACACCATCGAGTCGCTGGCGCTGTTCGATCCGCTGACCGGCGCGATCTCGCGCAAGGTGCCGCGCTTTACCGTGTATCCGGGCACCCACTACGTGACGCCCAAGGAGCGCCTCCTCGGGGCCATCGATCAGATCCGCGAGGACCTGCGGGTGCGGCTCGGGGAGCTGCGCGCGGCGGGCAAGCTCCTCGAGGCGCAGCGGCTCGAGCAGCGCACCATGTATGACATGGAAATGATGCAGGAGGTCGGTTACTGCGCGGGCATCGAGAACTATTCGCGCTACCTCTCCGGCCGCGCCCCGGGAGAGCCGCCGCCGTGCCTGTTCGATTACCTGCCGCGCAACGCGCTGCTGGTGATCGACGAGAGCCACCAGACCATCCCGCAGCTCGGCGCCATGTACCGCGGCGATCGCTCGCGCAAGGAGGTGCTGGTCGAGTACGGCTTCCGCCTGCCCTCGGCGCTCGACAACCGGCCGCTGAAATTCGAGGAGTGGGAGCGGCTCGCGCCGCAGATGATCTTCGTGTCGGCCACCCCGGGGGCGTACGAGGGGCGTCACGCCGGACAGACCGTCGAGCTGGTGGTGCGCCCGACGGGGCTGGTGGATCCGCAGGTCGAGGTGCGCCCCGTCGGTACGCAGGTCGACGATGTGCTCTCGGAGATCCGCACCTGCGTGGCGCGCGGCGAGCGGGTGCTGATCACCACGCTGACCAAGCGCATGGCCGAGGATTTGACCGAATACCTGAGCGAACACGCGGTGCGGGTCCGGTACCTGCATGCGGACATCGAGACCGTCGAGCGCACCGAGATCATCCGTGATCTGCGCCTGGGCAAGTTCGACGCGCTGGTAGGCATTAACCTGCTGCGCGAGGGGCTGGATATGCCCGAGGTGTCCCTCGTGGCCATCCTCGATGCGGACAAGGAGGGCTTCCTGCGATCGGACCACTCGCTCATCCAGACCATCGGCCGCGCGGCGCGCAATCTGCACGGCCGAGCGATCCTCTATGCCGATCAGATCACCGGCTCCATGCGCCGCGCCATGGAGGAGACCGATCGGCGCCGGCGCAAGCAGCTCGAGTACAACCTCGCGCACGGCATTACCCCACGCGGTATCCGCAAGTCCGTGGCCGACATCATGGAGGGGGCGCGCAGCGCGGCGCCGGCGGCCCGCGGCCGGCGCGGGGCCGGGGGCAGGGAGCGCCGCGCCCCGGCCGCCATGCCCGAGACGCTCGAGCCGGCCGCACTGGCGCGGCAGATCAAGAGGATCGAGAGCGAGATGCTCGAGCGGGCGCGGAACCTCGAATTCGAGGAGGCCGCCCGGCTGCGCGATGAGATCGCGCGCCTGAAGCAGCTCGAGCTCGGCTTCGCCTGAGTCCGCCTCGCGGCGCCCCGGGGCGTAAGTTCTTGGAATGGCTCGGATTAGCTTGCGCGGTCCGCGGCGCTCTTGTATCGTTCGCGGCCCTCCTCGGGGCAAATCCTGAGTTCAGGCGCGTAGCTCAGTGGTAGAGCACCACCTTGACATGGTGGTGGTCGGTGGTTCGATCCCACTCGCGCCTACCAGTTTCGATGGCGGCCGTTTCCGGCGGGGACCGGAAGCGGCTCGCGGCGTTGCGCAGCGGATTCCGATCGGGAGATCATCGACATGCCTGTGGTCACATTGCCGGACGGCAGTGAGCGCCGCTTCGACCATCCGGTGACGGTGGATGAGGTGGCGGCGGCCATTGGCGCGGGGCTGCGCAAGGCGGCCCTCGCCGGTCGGGTCGACGGCAAGCTGGTCGACACCTCTTATGTCATTGATCGCGATGCCGCTCTCGCCATTGTGACCGACAAGGACCCCTCGGGGCTGGAGGTGATCCGCCACTCGAGCGCACACCTGCTCGCCCAGGCGGTCAAGCAGCTCTTTCCCGAGGCCCAGGTCACCATAGGGCCGGTGATCGAGGACGGCTTTTATTACGACTTCGCCTTCGCTCGCCCCTTCACGCCCGAGGATCTCGACGCCATCGAGGCGCGCATGCGCGAGCTCGCCAAGGCCGACCAGAAGGTCAGCCGGCGGGTCCTGCCGCGCGATGAGGCGGTTGCCTTCTTCAAGGGGCTCGGCGAGCACTACAAGGCCGAGATCATCGCCAGCATCCCCTCGAGCGAGTCGATCAGCCTGTACGGACAGGGCGAGTGGGTCGACCTGTGCCGCGGGCCGCACGTGCCCTCGACCGGCCGGCTCAAGGCCTTCAAGCTGACCAAGGTGGCCGGCGCCTACTGGCGGGGCGACTCGCGCAACGCGATGCTGCAGCGCATCTACGGGACCGCCTGGCCGGATCAAAAGCAGCTCGAGGAGTATCTGCACCGCCTCGAGGAGGCCGAGAAGCGCGACCACCGCCGCATTGGCAAGGAACTCGACCTCTTCCACCTGCAGGAGGAGGCGCCGGGGGCGGTTTTCTGGCACCCCAAGGGCTGGAGCGTCTTTCAGAGCCTGATCCAGTACATGCGCGAGCGCCAGCAGGCGGCGGGATACCAGGAAGTGAACGCCCCGGAGCTGATGGACGCGCAGCTCTGGAAGCAGTCGGGCCACCTGGAGAAGTTCGGCGAGAACATGTTTCTCACCCAGACGCCCGATGAGCGCCTCTACGCCATCAAGCCGATGAACTGCCCCGGGCACATCCAGATCTTCAAGCACGGCCTGAGAAGCTACCGGGAGCTGCCGGTACGCCTCTCGGAGTTCGGCAAGGTCCACCGCTATGAGCCCTCCGGGGCCCTGCACGGGCTGATGAGGGTGCGGGCCTTTACGCAGGACGATGCCCACATCTTCATCACCGAGGAGCAGATCACCGAGGAGTGCGTCGCGGTGACGCGACTCATCCTCGACATCTACCGTGACTTCGGTTTCGAGGACGTGCGGATCAAGTTTGCCGACCGGCCGGAGAAGCGCGTCGGGGCGGACGAGGTCTGGGACCGGGCCGAGCAGGCGCTGAAGGCGGCATCCAAGGCCGCGGGGATCGATTACATCCTGAACCCGGGGGAGGGCGCCTTCTACGGGCCGAAGCTCGAGTTCGTGCTGCGCGATGCCATCGGCCGCGATTGGCAGTGCGGAACGGTGCAGGTCGACCTCAATCTGCCGGGCCGCCTAGGCGCCCATTACATCGATGAGAAGAGCGCCAAGCGCACGCCGGTGATGCTGCACCGGGCCATTTTCGGCTCCCTCGAGCGCTTCTTCGCCATCCTGCTCGAGCATCATGCCGGGCGGCTGCCGGTGTGGCTCGCCCCCGTGCAGGCGGTGGTGATGAGCATCACCGACCGGCAGGCCGATTACATACGTTCCGTAACGGAATCCCTGAAAAATCAGCACTTTCGGGTCGAGACCGACTTGCGTAACGAGAAGGTGGGCTTTAAGATCCGCGAGCACACGCTGCAGCGTGTTCCGTATCTATTGGTCGCGGGCGACAAGGAAGTAGCCGCGAATTTATTATCAGTGCGCACCCGAAGCGGCAAGGACCTCGGCACGATGAGCCTTGAGACGTTCAGTGAACGGCTCCGGCTCGAGGCCGAGAGCCGCGGGCGCCGTACTTTGGAGGATTGACGCATAGCCAGTGTAACCAAGCGGGTCCGGCGTAATGAGGAAATCAGCTCGCCGCAACTGCGCGTGATCGCGGCCGATGGGTCGCAGGCAGGAGTGATGTCCCGTGCCGAGGCGTTGCAGTTGGCATCCGCCGCGGATCTCGATCTGGTGGAAGTCTCGCCGATGGCGCAGCCACCGGTGGTGCGCATCATGGACTACGGCAAGTTCCTGTTCGAACAGAACAAGAAGGCCCACTCGGCAAAGCGCAAGCAGAAACAGATCCAGATCAAGGAAGTGAAGTTTCGTCCCGGTACGGGAGAGGCCGACTACCAGATCAAGCTGCGTAATCTGGTGCGCTTCCTCACCGAGGGCGACAAGGCCAAGGTGACCTTACGGTTCCGCGGCCGGGAGATGGTGCACCAGGACATCGGGCGCAAGCTCCTCGATCGGGTGGTGAGCGATCTCGCCGAGCACGGCGTGGTCGAGCAGAACCCGCTCATGGAGGGCCGCCAGATGGTCATGGTGTTCGGTCCAAAGAAAAAGTGACGCTCCGCCGCCGAGGGACGGCGGCGGAGCGTTCGCCCGTAGCGGGCGCCGAGCGGCGCCTTGCGACCGGGGCTACATTAACAGCTGAGGAGTTGACATGCCTAAGTTGAAAACCAACCGGGCGGCCGCCAAGCGCTTTCGCAAAACGGCGAAGGGCTTCAAGCGGTACGCCTCCAAGCGACGCCACAACCTCGGGCACAAGGACCCGAAGGTCAAGCGCCATGCCCGCTCGGGCGGAACGAGCCTGATTCACGAGACCGACGTCGGCCGGCTCGTGCAGCTCCTTCCCTATCACAAGTAATTCCGAGCGAGGTTCGAAATGGCACGAGTCAAGCGTGGCGTGACGGCCGGGCGCCGTCACAAGAAAGTTCTGGGCAAGGCGAAGGGCTACTACAACGCCCGGCGCAAGGTCTATCGCGCCGCCAAACAGGCGGTAATCAAGGCCGGACAGTACGCCTACCGCGACCGGCGGCAGAAGAAGCGTGAATTCCGCGCACTGTGGATCGCGCGTATCAATGCCGGCGCCCGCGTTCACGGGCTCTCCTACAGCCGGATGATCAACGGCCTGATGAAGGCTGGCATCGAAGTCGACCGCAAGATGCTCGCCGATCTCGCCGTGCACGACGCGCAGGCGTTTGGCGCGATCGCGGCGCAGGCCAAAGCGGCATTGGGCGTCGCCTGATCCGGCCGCGGTCCGGCCGGCATGCAGGAGCTGTCCTCCCTCGTTGAGCGGGCGCTCGCCGAGGTGGCTGCGTGCGCCGGCCTTGCCGCGCTCGATGAGGCGCGGGTGCGCTGGCTCGGCAAGAAGGGCACCCTCACCGAGCAGCTGAAGTCCCTGGGCTCCCTGCCGGCCGCTGAGCGGCCGGCGGCCGGTCTGCGGATCAACGACGCCAAGACGCGCGTGCAGGCGGCGATCGAGGCGCGCCGCGAGGTGCTCACCCGCGAGGAGATCGAGCGGACGCTCGCGGCAGGCAAAATCGATGTGAGCCTGCCCGGCCGGGGCGAGGGACGCGGCGGGCTGCATCCGGTCACCAAGGCGCGGCTGCGCATCGAGGCGCTCTTTCAGCGCGCCGGCTTCGAGGTCGCCACGGGTCCTGAGATCGAGGACGATTTCCACAACTTCGAGGCGCTGAACTTCCCGCTGAATCACCCCGCGCGGGCGATGCACGACACCTTCTACTTCCCCGACGGGAAGCTGCTGCGCACCCACACCTCGCCGGTGCAGATCCGCGCCATGCTCGAGCGCGGCGCGCCGCTCGCGGTGGTGGCGCCGGGCCGGGTGTACCGCTGCGACTCGGACATGACTCATTCCCCGATGTTTCATCAGATCGAGGGACTGAAGGTCGGCGAGGCGGTGAGCTTCGCGAACATGAAGGCCATGCTGCATGGCTTTCTGCAGGCGTTCTTCGAGCAGGATCTTGCCATGCGCCTGCGGCCGTCGTACTTCCCGTTCACCGAGCCCTCGGCCGAGGTCGACATGTCGTGCGTGTTCTGCGGCGGCAAGGGCTGCCGCACCTGCAAGCACACCGGTTGGCTCGAGATCGCCGGCTGCGGCATGGTGCATCCGAACGTGCTGATGGCAAGCGGCATCGATGCCGAGCGCTACAGCGGCTACGCCTTCGGGATGGGCATCGACCGGCTGACCATGCTGCGTTACGGCGTCAACGATCTGAGATTGTTCTTCGAGAACGATCTGCGCTTCCTCGAGCAGTTCCGGACGCTGTGAAACCATGAAGGTTCCCTACTCCTGGCTCACCGAGTGGATCGCCGTGCCGTGGGATGCCGCGGTGCTCGGGGAACGCCTGACGATGGCGGGGCTTGAGCTCGAGGCGCTCGAGCCGGCGGCGCCCGAGTTCTCCGGTGTGCTGGTGGGGGAGATTCTCTCGGCCGAGAAACATCCCCAGGCCGACACGCTGCGCGTCTGCCGGGTCACGACCGGGCAGGGCGAGCCGCTGCAGATCGTCTGCGGCGCCGCCAATGCCCGAGCCGGCCTCAAAAGCGCTCTGGCGGTGGTGGGGGCGGTGCTCCCGGGGGGCCTTAAGATCAAGGCGGCGAAGCTGCGCGGCAGCGAGTCGGCCGGCATGCTCTGCTCGGCCAAGGAGCTCGGGCTCGCCGACAGCTCGGAGGGGATCGTCGAGCTGCCGGCGGACGCGCCGGTGGGCGCTGCGCTGCGGGACTATCTGCGGCTCGACGATGCGATCCTCGATCTGAACGTCACGCCCAACCGCGGCGATGCGCTCTCGATCATCGGGGTTGCGCGCGAAGTCGCGGCGCTTGCGGGCGGGAAGCTTTCGGGACCTGCCGCGCGGCCGTTCGCCGCAGCGCACTCGGGCACCGTTGCCGTGCATCTCGATGCGCCGGCCGCCTGTCCGCGATTTGCCGGCTGCCTCCTGCGGGGCATCGACAACACGGCGCCGACGCCGATCTGGCTTCGCGAACGGCTGCGGCGTGCAGGCGTACGCTCGATCAGTCCGGTGGTCGACGTCACCAACTACGTGATGCTCGAACTCGGTCAGCCCATGCACGCCTATGACCTGGCCAGGCTCGACGGTGCGATCCATGTGCGCTTTGCCCAGTCCGGCGAGGCGGTGACGCTGCTTGATGGGCGCATTGCGCAACTCAAGCCCGACGTGTTGTTGATTACCGACAGCTCAGGTCCGGTGGGCATTGCGGGCATCATGGGTGGTGCGCGAACCGCGGTCGGTGCCAAGACCACCGAGGTGTTTCTCGAAGTGGCGTATTTCGCTCCCGAGGCGCTCATCGGCCGCGCGCTGCGCTGGGGGCTGACGACCGATGCGAGCCAGCGCTTTGAACGGGGAGTGGACCCGAGCGGCCAGGAGCGCGCCCTTGCGCGCGCGATCGAGCTGATCCAGATCATCGCCGGCGGAGCGGCAGGGCCTCTTACGGTCGCCGAATCCGAGTCGCATCGGCCCGTGCGCCTGCCGGTCACGCTGCGGCGCGCGCAGCTCGTGCGGTTGCTCGGAACGGAGATTGATGATGAGCGAGTGCGCGGCACGCTCGAGGCGCTCGGCATGCGCGTTGCGATGCTACCCGAGGGGTGGCGGGTCGAGCCGCCCTTGTATCGATTCGACATCACTCTCGAGGCGGACCTGATCGAGGAGGTCGCGCGCATCGTCGGCTACGGGGCGATCGGCGAGCGCGACGCGCTCGCCGCAGAGCGGGTGCGCGCGCTGCCGGAATCGGTACCGTCGGAGCACCGTGTGCTCGAGGTTCTCGCGACCCGGGGATACCAGGAGGCGGTGACCTACGCGTTCGTCGATCCACAGCTGCAGCAGCAACTGTTTGCGGGTGTGCCGGCGCTAGCGCTGGCCAACCCGATCGCGAGCGATTTGTCCGTCATGCGCGTGTCGCTGTGGCCCGGGCTGCTGCGCGCGGCGCTCGAGAACCAGCGCCGCCAACGCGATAGGATCCGTCTCATCGAGCATGGCGCCCGGTTCGAGCAGCGCGAGAGCGTGACGCGCGAGATCGACACGCTGGCCGGAATCGCATGCGGGCCCCGCATGCCCGAGCAGTGGGGGCTGCCGCGTGCGATGCGCGATCCGGTGGACTTCGTCGACGTCAAAGGCGATCTCGAAGCGCTGCTCGCATCGCTCTCCGTGCACGCCGAGTTGCGTTTCGAGCCGCAGGAGCATTCGTGCCTGCACCCGGGCCGCGCCGCACGCGTGCTGCGGGCCGGTAGGCCCATCGGTTGGATCGGTGAGCTTCACCCCTCGCTGGTCAGGGTCCTGGATTTCGCCCACACGCCGGTGCTGTTCGAGCTCGATTGGGCCGAATTGGCGCTCGATCGGCCCGCGTACCGGGAAATTTCGCGCCAGCCGCAGGTGCGGCGCGATCTTGCCGTGGTCGTGGATGAATCTGTGCCTTTAAGTCGGCTGGCTGAGCGTGTAGCCTTGGTCGCGTCGAGCCTGCTGCGTGATCTCCGAGTTTTTGACATATATCGGGGTCCGGGGATCGAGGAAGGACGAAAAAGCGTCGCCTTAGGCTTGATTTTTCAGGATTTTTCTCGCACGCTTACCGACGATGACGTGGCGCGTCTCGTCGCTGCGGTGGTGGTGGATTTGCGCGCGACCTTCAACGCAACTATACGAGAATAAACAATGGCTCTGACGAAGGCGGAGATGGCCGAAGCGCTGTTCAATCAGCTGGGCCTGAACAAGCGGGAGGCGCGGGAGCTGGTCGATCTGTTTTTCGAGGAAGTGCGTGCTGCGCTCTCGAACGGTGAGCAGGTCAAGCTGTCGGGCTTTGGTAACTTCGATCTGAGGGACAAGAACCCACGGCCGGGCAGAAACCCCAAGACGGGTGAGGAGATTCCAATCACCGCAAGACGCGTGGTGACGTTCCGTCCCGGACAGAAACTCAAAGCACGGGTCGAAGCGTATGTTGGAGCCCAGGAATAACGCCGAGCTGCCGGCGATTCCCGGCAAGCGGTATTTCACCATCGGCGAAGTGAGCGAGCTGTGCGGCGTCAAGCCGCACGTGCTGCGCTATTGGGAGCAGGAGTTCCCGCAGCTGAAGCCCGTCAAGCGCCGCGGCAACCGCCGCTACTACCAGCGCCAGGACGTGATTGTGATCCGCCAGATCAGAAGCCTGCTCTACGAGCAGGGCTTCACCATCGGCGGGGCGCGCAATCACCTCACCGGCGAGGAAGCGCGCACGGACGTGTTCCAGAGCCAGCAGATTGCCAGGCAGATCCGTCTCGAGCTCGAGGAACTGCTGAAGATCCTCAGGCGCTGATCCTCTCCCGCTCGGTGCGGGATTCGGGGTATCATAGTGTTCCGCGCGAGCCATCCCCGCTCGCGTCGTTCGCCAAGATAGAGAAGCCCTTCGTCGGAGCGTGGCGCAGTCTGGTAGCGCACTTGCATGGGGTGCAAGGGGTCCCGAGTTCAAATCTCGGCGCTCCGACCACTTAAATCGATCGCCGCGAAATCGAGTGTGTCCGCCTCTGTGTCCACTTCCGGTTTCGACCCCTCCCGATAGCAACCTCAGCGACGTGTAGTCGCCGCCTTGCCGTGCATTTCCACGGCCGAGCGGCTGAGCATTTGCGATTTCATGGAGTCGATCATGCCTACACGCAATGATTCGCTCGACCGGGAACCGGGAGCAGACGCATCGTTTGATGAGCTGCGCCGGTTCAGCCTGGGAAACCCGTGCTGGGCTGCGTGGGATCTAGCCAAAACCTTCGGGAGTCTCTCCCTCGCACTTCTGGCGGTGCATTTTCTCTTTGGGGTGCCGTGGGTTGCCCGCACCGCGTTTTTCATGCTGTCGCTCGTGATCATCGCGGTGCTACTCGCGAAGATACTTGAGCGGCTTGAGCGGGGGCGGCCGTGATCACCTGCTCGGTCAACCTGATGCGTTTCAGCGCGGCACTGGCACAAGGCGGATTTTTTGGCTGCCCGGCATGATGCGGATCGCGGCGTGCTGGTCATTGAGCCGACCAAGCAGGCCCGTAAGGCGCTGATCTCCACCGATGCTGCAGCGGGCATGCACTGGTACAACGGTCTGACCAAGCCCGAGCGGCTGCACTGGCGCCGGGTTGCCGGCTCGGCCGTGCAGGCAGACGCATGGCGAGCGTTCCAGGCCAGGGCAACGCTGCCGGATTGAGCCGGCTGGCGTGAGGGAACGAGAGCGCCCCGGCCATCCGGGGCGTTTTCGGAAGTACACTAGGCCTAGCGGCAAAGAAACTCAGAACCAAGGGGAGTTTCTATGAAGACGACCGTTGCAAGCCTTGCGCTGGCACTCAATGCAGCCCTGCTCGCCGGCTGCGCAAAGCCGGACCCCTCGGCGCCAGCGTCTTCCGCTCAAGCAGCCGCCTACCGGGAGGGCGTCTTCGTGCAAAGAGAAGCCAACCGCTATTGCATGCAGCGTCCGATTACAAACGCAAGCGGGTTCCACTGTTTTTGGGCTGAGATAGAGGAATTCGCATTTGCCGTTGCTCATTGTTCTGGGGGGGTGCCCGGCATTCGTGCATGTAGAGTCTGCGCGTAAAATCCATGCTCCTGTGCACAGCACAGCTATGCACGATAAAAGAGCTACTGCTCAGTTGCTTCAGGCCACTTGTGCGCGCCAAGCTGGCGGTGGACCGAACGCGATGCAATACAGCGAGGCCGTCGAGTCTTACGAACAAGTTGGCAGTGCCGTTGAATCGCGCGTGCTACTGACGCACTACAGCTTCCAAGAGCATGGCTGCTATGGCCTATTGCTTGTGCTGGTAGTCAGCAACTTTCCATCTGGGCCGGAGGCGATATACAACTACATCATCTACAAACCTGGAAACGTCACGCAGGAGTATGGAAAGCTCGTTGAGACAAACCTGGACCCGCTGGACTCTCCTCCGCAACTGCGGTTCGGATACCCGGTTTGGCCTGCAAGGGGAGATTGCTGGGTAAACGGTACGGCTTGCAGCAGCAGCGTTGCACAATGGAAACGGCTTGCTGAGCCGTACCTGGAAAATTGAGCCATTTGCGCGACCGCTGCGCCGGCTGCGGAAGCCGTAGAGCACCGTCGTCGGCTTCGAGTCCCGCCTGGCCGAACGCGATTGTGACGCGGCGGTTGCCGGCGAGGGCACGTCTCGATTGCAAGGGCAAACGCTTGACCTCTTCGATTGCCGATCGGCGCCCAGAATGGACCCCCGCGACGGGGGCGAAAACCTCGGAGAAGTCGGTACTCGCGAGACATCCTGTATACTGTGCACAGTAGTGCTGTCAAGATCGCGCGAGACCTGGAGCGTGGCCGCCTCGGGGCGATCTCTGCGGTCTCGCACGGCAACTTTCAAAAACGAGATCACGGAGACCGACTTGCGCCTGAGAGATCTTCCCGCCAACCCCGCTCTCATCCGCTCACCGCGGGCATTTCCGCGCTCAGTCGGGGTCATCGGCGCCGGCACCATCGGGCCGGACATCGCCTATTACCTTGCAAGCGAAATCCCAGGGCTCAAGCTGCTGCTGGTCGACATCGCCCCGGCTGCGCTGGCGCGTGCCCAGGAGCGGGTGTACGGGTACGTCGAAAAGGGCGTGCAGCGCAAGAAGATATCTGCCGAACGCGCCGCGTCGGTTCGCGCCGGCCTTTCAGCGACGACGGATTACGGTGCGCTCGCCGGATGCGATTGGGTGATCGAGGCAGCCACGGAGGATCTCGCGGTCAAGCAGCGGATCTTCTCGCAAATCGAGGCGGTGATCGCCCCGTCGGCGTTCATCTCCTCGAATACCAGCTCTCTGCCGGCAAGCAGGCTGTTCGGCCATCTCGCGCACCCGCAGCGGGCGACCGTCACCCATTTCTTCGCGCCCGCCTTTCAAAATCCAATCGTCGAGGTCATAGATTGGGAACGGGCCGAGGACGATGTGGTCGACTGGTTTCGCTGGCTTTTTGCCGCCACCGGCAAGGTGCCGCTCGTGACACGCGACGCCGTTTGCTTCATGTTGGATCGTGTTTTTGACAATTGGTGCAACGAAGCCGCGACTCTGCTCGATTGTGCGGATGCGGCGCAGATCGATGCGGTCGCCTGCGATCTGGTGCACGCCGGACCGTTTTTTGTCCTGAACCTCGCTAACGGCAACCGGATCATTGTCGAGACGAATACCCTGCAGGCGGAGGAGGAGGGGGCGCACTACCGGCCTGCACGTATTTTCTCATCTGTCGAACGCTGGAGGTTGCCGGCTCGCGGCGCGGTGCCGTCCGCGATCACCGACGGCGTGCGCCGCAGAATTCGCGATCGCCTACTCGGCATTCTGTATTCTCAAACGGCGGATATTCTCGACCGCGGCATTGGGCGGCCGGCGGATCTCGAGCTCGGTTGCCGCCTTGCGTTCGGGCTGAAGCGAGGTCCGCTCGATCTCATGCGACTCGCCGGCGAACGGGAAGTGGACCGGGTCCTTGCGCGTTTGGGCGAGGAACGGCCCGGCATGCCCGGCCGCACGAGGCCACTCGCCGATTACGTCGATTTCATGCGCGACGTACTTATCGATGATGTCGACGGAGTCTGCGTGATCACCATTCGCCGTCCGGAAGCCCTGAATGCCCTGCATGACGAGCTCAACGATGAAATCCTGGCGGTTCTGCGCGTCCGGATGACCGACGCGGCCACCGTCGGTTTCGTCCTCACCGGTTATGGACCGCGCGCCTTCTGCGCGGGCGCCGACATCGGCCGTTTCCCGGCGATGCTCGGCGACGCCACTGCCTCGCGGCAGTATGCGCGCGCGTGCTCACGGCTGCTGATCGCGATCGATTGTGCCGAGAAGCCGGTGGTGGCCGCGCTGAACGGACTCGCCCTGGGCGGCGGACTCGAGCTCGCGTTTCGTTGCCACGAAATCGTCGCAACCCGGCACGCGAAGCTGCAGTTCCCGGAGATCGGACTCGGCATCGTACCGGGCATCGGCGGCATCGCCGTGCCCTACCGGCGCTGGCCGCAAGCGGCGGAGCTCTTTCACCGGATGCTGCAGCAGGCTGAGCGCATCGACGCGGAAACCGCGGCTCATCATGGCGTTCTGGAGCTTTGCGAGGACTCGACTGACCTCATCCCGAGCGCTGTGGCTCGAGTGCATGCCCTCGTCGGGCGGCTGCCGGAGCCGGTCGACGGCCCGGTGCGCATCTGTGCGCCGCCGTCAATTCCGGCCGTCGGCGCTGACGGCGCGAGGCTCAGCGTAGCGGTCCGCGCAATCCTCGACGAAGCGATAGTGGCGGCCGCCGCGGCGACGTCATGGACCGAAGCGCTCGAAGTTGGCTACGCCGCATTCGGAGCGAGCGCGTGTACCGCCGCTGCGCGCGAGGGAATCGCCGCCTTCAGTGAGCGGCGGACACCGGATTTCGCCAGCACCGGTTGAGAGACGCGCTCAGCGGCGTGGACCGTCTACACGGATGACGATCGCCATCGCCGAATCACCCGCGGCGCAGCCTGTGAACAGGCCGAGACCGCCCCCGCGCTCGACGAGCTGTTCGATGAGTTCGATCGTCGAGCGAAGGCCGGTTGGGGCATTGGGGTGGCCGTAGACGAAGGAGCAGCCACGGGCGTTCATGGTGTTCGGATCGGCACCGGTCGCCTGCGCAAAGGCGAGATCATTGACGATGAACGGGTTGTGAGTGTTGATCGCGGCGAGTTCGAGGATGCCGACGCCAGCGAACGCCAGTGCGCGTTCGGCGGCTGCAATCGGCGCCTCTGGCATGTAGGCGAGCTCGGCGCGCGACTGGCCGAAACCAAGGATCTCGATGAACACCGCCGGGTCGGCGGAGATCTCACGGGCGCGGTCGGGGCTCGTGACCATGATGGCGGCGCTGCCGTCCGCCGGATGAGTCTGGCCTCCGAACGTCACCGTTCCGCCTTCACTGACCGGCTTCAATGCCGCGAGCCCCTCGGGCGTGGAAAACCGCACTCCCTCGTCGCCATCAAGTGTCATCTGCGTCTTGCTGAAGCGCGCATCGGGCACCGGAAACGGAATCGTCATGTATCCTTTCTGGAAGCGCTTTTCGTCCGCGAGCGCGTCGCGATATTGCGCTTCGCGCCGCAAGACGAGTTCGTGCTGGCGCGCCATACCGATGCCGAAGCGACGCGCAACGTTTTCGGCGGTTTGCACCATGGAATGCCCGCCGAGGGGGTCGCACGCCATGTTCTCGAGAATGAAGTCCTCGGATTCGCCCGTGCCGCCCATGCCGCCAGGGTTCGGGTGGTAGATATGCGGGCCATTGGAAGTGCGGTCGCAGGCGATCGCGAGGGCGACCTTTGCCTCACCGGTGGACACCTCGCGCGAGGCCACCGAGAGAGCACGGATGCTGGTTGCGCAGGCTTGAGAGACCGTCGGACCGGCAACGTGACCGGCGCCAATGAGGCCCATCAACCACGGCAAGCCGTAGAAGCAATTGCGCTCGGGGCGTGTCATGCCTAGGACGCCGAAATCGATGATGCTCGGATCGCTGTTGCGGCGTGCGAGCTCGGCTCGAGCCACGTGTGCGGCAAAACGCAGGCTGTGCAGGTGCGCGAAGGCGCCTTGCCACCGTGCGAACGGTGTCGACCAATAAGCTCGATACGGAATTGAGGCGCGCAACTGCATTGTACTTCTCCAAACCCGTCTGCTTGCGGAGCATGGTCTGAGCCGCAGACCTGTCAGACGGCTATGATCCCGTCCCGAGCCCAGGCATCGATCTCCTGCGGCTGGCAACCGGCTTCAGCGAGAAGACGGCGGGTGTCGGCGGCGTATTTTGGTGGAAATGGAAGGTGGCGGCTCGCCTCCGGACGTTCGACCGGCAGCGGCTGCATGCGCACGGTTCGACCGTCGGGAAGAGTCGTCGTCGTCAGGTGCTCGCGTAGCGGCGGGAGGTCGCGCACGGCTCCAAGTTCAAGGATTTTCGTAGACGGAATGGTCGCCTCACGGAATTTCACCAGCAGTTCGTCCGCCGACTGCGACGCGGTCAACGCGGCCAGTTCGCGATAGATTGCGTCGCGCTCGCGATACCGGCCCTCGTTGGTGGCTCGAGCGCCGCTGGCCACCGACTCGAACCCCGGGATTGCCGTCAAACGGCACCACTGCAGATCAGACCCGATGGCGAGGTAGACGAAGCCGTCGCGCGCCGGATAGACGTTCGTGGGAATGAACTTCCGATGTGCGTTCCCCGAGCGGGTCAGATCCGAGGGAGTGGCATCGAAGTCCAGCAACGGCAGGAAGGTCAACAGCCACGATGCCGCAGCCTGCATCATCGATACGTTGATTTCCTGCCCCTTGCCGGTGGTGGCGCGCTCCAGCAGAGCAAGCAGCACATTGGCATAGAGCTCGTCTCCGGCCTTCAGATCAACCACAGGAACGCCCATCAGGGTGGGCGGTCCACCGTGCTCGCCGGTCAGGGCCATGTAGCCGCACATCGCCTGAATGACCGGATCGTAGCCGGGGGTGTCGGGCCAGCTCGGGCCCAGGGCAGAGATCGCCGCCCAGATCAGACCGGGCCGCTCGGCGCTCAGTGTCGCATAGTCGATGCCCAGCGAGCGGTAGCGCGACGGCAGCGTGTTGCAGCAGAAGACATCGACGTCGAGCGTCCGGATCAACTGCCGCAGGATCGCTCTGCCGCGCTCGTCCTTCAGGTTCAGCGCGATGGCTTCCTTGCCGACGTTCGGTGCAATGAAATAGCTGCGTCGATCGTCATCCGCGACCCGCTCACCGATATAGCGGTTGGGGTCGCCGGGCAGGGTGTCGCCGGACGGGGTTGATTCGATGCGAATCACCCGCCAGCCGAGTTGCGCGAAACGCAGCGTCGCCGAGGGAAGCGACAGAGCCTGCTCCAGGCTGAGAACGACCGGTCGGGTGGTCAAGCGGCGTCCGCGGGCCACTTCGGTGGCATATTCGAGCCCCGCAGCGCGCGGTAGACCTTTTCGGGAGTGAAGGGCAGCGCATAGATTCGGGTGCCGGTCGCGTTGTAAATGGCGTTTGCGACCGCAGCGGCTATGCAGATCGCAGGTGCTTCGCCGACGCCCTTGGCTCCCTGCGGGCCTTCGCCATCCATGGTCTCGATGAACGAGACGTCCATCTCCGGTATCTCCGGGGCCGTGACCAGCTTGTAGTCGCGGAAGTTCGGATTCCTGATCACACCGTCCTCGACCAATAGATCTTCGGACAATGCATAGCCTTGTCCCATCACGATCCCGCCCTCGATTTGCCCTTCTATGCCGAGGCGGTTAAGCACGCGTCCGACGTCGTGCGCCGCCGTGATCTTTAGCAGCCGAACGATTCCGGTGTCGGTATCGACCTCGACCTCAGCGACTTGCGTGGCCCACGCATAAGCGGCCGAAACGTTGCCTTTGTAGTTTCGATCCAGGTGAACGCTCGGTGGCTCGTAATAGTATGTCGTCATCACGAGCTCCGCCTTCTCCGAGAAGTGCAGCGAACGCAGGAACTTGCCGATCTCCTGGATGCGCTCACCGGTCGCCCTGAGGACGATGTGTCCGCCGCGCAAGTCGAGATCGTCCGGCGTGCGCCCGGCCTTTGGGGCAGCAATCTCGAGAATCTTGCGCTTCGCCTTGCGTGCCGCTCCAATCGCCGAGTTGCCGCCGATGAACGTCGTGCGGGACGCATGTACGCCGACATCCCATGGCGTGATCGCCGTATCGTTATTCACCACGGTCACGGAGTCGATTGGCAGCCCGAGCTCCTCGCAGACGAGCAGCGCCAGAACCGTCTCGGAGCCCTGACCAATTTCGGATGCGCCGGTGATCAACGTGACTTTCGCAAAGTCATCGAGCTTTATGATCGTGCCGCACCCGTCCGACGGATACATCTTGGCACCGCCGCCGACATGAAGCATGGAGGCCATTCCGATGCCGCGCTTGACCGGGTTGCCGTCGTTCCAGTGCTCGAGGTTACGCCGACGCTTTGCCGCATAGTCGCTGCGCTCTGCAGCCGTGCCGAGGCACTCCTTGAAGCCGCACGAGCGGAAATGCATCCCCTGAGGCGTCGACTCACCCGGATCCTGTGCGTTCAGCAGTCGGAATTCGAGCGCGTCCATGCCAAGCGCATCGGCGAGCTTGTCCATGTGCGCTTCGACGGCGAAGGTCGCCTGAAGATTGCCGTAGCCGCGGAAAGACCCGGCATAAGGGTTATTGGTATATACCGCCCGCGTCCGGTAATGGCAGTGTGGCACACGATACAGCGAGGAAATAGTCTGCATCATCACGAACGGCGTGGTTGCGCCCCAGGACGTATAGGCGCCGTTATCGTGAATTGTGTCGACGGCGCGAAAGGTGAGCCGACCTTCACGGTCGCAACCGGACCGCAGCTTGAGCAGAACCGGTTGTCTTGTCGGAGAGGCGATGAACTCCTCCTCGCGCGTAAACAGCAGTTTCACCGGTCGGCGCGTTATTTTCGCAAGAAAGATCGCAATCGGCTCGAACGGGTAAATATCCAGCTTGGAGCCAAAGCCGCCGCCGATGGGCGGCTGAATGATGCGAATGCGACCCGGGTCGATCCCCAGCAGTTCGGCAAACTCCCGTTTATGCAGAAACGGCACCTGCGTGTTCGAATACAGCAGCAGGCTGCCGGAAGCATCGAACTCGGCGATGACGCCGGAGACACCCATACAGCAATGGGTCACGTAGTGCAGCCAAAAGACGTCCTCAACGACGACGACCGATTCCCGCTCGCCTTGGCTAACGTCCCCGTGGCCATACTCGTACGCCATCGAGACGTTGTCGCTGCACGCCTTGTGAACGACTTCGAGTGCGCCGTTGCGGCCGGGAACACGCAGGTCCTCCCCGTGCAACAGCGGCGCCCCCGGCCCGAGGGCCTGCGCGCTGTTCGTGACGATCGGCAGCGGCTCGTAGGCGACTCGAATCAGGCGCAACGCCTCCTGCGCGGCCTGGACCGTATCGGCCGCTACCGCGGCAATCTCGTCGCGGCGGCTGCGAACGATGTCCGCCTTGAGGGGCATGTGGTCCTTGGTGATGCCGATCGGGCGTTGCCACGGCACGTCGGCGGCAGTGATCACGGCATGGACGCCGGGCACGCGGCGGGCGGCCTCAACGTCGATCGAGACGATGCGGGCATGCACTTCCGTCGCGCGGAGGATCTTAGCGTGCAACTGACCGGGGACGTTGATGTCGTGCAGGTAGCGTGTACGGCCGCTGGCCTTGTCGGGCGCGTCGAGCTTCGGAACGCGTCGCCCGATCAGCGAGTCAGCAAACGCTTCTTCGCGCGGTGTCGGTGCCACTTCGTGCTCCTTAGTCGACGGCTGGGGACGGATGCGCCGCTGCTTCGATCGCGTCGAGAATCTTCCGGTAGCCGGTGCAGCGGCAGAGATTGCCCTCGAGACCACGCTGGATCTGTGCGCGACTCGCGTCGGGATTGTCTGTGAGCACCTGTTGTGCCTGCATCATGATTCCCGGCGTGCAGAAACCGCATTGGACAGCGCCATGCTCGACCATGGCCCGGTTGAGAGTTTCGCCGAACGGGGTAGCCGCCAAACCCTCGATGGTCTGTATGTCACGGCCGTCGCAATCGACCGCAAACTTAAGGCAGGAGTTGACGGTGCGGTGGTCGACGCTGATCGTGCAGGCGCCGCATTCGCCTTCGCCGCACCCATACTTGGTGCCATGCTGTCCCATCATATCGCGGAGCATTTCCAGTGCGCTCATTTGTAGGGGAACGCTCACGCGCCGGCTGATGCCGTTGAGACGGAATTCAATTTCAATTAGGGCAGACATCGGTCAACATCCTCCGCAGGAGGTTGTGCACTAGTTCGCGCCGATACCAGTCGGATGCGCGAACGTCGCTGATCGGGTGAATCGTCGCGTCCGCAGCATCGACCACCCGATCGATGCGGGCTCGATCGAGCGGGCCTTCCGCGAGCACCCGCTCGGCGTCATGCGCTCGAATGGCCGTTGGTGCTACGGCGCCGAGCGCGAGGCGGGCATTCTCAAGCCGCCCGTCGAGCAGAGTGCCGCCGACCGCGAGCGCGATCGTGGAAATGTCGAGTGCCGGGCGAGTTCCGAACTTGACGTATCGATCCACCCAGCCCGATGCGGGGACGGGTATGTGCACCTCGACCAGAAGCTCATCGGGTCGGCGTGCGGTGCGACCGGGGCCGGTGAGGAATTCGGACAGCGGCAGGCGCCGCTCGAGGATCCCGGCCGCTCCGCCGCTCGCCAGGACCACGGATGCATCGAGCACGAGCAGCGGGACCAGCGTGTCGCCGGCGGGCGAAGCGTTGCAGATGTTGCCGCCGATGGTCGCGGCGTTGCGGATCTGGTCGCTCGCAAAGTGGTCACAAGCCTGCCAGAGCACGGGCGCGCCGTTGCGCACCGCGGGGTCATCACGCAACGTGGCGATGGTGGTCAGCGCGCCGATCTCCACGGCTCCGTCACGCCGGCGGACGCCGCGCAGTTCGGCTACGCCCTGGATGTTGAGCAGCGTCGAGGCAAATCGCACCCTTGCCGATCGGCTCTGTGGCATCAGGTCGGTGCCGCCGGCGAGAACGGTGGCGGGTCCCGAGGCGAGGACCTGCAGCGCCTCGGCAAGCGAACGCGGCGCAGCATAATTGCGGAGTTCGGCCACGGTCAGAACCTCACCGGCTCTTGGTATCGCCCGAACGCCTGCGCGAGCTCTCGGGTGATCTCTCCGACGGTGGCATAGGCCTTCACGGCGTCCAGCATCGCGGGCATCACGTTCTCGCCGCGCACTGCCGCAGTCTTCAGCGCGGCCAGTGTCCGACTCACGCGCGGTGCGTCGCGCCTCGCCCGCACCGCGTTCAGATTCGTGAGCTGCGCCTGCGCGTCGGCCTCGCGGTAGGGATGCAGTTCGACTTCCGCGTACTGCTCACCTTCCTGGCGGTAGCAGTTGACACCGATCTTCCGGAACTCACCCGACTCCTTGGCCCGGACCATCCTGTAGGCCTGGGCGGATATGCGCGCCTGAATCTCCCCGGAGGCGATCTGCTGGACGATTCCGCCATTGGCGTCGGTTTCGGCAATGATCGCACCGATGCGGTCCCGCATCTGGTTGGTCAGCGTCTCGACGTACCAAGAGCCTGCGAGCGGGTCGACGGTTTCGGTCAGTCCCATCTCTTCGACCAGCAGCTGCATTGTCCGCAGGGAGATTCGCTGTGCATATTCCGACGGTATCGTGTACGCCTCGTCATAACAACACAGCGCCATGGTCTGCGCCCCAGATAGCGCGCTGATAAGAGCGTAGTAGGCGCCGCGGACGATGTTCACTTCGGGCTGCTCGAGCGTCAGGCCGCTGCCGCCGCCACCGGCTATCATCCGCATCCACATGGAGCCGGGTTTGGTGGCGTGATATTCGTCACGCATGATACTGGCCCACAGGCCGCGGCCGGCGCGGAACTTGGCGACCTGCTCGAAAATATTGCCGAAGATGTTGAAGTTAAAAGACAGACGTCCGGCGAACTCGTCGATCGACAGTCCGCGTCTGATGACCTCGTCGGCGTAGGCGCGGGCGATGCAGAATGCGTAAGCCATTTCCTGAGCGGGGTCAGCGCCCGATTCGCGAATGTGATATCCACAGACTGATACCGGGCTGTACTTGGGTGCATGATGCGCACAGTATTCGATCGTGTCGCCGACCAGGCGAATTGAGGGTTTGACCGGATATATCCATGTTCCCCGGCCGATAAATTCCTTCAGAATGTCGTTCTGCGCGGTGCCGCGCAGTTTTTTGATGTCGTAACCCCGCCCCTCGGCCATCGCCAGGTACATGGCGATGAGCTGCGGCGCGGCTCCATTGATGGTCAGGGAAACCGTGATCTTATCAAGATCGATCCCGGCGAAGGCAACCTCAAAGTCGTGCAACGTGTCGACCGCCATTCCTACGCGCCCGACTTCCCCTTCGGCCGCGGAGTCGTCGGAGTCAAGGCCGCACTGAGTCGGCAGATCGAACGCGACGTTGAGGCCGGTTTGCCCATTGTCAATCAGATAGCGGAAGCGCCTGTTTGTGTCCGCAGCGTTGCCAAATCCCGTATATTGCCGCATCGTCCACGGTTGCTTGCGGTACATCAGCGGGTGGATGCCGCGGGTGAACGGATATTCGCCCGGCTGTCCGATCAGCGAATAGCCGCCGGTTCGCTCGACATCGGCCGGGCCATAGACCGCCTGGACCTCGATTCCTGATTCATTCACGACCGGCTTGGGTTTGCTTGAATCGCTCATGGGACATTTGCCTCGATGAACGCCACTATATCGGCCAGCCGTGAACTCGATGGAAACACGCCCTTGAATCCGAGCGCGCGCAGGTTCGCATGATCCGTTCTGGGAAGGTTGCCCCCAATGATCCACAATCGATTGCCGAGGCCGGATTGCTCCAACATGGGTTTCAGCTTGCGGCAAAATTCCAGGTGCGAACCCGCCATGCTGGACAGCGCAACGACGTCAGCGTCGTTGTCGCGCGCGATTTTTGCGATCGACGTCGGCGTCTGACGCAAACCCGTGTAAATGACCTCGAAACCGGCATCCATCAGTGCACGCGCCACGACTTTGGCGCCATGATCGTGTCCGTCGAGACCGGGTTTGCCTAGGACGATGCGGATCGGCCGCTTTTGATTCATCGCGTCAGCTCCCGTGCGATGACCAGCCTCAGTATCTCGCTGGTACCGCCGCCAATCAAGGTGAACCGCACGTCGCGCAAGTAGCGTTGTATCGGATATTCCATCGCATAGCCATAGGAGGCGTAGATACGGGCTGCCAGATCGCATACGGTCGCGGCTGTTTCGCTCGCGAGCAGCTTGGCCATGGCCGCCTCGCAGTGATGTGGTAAGTCGGCGTCGTAGCGGCGCGCCGCCTCATACACGAGGAGCTCGGCGGCGGCGAGTCCCGTGGCCATGTCCGCGAGCTTCAGCTGGATCGCCTGGTACGCGCCGATCGGCTTGCCGAACTGCCTGCGTTCGGACGCGTAGCGAATCGAGGCATCAAGGGCGGCACGGGCGACGCCAACGGCCATCGCGCCGGTGATGACGCGGATTTCCGCCAGCGTCTTGCGCAGGTGCTCTTCGCCGTCGCCTTCGGCTCGCGACAGCCGGTGCGAGTCGGGGACGAAACACTGGTCGAGGCTCAATTCAGCAGTCGGAAGCGCCCACACGCCCATCTTTTGGATGTTCCGGCCAATCGTCAAACCGACGGAGCCGCGCTCGACGAGGAAGATCGTCAGCTTCGACTCGGCCCCGGCGCGGGCGAATACGGTGAAGAAATCCGCGACCGTTGCCGAGGTGACCCATGTCTTCTGACCCGTGAGGAGGTAGCCGCCGGCGGTGCGCTCGGCGCGCGTGGCGATTGCGCCGAGGTCGCTGCCTGCATTGGGTTCGGTCATGCAGATTGCGCCGATTTTCTTGCCTTGCAACGCTGGACGGAACAGGCGCGCCTTGATGTCCTCGGTGCCGAGGAGCTGAAGGAATTTCGTGCCCATCAGGGACTGCATCGCGGCAGCACCGGCGAGCGACAGCGAGCCGCGGGCGACTTCCTGGAGAGCTAGGCAGAATTCGGTCAAGCGCATGCCGGCGCCGCCATCCGCTTCCGGATAGCGCATTCCGAACAATCCCACGTCCGCGAGCAGCGCGAACAGGTCCGTCGGAAAAGTGCCTGCCGAGTCGAGGTCCGCGGCCTGCGGGGCGATCGTTTCGTCGGACAAGCGAGCGAACATGTCGCGAACCTGGCGCTGCTCGTCGCTGAGGAGGAGATCCATCACGCACCCTCGTCGGCGGTGGCGTTTACAATCGAAGCGCGCACATCGGCGCGGTGCAACTTGCCGAGCGCATTGCGTGGCATGTGCCGGAAAAAATGCAATTCCCGGGGGTGCTTGTAGCGCGCCAACCGGTTCTCGAGCAGCAGCTTGACGGCGTCGATGGTGAGGTCGGCGCCGTCGCGGAGCACTACCGCAGCGACGACCATCTCACCGAGCTTCTCATCCGGTTTGCCGACGACGCAGACCTCCAGGACCGACGGGCAGTCGAGCAGCAGGGTTTCGACTTCCTCAGGATAAACGTTCTCCCCGCCGGTGATGATCATGTCTCTCTTTCGTGAAACGACGTACAGGAACCCATCTGAGTCCAGGTGTCCGATGTCTCCGGAGCAGAACCAGCCATCGCAGAAGGCGGCAGCGGTTTGCGCGGGCTGGTTCCAGTAGCCACTCATGACGTTGCGGCCTCTGACGAGGATCTCGCCATCGACGCCGACGGGAAGGTCGCAATGATTTTCATCGACTATGCGGATCTCGCAGTGCAGCGCGGGCGCGCCGGCAGAGCCGGGGCGCAACGTCGCATCCTCCCGGCGCTGGTAGGCGGCGATCGGGGCGGTCTCGGTCGAGCCGTACACTTGTGCCAGGGGAATTCCCAGCGAGTTTATGCGTTTGGCGAACTGCTCGGAGATGATGGTTGATCCGCTCGTTATCATGCGTAAAGAAAGCAGTTTTGACGGGCTGCAGTTCGGTAGATCGAGAATCGCGGCAAGCTGCGCTGGGACGAGCACAGTGAGCGTGATGCGTTCCCTCTCAATCGCAGTCAGCGCATGCTCGGCGCTGAAGCGTGGATGCATGATCACGGAGGCGCCGGCCCGCAGCGCGGGCAGCGTCTGGATGTTGAGCCCACCGACGTGAAACATCGGCAGTGTCGTCAGTACGCGGTCGTGGCTTGTCAGATCGTGCATGTGCGCGCTGTTGGCGGCGTTACATTCGACCGCGTCCTGCGTGAGCACGACGCCCTTCGGTATTCCGGTCGTTCCTGACGTGTAACAGAGGATTATCGGCGCATCCGGTCGCCCCACCCGCAGTTCGCAAGGCAGCGCGCCTCGAGCCCGTTCCGGCGGGTTCCAGACGAGCCACCCGGCCGGCGGCTCGCCGCCGGTGACGATGCAGGTCGTCGCTTGCGTCGGGGCCATCGCGCGAAGTGTTGCGAGGAATGGCGGCTCGGTCACCAGCGCCTGAGGAGAACAATTGTCGAGGACACGACAAAGCTCCTGTGCGGCCAGGCGCCAGCTGATCGGGGCCAGGAGGCTCCCAAGTTGGGCACAGGCGAAGAAGAGCTTCAGCAGCAACGGGCTGTTGAGGCCGAGGTAGGCAATGACCGAGCCCTCGCCCACGCCCAGATCCGCGAGATACCGGGCGGTCAAATCGATTTCTTGTGCGAGCTGCGCATAGCTGAGGTCTTCGCCCTCGAAGCGGATCGCGGTGCGATCCGGCATAAATCGGGCGTTGCGCTCGATCCAGTGCGACAGGTCCATCATTAGGGTCCCGCCATTGCCCTGCTTAGTCTAGTGTGGCAGGTCCGGCAGGCGGGAGCAGCAGCGCCGAGCGCACGCCGTCGGTGACAGAGAGCCCAAAAGGCTGAGTGCGAAACATCCGACCGGAACCTGCGCCAAAGCGGCCGCAACCCGCAGTGGTTAATTGCGTACTGTATACAGTACACTATCAATTCGAATGGTGTCAATGAGGGCGACCCATGCGTGTAGGAATAGACGTCGGCGGTACATTCACAGACTTCGTGCTGCTGAACGAGAGTACGGGTGAAACCTACTCGCATAAGTGCCTCACCACACCAGCAGACCCAACCGAGGCGATTCTCGATGGCCTCGCCGCTCTCGAGCGCGTGCGCCCGGGAACGATGGCGAACCTCGAGGAAGTCATCCATGGTACGACGCTCGTCATAAATGCGATCATCGAGCGTAAGGGCGCGCGGACCGGCCTGCTGACGACCAGCGGGTTCCGCGATGTCCTGGAACTCGGTCGCGAGCTTCGCTACGCCGCATACGATCCACACGCTCCGATGCCCGAGCCGCTCGTTCCTCGCGAACGACGGCTCGAGGTTCGCGAACGTGTCCGTGCCGACGGCAGCGTTCTGCAGGCGCTCGAGCCGGGCAGTGTGGGCGCCTCGCTGGCGCGTCTGAAGGCCGATGGGGTCGAGTCAATTGCGGTCTGCCTGCTCAATTCATTTGAGAATCCGCAACACGAGTTCGAGATCAAGCGCCTGATCGCCGAGGCGTTGCCGGGCGTGTCGGCCTCGATTTCCTACGAGGTCTTGCCCCAGATCCGGGAATACGAGCGGACAAGCACCACCGTCGCCAATGCATACGTCAAGCCGCTGACCGAAAAGTATCTGAGTTCACTGAGAGAGCGCCTCGCAGCCCGCGGATTTCGTGGACGGCTGTTCATCATGCTGTCCTCGGGCGGAGTCACTTCCGCAGACATCGCCGCTGCGTACCCGGTGCGCATCATCGAATCGGGTCCATGCGCGGCGGTGATCGCCGGTCAGTACTTCAGCAGGCTGTTCAGTCTTCCCGACATGTTCTGCTTCGACATGGGCGGTACGACGGCGAAATCTTGTCTCATTCAGAACGGTGCCGCCGAAGTTGTGCCGACGTTCGAAGTGGGCCGCGTGCAGCGCTTTCAGAAAGGCAGCGGGCTGACGCTACAGGTTCCGGTCGTCGACCTGATGGAGATCGGTGCGGGCGGCGGGTCCATCGCGCGTCGCAGCCGCGTCGGGACTTTGCAGGTTGGACCGCAGAGCGCGGGCGCCGAGCCGGGGCCAATCTGCTACGGCCGGGGCGGAACGGCGCCAACTGTAACCGACGCCGACCTGCTTCTCGGTTACCTCGATGCGGAATATTTCCTCGGCGGCGCCATGAAGCTCGATGCCGCAGCAGCGCGTAGGGGCATCCAGGAGCAGATCGCCGAGCCCCTCGGAATCTCGCTGCTGCAGGCCGCGTGGGGGATTCATGACCTCATCAACGAGACCATGGCCGCGGCGGCCAAGACTCACATTGCCGAACGTGGTGGTCATGCACCGCGCGTGACGATCGCGGGGTTCGGCGGCGCGGGGCCCGTGCACATGTATGGACTCGCGCGTAAGCTTGGAGCGCCGCGTCTGCTGGTGCCGCCCAACGCCGGTGTCGGGTCGGCACTCGGATTCTTTACGGCGCTGCGCGCGTTCGATGTGGTCAGGAGCCATAAATCGCCGCTGCATGGTACGGACTTTGCCGCCTTGGAGGAGATTTTCCACGGTCTCGAGGAGTCAGCCGCGGCGGCACTGCAGTCAAGCGGCGCCGCAAACGCCGTCACCTTCGAGCGCGCCGTGGACATGCGTTTCATAGGTCAGGGGTCCGAAACGACCGTTCAGCTCCCGCCGGCTGATTTCCCGGCGGTCTCGGCACGAGAAGTGCGTGAGCGCTTCGACGCCGTGTACGCGAAGCTTTACGGCCGGACCTATCCGGGGTGCGACGTAGAGTTTGTGAGCTTCAGGGTAAGGGCCAGCCTGCCGGTAAAGCTGCTGGAGTTGCCCAAGTCAACGCCGGTCGCCGGGGCCACCGCCGCCAGGGCTATCAAGGGTCAGCGACCAGCCTTCTGTCCGCTGGCCGGCGAGATGATCCCCCACATCGTCTATGACCGATATCTCCTTGCGCCGGGCGTGCAGCTGTCAGGGCCCGCGATCATAGAAGAGCGCGAGTCGACGGTCGTGGTTGGCGAGAGAGGGCAGGTCGCAGTCGATGATTACGGCTTCCTGTGGATAGACCTGTCGTAGGAGTGCTCAAAAGTGCAGCGTTTCGACCCCGTCACGCTCGAGATCCTGTGGCGCCGCCTCGTGTCGATCGTCGATGAGGCAGATGCAGCAGTCGTTAGAACGGCGTTCTCAAGTGTACTTCGAGACTCCCACGACTATACGTGCATGTTCACGGACAGCCGGGGTCGCGAGCTCGCACAGGGCACGCTGGCGAGTCCCGGGCAATCGGGCGCGATGGCGCTCGGCATCAAGAAGCTGATCAACAGCCGACCCGCGGACTTCTTCCGGCCGGGAGACGTCTTCATCACCAACGATCCGTGGGTGCTCGCGGGTCACCTGAACGACGTTTGCGTTCTGAGTCCGGTGTTTCGGCGCGACAGGCTCATGGCATTCACCGCCTGCATCCTGCACCATGCCGACGTGGGTGGGCGCGTTGCGTCCAACAGCCACGACGTCTTCGAAGAGGGACTATTCCTACCGCTGGTGCGCCTGTACGGGGGCGAACAGCCGAACGAGGATATCTTCAACATCATTCGCGCGAACGTGCGCACGCCGGAACAAGTTCAAGGGGACATCCGTTCGCAGATCGCTGCGAATCACGTGTGCGCCCAACACATACTGAAGCTTCTCAATGACTACCGCCTGGATGATCTCGATGAACTTGCGGAGGAGATCATCCGGCGGAGCGAGCGCAGCTTGCGCGAAGCCATCGCGCGCGTTCCCGATGGTACATATCGCGCAAGCGGTACCATCGAGCAGATGGAGGGGCAGGCGCCGGTCGAGATTCGCTGTGAATTGAGGATCAAGGGAAGCGACGTAGTCGTCGATCTGTCTGGAACGACGCGCCAGGTGGAGTGGGGCGGGAATGTCGTATTCAACTTCACGTACGCTTACGTACACATGGCCATCAAGAGCATATTCGACCCGGAGCTGCCGAATAACGAGGGCACGGCGGCGCCGATAACTCTTATCGCTCCGGAGGGCACGGTGGTCAATTGCCGCCATCCGGCACCAGTGGTGGCGCGAATGCAGATTGGCCACTTCATGACAGAGATCATCTATCGCGCCTTGGCGCCGGTTTTGCCCGATCGCGTGATCGCAGGCAGTGGCGGGACGCCGGCGACCATGCAGGTATTCTTCGGCACGCGCTGTTCGGGTGATCCGTTCCACGCGGCGGTGATCCGCGGCGGCGGCATGGGAGCGGGCGCCGCGGCTGACGGGTCGGGAAGCTTCGTGTTTCCCGCCAATGCGGCGAACACACCGGTCGAGATCTTTGAAAGCGATACGCCGCTCGTCATCCGCTCGCGCGAGTTGCTTGCGGATTCCGGTGGTGCCGGAAAGTTCCGCGGTGCGCAAGGCCGGCGGGAGGTGATCTGGGTACCGGATGACGACAAGGGTCCGCGGGGAAACATCGGCATGGCGCTTCAGTCCGGTCGTTTTCAACTTGCTCCGGAGGGTCTTTTCGGTGGTAGACCGGGCCGCCTGGCGCGATTCACGGTCAATGGCAGGCCGGCGGATCCCTACGGATTGACGCGGCTCAAGAAAGGCGACCTCGTCGAATTCGATACCGCCGGCGGGGGCGGCTTCGGGGATCCCGCAGAACGGGACGACACCGCGGTGGCGCGGGACGTCGCCAGCGGCCGGGTCACGCCAGAGCGGGCGGCACTCGAGTACCGGTTCGCCGACGAAGCGGGCTCGGCGCGTGCCGGCGGAGTCGACAAAGATCGCTGAGGGACGCGCCGGACCCGGCTACGCGGGAGCCGGCCGCGGCAGGCTCGCGCGAACCAGGGACGGACCGAACCTGAATAGGTAGATGAGAAAGGCGGCCGCCCACAGAGACGCCGAGGCTGCTGCGAGCCACTCTGGGCCGTGCAGCACTGCGAATGCGATTCTCAACACTGCGGCAATGGGCATCATCGTAAACGCGATGCTCATGGGCCGGTCCGCCCGAACGGGGCGACCGGTGTGCTTGAGAACGACGCGCGTCATCAGACCGATCTTCAAAGTGCTGTAGGCGCCGATCGTGAACGCATGAACGGCGGCATCATGCCAGTCGGCATGCCCGCCGGCGCACGCGCGTAGCACGAACGACACGATCAGCCATAGATATGCGATGTGCAGGCACCGAAGGATCGGGTCGCGAAAGGTAAGCCACCCGCGCCACCGCGTCCAGCGCCAAGTGTGCACCAGTGCCGCTACGACGGAAGCCAACGTCACCCAAAGCAGGGGCGCCTGGAACAGATCCGTGAGCGCGAACGCGAGCATCGCGACCGCGGTCGCATATTCGATGGGTGGCGATATGGGCCTGGATTCCATGCCGCGCGTCCGGAGCCATCGGCGAGTGAACGCGGGAACGAACAGACCCGCGTACAACGTGAACAGAAACATCAGCGCGTCGACGGCGAGCGTGAGCGACAGGCGGATCTCGCCGGCCGATCCGGAGATGACCCCGGCGTAGTACACGAAATTCGCAGCGGTGAACGCACACAGCGGAACCGTCGTCCACGCGAACAGCCGCTTCCTCGAGCCGCGCGCGCTGAGCGCCAGGAAGATGCACAGCACCGGCAGCAGCGAGCAGTCACCAACGGCGACCAGCAGCTTGGGCAGTTCGTCCTGGAACAACACGCATACCCTGCCCACGAGCCATAGCGCCGCCAGGATGCGCAGCCGAAGTCCGCCGATTTCGGCGGCACCGGTCCAGCTTGGCAATGCCGTCAGCAGGACTCCGCACACGAGGGCGCCGGCGAACCCAAAGAGTAACTCATGTGCGTGCAGCACCCATAGAGGCAGGTGCGCGTGAGGCGCCGGCCACAGTCCGATGCGGGCACCGTACCACAGCGCGATCAGCGCCGGGCCATAGAGCGACGCGGCGAGAAAGAAAGGCCGGAAGCCCGAGCTCCAGATGGGGGCAACGGTCGCGCTGGCTTCGCGCGTCAGCGCGCGCACGGCGTGTCTTCTCCCGCCCCCTCGAGTTCGTGCCACTTGTAGTCGATGACTTCCAGCAGTACGCCGTTCATCTTTCGCGGATGAACGAATGCGAATTCACAGTCTCGAAACGCTCGAATTCCGCCGATGATTGGGTAGTCCTGCGCAGTCAGTTCCGATACCGACTCTCGTGTGCTGTCAACATTCATGCTGATCAGCATCACGCCTTCGCCGCGTCGCTCGATGAATTTGGCGACCTCGCCATCAGGAGTCAGCGATTCCATGAGTTCGAAGCCGATACCATCGAGCCAGTACCGCGCCACACGAATCTTCTCCGGTTCGTCTAGGTAGGCGTCGTCAGGAGCCGATTTTCCCAACACCGGCTCCCATATCTTCTTCGCCGCCTCGAGATCGCGCACGGCGATGCATATGTGGTCAATCTTGTTCACTTTCATCGGGTAGGCACTCCACCTGCTTAATTGCCGTGAGTGGCGCGGTCGTTCGAGTGTACAGGGTGTCACTGGCGTCCGCGCGACTTGCATTGGATTGGCCGGAATCTGAGCACGCACGGCGCGTTGGTCGCGTCCCCAGTAACTGTCGGAATCACCCCGGATCCGGCGTGTGCCTGCATCGCTGAGGACCGAGACGGTTCAGGATCAAGCAGATTGGCGGGAGAGAGGGGACACCCGATGGATGAGGCGCGAAGAAAGCGGGAGTTGCGCGGCGGACGGTGATCGAGGCGCGCAGACGGTCGGCTGGACGCCTCAGGCGAGGTCCACTGCCTTTGGGACATCGTGCTCCTTGCGCAGGCGCGACTTGCGGCGGATATCGGTCAGAGCGTTCGTGAGGGCGTCTTCGGTGAGCTGCAGGTAGGATCGCCATAGACTTTCCGCCAAGTCGGCATTCCGGTTCGTCAGGGCGTCGCGGATCTTTTCTTGTCGGCTCACGATCTCTCGGCGAAGGTCCATGTCACTCAGCGTCGCACCGCGAATGAAATGCAGATGACCCGCGAACTGAGCGATCACAGAACTCAATACCCGATTGGAGATGCCGTCGAAAATGGCGTGCCTGAAGTCTTCGTTTGCCTTCGCGAACATTCCCGGTTGCGTACGCGGCGCCGCCCGGGATTCAGCGTCTATCGCTTTGGAGATTCTGTCGAACTCAGTGGGACCGTACTCCTGCGCCGCCAGCCGTACCGCCGCCGGTTCGAGCAGGGCTCGAACCGCGATTATTTGCCGTATTTCTTCGATCGATGGCGAGGGCACGACGGAGCCGCCGCCGACTCGCGCGCGCAGGATCCCCTGTCTGGTGAGTTGTCCAAGTGCCTCGCGGATCGGGGTTCGGGAGACGCCCAGTCTCTTGGCGAGTCCCTCCTCGGTGATTCTTTCGCCCGGTGCGAATCGAGCACTCTTCAGTTCGTTGAGGAGAATTTGAAATACCTGCTCGCGCAGGGTTGCTTCCTTTTTGATCGGGGACCTTCTGTTCATCACATTCCTAAGTACTCTCGACCGTAATTTCGGTGACGTATTTCAATCAGGCTGCCTTGCGGAAGGTTTTCTCATGGGCGCGATCTTGGCGAGCCGTGCTCTGAGGTCCTCGCGGCTGAACTTCCACTGGCAGGGGCGCGCGGCGACGCAGTAGTGATCCTGGAAGCGCAACAGGCGATCTTTGACTTCAGCCAGGGACTGGAAGTCATTGGGCGTGAGCACCTTGCGTTGAACGATGGCGAAGTACACCTCGGTCTGGTTGAGCCAGCTGGCTTGCACCGGTGTATGCACCGGGATGAGCGTGGGCGAACGGCGCTGCAGACGCTTGATGCAAGCTTGACCGCGGTGCGAGGAGCCGTTGTCCATGATCCAGAACACCCACGGGGCGGATCGGTACGGCTCTTGCCGCATGAGCTGGGCGACCAGGCGGCCG